>JBJDYM010000252.1:0-1522 GCA_051867315.1 Faecousia sp.
CGGATCTGGGGCGCGGTCTGGATGGAGATGGCCCGGGTCAGCTCCAGATCGTAGATCTTCTTCTCAAACCGCTGGCACTTGTCCGCCAGGTCCTTGGCGGCCTGCACGTCCTCAGCAAGACCCGTGCGCTTGGCGGTGGCCTCCAGCTCGGAAAGCTTGCCGGCGCGGACCTCCTCCAGCTTCTTCTTGCCGGCCAGAATGTACATGGTCAGCTCCTTGAAATAGGCCAGGTTCTGCTCGTACATCTGGTCCAGCATGGCGGAGTCCTTCAGCAGGCGGACCTGGTGCTGCTGCAGAGCGTCGCTGATCTTTTCCACGCTGATCTCCGCCTTGTCGTAGCGGGCCTTCATCACTTCCAGCTTGTTGGCCTGCTTTTTGAAGAAGCCCAGAAAGCCCTTCTCCTCCTCGGAGTCGAAGCCCTTCAGCTCTCCTACCACGTTCACCAGCAGATCGCCCACCTCGCCCAGATCCTGGGCCCGGACGCCTGCCAGGGCGGCGTCGGAGAAATCGGCCATTTTCTTCTGGGTGCCTGCGCCGTACTGCAAAATCTGGGCGGTGTTCTCCACGTCGATCTTGGCGGCAAATTCCTCCACCAGCTGCTGCTCTTCGGCCGTCAGCACGGGTTCGGGTATCTTGGGCTCCTCCACAGCCGTCTGGGCCGCGGGGGCCAGGTCGGTTTCGGGCTTGGTCTCCAGCTCCGGCTCCAGGGTCAGGCTGGGGGTTTCGATTTTTGTGAAATCATGTTCCATAATCGCTTATCCTCTTTTCGTTATTGTTTCTTCCGCAGCTGGGAAAATTCGTCCTCGGTCAGTCCCTCCTGGGCCAGGAGGGTTTGCAGTACGGTGATGTCGCTGGACACGTCCAGGGCGGTGGCCTTGAAGATGGAATCCAGCAGCTTTTCAAAGGCGGTGTTCAGGGTATCCAGGGTGGCTTCGATCTCCCGCTTGGAGGATTGGATGTTCTCCCCCTGGATGGGCTGGGCGTCCATGTCCGCGTAGGCGTTTAAGAGCTTGACGGTCATGGGCAGATAGTAGTCCATCAGCTTTTTCAGCTCCGGCACCACCTCGGGATGGGTTTCCACCCGGTCGAAGATCTTGCGCACCAGGGTCTCCATCCGGGTGATCTTATCGGAGATCTCCTGGCCGGGGATGGCGTCGTTGCACCGGCGGATCTGGCGGATGAATTCATTGCCCTTGTCCAGCACCTCCTGGGTCTGGGCATTCACCTTTTTGGCGTCCGCCTCCTTCTGGGCGCGCACCGTTTCCAGAACCTCCTCCTGCTGCTTCACGGCCTGCTTCTGCCTGGTTTCCAGATAGTGGACATAGGAGTCGTTGCTGGTGATCAGGCTGGTCTCCTCCTCGTCCAGGTGGCCCTCGAGGAACAGACCGTCATCGATCATGCCCTTGAGCTCCCTGCGGACGAATTTGGGGGACTTGCCCACCGCCCGGGCCAGCTGATTCAGCTCGCAGTAGGTCTTGCTGCCCAGGGCCTTCAGGTATTTTTCATACCGGCTCACCTTTGT
>JBJDYM010000253.1:0-1521 GCA_051867315.1 Faecousia sp.
TGTGACGGCCATGCTGAGCTTCAATCCCGAGGGCACGGTGGAGGAAAACACCCAGTCCATGACGGAAGCTCTGTCCACCGTGGACACCATGCAGATCACCTACGCCGCCCGGAACTCCGATTTTGACGGCTACGACATCCACGAGGGCGACTACCTGGCCATGTTCGGCAGCTCCCTGTTCGGTACCAGCCAGGACATCAAGGTGCTGCTCAGGAGCCTGGCGGAGAAAGTGCGCGACGACGGCAGAGAGTATATCACCATCTACTACGGCTGCGACATCAAGGAAAAGCACGCCCAGAAGGCGGCTGACCTGTTCGCCGACATCTGCCCCGACGCCGAAATCAGCCTGATCAACGGCGGTCAGCCCGTGTATTACTACCTGATCTCCGCCGAATAAACGCTGCCATAAAAAGCCCGCTGTACATACCGTCAGCGGGCTTTTTCAGCACGCAGGCAAAGTTTGCCGAACCGTCACTGTAGACCAAAAGCGGGAGGCTGATCGCCTTCCCTGCAGTGGCTGGTGCGGTTAAGATCAATTTGTCAGCATAACCCCACGGTGCTGCGCCGTGCGATTTCACGAAAAAGGAGGCCCCCATGAAAAATCGCTCTGCCCTGTTTCAAAAGCTGGAAACCGGCATCCGTTGGCTGTCCTCCGTCCATATTCCCCAGCTGGCGGCCAATACGGGGTACTTTATCGTCCTGTCCGTCTTTCCGGCGCTGCTGTTGGTGCTCAGCGGCCTGCGCTACACCGGGCTGTCCGTGGACAGCCTTTTGGAGATTCTGGAAATGGTGCTGCCCCAGGCCATGATGGGCACGGCGGAGGAGCTGGTGTACAGCGTATACGAAAACGCCACCGGCGCGGTGGCGGGCCTGAGCGCGCTGACGGCCCTGTGGTCCGCCAGCCGGGGCGTTTACGGTTTGCTGACGGGCCTAAACGCCATCTACGGCGTGTCGGAGGACCGGGGCTACCTCTACACCCGCGCCATCAGTGTGCTCTACACCTTTGCCTTTGAGGTGGTGATTCTGCTGACCCTGGTGCTCCATGTGTTCGGCAACGCCCTGATCTCCTTCTTCCAGGGGATCAGCCTACCCGCCGTGCAGCTGCTGATGAGCATTCTGGATCTGCGGTTTTTCTTCCTGCTGGTGCTGCAAAGCCTGCTGTTTACTCTGATGTTCATGATCCTCCCCAACCGCCGCAACCGCTTTTGGGAGAGTCTGCCCGGCGGACTGCTGTCCTGCATCGGCTGGATGCTGTTTTCCAACCTGTACTCTCTCTATGTAACCCATTTCCCCAGCTATGCCAACATCTATGGCTCGGTGTATGCCATCGCCATCAGCATGCTGTGGCTGTACTGCTGCCTGGAGATTCTCTTCTTCGGCGGCGCCCTGAACCGGCTGCTGATGAAAAATACAAAAAATTAAGAAAATTTCCACTTGTTTATCCCCTGTTCACAGGTGTATGATACAAAGAAAGAAATCTTGGAAGAATTTGGGGATGATTTTCAGTGTTCGGATTTGTCA
>JBJDYM010000254.1:0-1516 GCA_051867315.1 Faecousia sp.
TGTACACCCGCAACCAGCTGCTGGACGAGGTGTGGGGCTTCGACTACTTCGGCGATTCCCGCACCGTGGATGTTCACGTCAAGCGCCTGCGCGAAAAGCTGGAGGGCGTCAGCGACAGCTGGAATTTGAAAACCGTCTGGGGCGTGGGCTATAAGTTTGAAGTAATTTGAATCACTTGACAACCATGCAACGTATGGAATGTATGGTATAATAAGTATAGAAAAAGGGCGCTGCCGATAGACGGTCAGCTCCCTGCTCTGTTGGTTGAAGTAACCGCGACAGTTGGGGAACTTGGGGCGGTTACTTCTTCTTTATTATCTGAACAATCAGACTAATCAGACTGATGACGAACGTTCCAAACAGAAAAAGCTCGACTTACCTCCTCATTATATCACGCAATCGAACTGTGGCAAGTCTGTCACTTAATATATACAATAAAACGTACGCTTAAGAAAGAGATCATCTTGCGTAAAATAGATGTAAACTTTTTTCTCCTTGGTTGAAAAACCCGGGAGAAATGATATAATTATTGGGAAAAGAATGAGAGGCACCGGAAGGGGTGTGAAACAATTGAAATCCTCCTTTGGCCGCATTTTTTACGCGGCTGCGCTGATCCTGCTGGTGGCGCTGACCATGCTGGGAGCCTCCTTTCAGCAGCTGGTGAAGGACTATCTGACGGAAACCACCTTCTCCCGGCTGGATAAGGATGCCGAGATCATCTCCCATCTGGCCTCCTCCTACGCGGCGGGGGAGGATACCTCCAGCCGGGACTTTCTGCTGAACCTGGACGTGGCCGCCAATCTCTCGGATACGGACATCATCATCTGCAATGCCGCGGGGAAGGTCATCCTCTGCTCCGATTCCCCCTTCGGCTGCAAGCACCTGAAGCTCCAGGTCAATTCCGAATATCTGGACAAGGTGATCTCCGCCGGGATTGACCGGGCCACCGGAGTGATCCGGGGACTGTACGACGATTCCCGGTTTCTCACCGCCATGCCCATCCAGGACGAAACCGCCGGCAGCACTTTGGGCATTGTGATCGTGTCGGTGCCCACTGCGGATACCAACGCGGTGCTGAAAAAGCTGGCCACCCTGTATCTGAACACCGCCCTGGTGGTGGTGCTGATCTCCATCCTGGGCGTACTGGCCTACGCGGGCCGGTCCAGCCGCCCCCTGCGGGAGATGGCCAGGGCCGCCAACGATTTCGGCCACGGCAACCTGGAAGCCCGGGTCCGGGTGGAGGACTCCTACAGCGACGAGACCAGGGACCTGGCCATCGCCTTCAACAACATGGCCTCCTCCCTGCAAAAAAGCGAATACCAGCGCCAGGAATTTGTGGCCAATGTATCCCATGAGCTGAAGACCCCCATGACCACCATCTCCGGCTATGTGGACGGCATTCTGGACGGCACCATCCCCCCGGAGCGCCGGAACCACTACCTGCAGATTGTATCCGATGAGACCAAGCGCCTGAGCCGGCTGGTGCGCAGCATGCTGGACATCTCCCAGCTTCAGG
>JBJDYM010000255.1:0-4904 GCA_051867315.1 Faecousia sp.
GTCTGAAAAAGAAATTCAAGGACAAGAAATTCGCCGCCGGGTGCAGCCGGGAGGTGATTCAGGACGGCGCCGCCCGGTTGGGCTGGACGCTGGACGAGGTTCTGGAAAAAACCATTCTCGCCATGCGCTCCTGCGAGGCAAAGGTCAGCGAAGAATGCGCCGCCCTGTGCGCGGAATAATCCCTTGGGGTTGTTTCCCTTCTGGGGAAACAGCCCCTTTTTTGCGCACATCAGCATCCCCAAATTGTTGTCTGTGGGGTTCCTGCCCTCGCCTCTAATTTGCTGGGCAGTACTGGTCGAGGGGCCCAGGAGTTGTGGGTTGATTGCCCAGAGTTCGTAACGAATTGGCCGCGGGCCCTGCCCGTCAAACACCAATTTGCTGGGCAGTACTGGTCGAGGGGCCCAGGAGTTGTGGGTTGATTGCCCAAAGTTCGTAACGAATTGGCCGCGGGCCCTGCCCGCCAAACAACAATTTGTCCGTCCGTTGCGTTACGCCCATGAGCATCCTTTTCTGATTTATTTCCCGGTGGAGCCGAAGCCGCCGGTGCCACGGGAGGTTTCGGAAAGGGTCTCCGCTTCAACATATTCGGGGATCAGCACCGGGGTGACCACCAGCTGGGCGATCCGTTCCCCGTTGGAAACCCTTTGGGCCTCTGCGCCATGGTTGTGCAGGGCGACAATGAATTCTCCCCGGTAGTCGCTGTCCACCACGCCCACCTTGTTGGCCGGGGCAAGCCCCCGCTTGCAGGCCAGACCGCTGCGGGCATAGATCAGGCCCGCGTAGCCCTTGGGCAGCTCCATGGCCAAGCCCGTGGGGACGAAAGCCGTCTCTCCCGGGCCGATGGTCACATCCGCATCCAGGCAGGCATACAGATCCGCACCGGCGGCCTCCGGAGAGCCAAAGGTGGGCAGAATCGCGCCCTCTCTCAATTTTTTAACGGCGATTTTCTCCATCACTTCATCCCCCTCCCGTCACCCTGCCAATCCTGCCACAGCACCACTTGGTTTGCGGCCAGGGAAGCAGGCACGTCGATGATCCTTTGATTTTCGGAGCCCCGGAACCGCAAGGACAGATTCTTCTTCGCCTCCACAAAGGGGCCGTCCACCAGCACATCCAGATAGCGCAAATATTCCTCGGTAATTTCCCAGGGGCCCAGGCGGCCGGACAGAATATCCCGGTCAAACAGGTAACCGGAAAAGGCCCATATGCTCTTTTGGGGGTAGCTTTCCTTGATTTGCCGCAGCAGCTCCACGATGGGGCCCTGATTCTCCGGCTCAAAGGGTTCGCCTCCCAGCAGGGTCAGGCCCTTGATATAATCCGGCTTCAGCAGCGCCAGGATCTCGTCGATGGTCTGCTGGGTGAAGGGTTTTCCATAGTTAAAATCCCAGGCCACCTGGTTAAAGCAGCCGGGGCAGTGATGGGTGCAGCCGGACACGAACAGGCTGATGCGCACCCCGGGACCGTTGGCGATATCACAATTCTTGATTTCTGCGTAATTCATGATCTGCCTCCGTTATTCTTGGCAACCTCTAAAAACCGCCGCGGACAACTGCGGCGGTTTTTGGTGGTATCAATTTTTATCCTGTTTTTTTGCGGAAAAACGATGAATAAGGCTGCGGAACCAGTTGGCGATTTTTTGCAGGAAGCTCCAAACCGCCAGCGCCCTTTTTTTCAGCAGCGCCAAAACCCTTGCCCACCGGGCAGCAGCGGCGGCACAGGTCTCTGCGCCCCTTTCCCGCAGTCCCAGGAAGCGTTTTTTCATTGCTCCCCAGCTCCAGTCAATGGGCTTGGCTTCCTCGGCGCTCTTGGGCATATCCTCATTGGGATACTCCGCTGCGTACTGCTCCCACAGCTCCAGCTTTCCCTTTTTCCCCAGGCCAAACTTCACCAGCTTACGAACCAAATCGTAGATCACCGCAAACAGGGGCACGCCGATGATCATGCCGAGCAGCCCCCAGGTGCCGCCGAAGAAGATGATGGCGAACATCACCCAGAAGCCGGAAATGCCGATGCGGTTGCCCAGGATTCTGGGGCCGATGACGTTGCCGTCCATCTGCTGCAAAATCACCACGAAAAGCACAAACCACACAGCCTTCAGGGGACTCTCGATCAAAATCAGCAGGGTGGCCGGAACCGCGCCGATCAAAGGGCCGAAGAAGGGAATGATGTTGGTAATGCCGATGAACACGGAAATCAGCAGCGTATTGGGGATGCGCAGAATCCAGCAGCCCAGATAGCACAGGATACCAATGATCAGGGAATCCAGAATCTTGCCGTCGATGAAGCCGCCGAACATTCTGTCCATCAGCGCCGCTTCCTCCAGCACCGCATTGGCCCACTTGTCGTTGAACAGGCTGCGGATGATCAGGGTGCTCTGGCGGGCGAAGCGCTTCCGGCTGAACAGGACGTACACTGCCACGATCAGGCCGATGATCAGATTATACAGGCTGCGCAGCACCGCGAATACACTGGAGCTGACGCTGCTGACCAGCGTACTGATCTGGGGCACCAGGGTGTCTTGAATCCATGCCTTGGACTCCATATACAGCTTTTCATAGCTGGTGTTGAACACGTCGAAAACGGAATCCATGTATTCGCTCTCACCGAAGGTGCTTTCGGACCAGGCGATGAAGCTTTCAAACCGGGAGGGAATGGTCTTGCCCAGGGCAATCAGGCTCTCGTACACCTGGGGGAAAATCATCGCGCACAGCGCATAGATGATCAGCAGCATTGTGATCATGCTGCCGACAATTGCGGCCACCGGGGATAGCTTTTTCAGCTTCGCGGGCAGATGCCTGTCCAGGAACGATTCGTAGGTATTGCACATGGGGCGAAGCAGATAGGCCACTACCCCGCCGTAGATGAACGGGGTGAGGATTTTGGCAGCTGACCTAAACAGCTCGCCAATTCCCTGCAAACGATACAGTGCAAAAAACAGAACGATGCTCAGGCTGATGGCGCCGAAGCCGGAAAGCATCAGGTAGAGATACCGTTTCTTTTTCGGATCGGACATCGTATTCTCCTTTCTCTAAGCATATTCTTACGTCTAGAGTATACCAGTTTCCACCCAGCAGTATATGAACAAAATGTGAACATTTTCTCTTTTCGGTGTAAACTCCCAGGGGATTCCGTTGCCATTTTTCCATTCTGTGTTATAATAAGAGCAAAGAAAAATCAACGGGGATTTTTCCTTTTATCCCCGGAAAGGAGCAGTTTATGCCTTATTATTACTATGGATTCGACTGGACCTATGTTTATCTGGTCCTGCCCTGCCTGCTGCTGTCGCTTTGGGCCAGCGCCCATGTGAACGGCACCTTCAGGAAATACTCCAAGCAGCATTCCATGCGCGGGCTCACCGGCGCGGACGCGGCGGCCAGAGTGCTGGCGGCCAACGGCGTGCGGGGGGTTCGGATCGAGCACATCAGCGGCAATCTGAACGACCACTATGACCCCAGCACCAATGTGATCCGGCTGTCGGACAATGTTTATGGCAGCACCTCCACCGCCGCCATCGGCGTGGCCTGCCACGAGGCGGGGCATGCGGTGCAGTACGCCCAGGGGTATTCTCCCATCAAGCTCCGTGCCGCCATCATTCCGCTGACCAATTTCGGCTCCAAGCTGGCCCTGCCCATGATCCTCATCGGTCTTTTGTTTTCCTCCCTGGGGAACCTGTCCAATTTCTTCATCTACCTGGGCATTGCCTGCTTTGGTCTTTCCCTGGTGTTCCAGCTGGTCACGCTGCCGGTGGAATTCAACGCCAGCCGCCGGGCTCTGGCCGCCATTGCGCAGACCGGCATTCTGACCGAGGAAGAGCAAACCGGCGCCCGGAAAACCCTCACTGCCGCAGCTCTGACCTATGTGGCCGCCACCGCAGCGGCACTGGCCCAGCTGGTGCGCCTTCTGGTCCTCTTCGGCGGCAACCGGCGCAGAGACTAAGCCGGAAATCCAAACAGCATTTCTCCCGATTGCAGAGGGGGCTATCAGCCTCCCGCGCGGTACCGGCCTCACAATCATCGAACAGGTTGGGCGAATCCGTACCAACCACAACCAGGTGCCATTCAGCCAAACATGCAAATATCACAGCCTGGCGGGAGGATGATATCCTCCCCTACGGTTGGATGGTGCGTTTTGGGTGATTCAGCCGCTTCCTGCTTGACAAAGGGAGCGGTTTTTTATATAATTTCCCCGGTTTCTAATGAATATGACGAAAAGAGAGCTTGACATGGAAGAATTGCTGAATCAGTACCGCGCCATGGGTATTTCCCCCGCTGTCTACGAATACGGTGAGAAAGCCCTGGCGCGCCTTGCGGAGCGGTTTGCTCAGATTGACAAGGTGGCCGAATACAATCAGGCCAAGGTCATCGCCGCCATGCAGAAAAACCGGGTGTCCGCCGCCTGCTTTGCCGCCACCACCGGCTACGGCTACGACGATTTGGGCCGGGACAACCTGGAAAAGGTTTATGCCGACGTGTTCCACACGGAAGCCGCCCTGGTGCGGCCCCAGATCACCTGCGGCACCCACGCCCTGACCGTGGCCCTGAGTGCCAACCTGCTGCCCGGGGACGAGCTGCTCTCCCCCGTCGGCATGCCCTATGACACATTGCAGGAGGTCATCGGCATCCGGGAAAGCCCCTGCTCTTTGGCCGAATACGGAGTAAACTACCGCCAGGTGGATCTGCTTCCCGACGGCGGCTTTGACTATGACCGCATCAAAGAGGCCATCAACGAAAAGACCAAGCTGATCACCATTCAGCGCTCCAAGGGCTACGCCACCCGGCCCACCTTCTCCGTTTCCCAGATCGGGGAGCTGATCGGCTTCTGCAAAAGCGTCAAACCCGATGTGATCGTAATGGTGGACAACTGCTACGGCGAATTTGTGGAGACCATTGAGCCCTCCGACGTGG
>JBJDYM010000256.1:0-4891 GCA_051867315.1 Faecousia sp.
TTTCTCCTCCGGCAGAAAGCTATGACCGGCGGACAGATTATAGCTCAGCTCAAACAGCAATCCCGCTTCCACCCGCCTGGGGTCATCCCCGGCCACGCCCAATTCGATGGCAAACCGGTCCACCGCGCCAAAGGAGGCATCCAGTCCCTCATCCATCAGTAAGTAAGGATCATCATAGAGCAAGTCCATGGTGCTGTCGCCGTAAATCTTATAAGTACGCACCGCCAGCTCCGCCGGCAGATGATGGGAGGCAAAAAATTCCATCAGCTGGCGCATCCCAACCTGGAGCCGGAATTCCTCCCCGATGGAGATGGCCTTTTCCCGGGAAATACCCGCCACCTCCGCCAGCCGCTGGGGCTCCCGTTCCATCACAAGCAGGGTATCATCCCCAAAATGCTCCACAATGCGGGCGGCGGTTTTGGGACCGATTCCCTTGATGATCCGGCTGGACAGATAGGCCAGGATCTCTGCGGAGGACTGGGGCATCAGCCGTTCCAGAAATTCCGCCTCAAATTGCTTGCCGTAGCTGGAATGATTGGTCCACCGTCCTGTAACCATCAGCTGTTCCCCGACGGCGGGCAAGGGAATGGTACCTACCACCGTGACGGACTGTCCGCCCCCCACTGCCAGCCGGAGAACGGAATAACCGTTTTCATAATTCTGATACACCACCGTGCTGATGGTGCCCTGAAGAATCTCCATTTCCTGCTCTGTCAATTTCTTCCGCTCCTGTCATCGGCCGGGGCACTCCATCCCGGCACGTAATCTCTGTTCCGTTTTCTTCAAGCAAATTCCATAATTCTTCTGAATCCAGTTCCAGAATTCTGCATTTGAGAATCCCCATTGATTTCAGCCAAAGGTAAAACCAAGCTTCCTCCAGATCCCGCTCCGGGGCTATCAGGCAAATACCCGTCCCCCGGTGCGTCCGATGAAGCGACGCGCCATACAGCGCCAGCACGGCGCACAGGATACCAAACGCGGTAAAGAAACCGACCACGATCCACCAAAACATCAGACCACCCCGAAGCAGTCTATGCACCGAAACCATGTAATGTTCGTATTTTACTACATTTCCATCGAAAAAGGAAGTGGCTTACTGATTTTTTCAAAAACAAATCTGTTTGCTCCATTGGAGACTGCCGTTTGACCGAAGGGAATCAATCGATCATTTTGAACTTTTTGTTTTCGCTCGGTTTTTTTCTTTATTTATTCTTGAATCTTCGCACAAAATAATGTATACTAAAGCATGAATATGGGCACTGTGCACTTTTAGGAGGCATCTTGTGAAATGAAGGAATGGAGCTTGCTGATTTGGCTGCCTCAGTTTGGGATTTCCGTGGTGTTTCCCCTGATTGGATTTATCATGCTGGCCGTCTGGCTCCGGGATCATTGGGGCTGGGGACAATGGGTCATCTGGGTCGGCATTTTGTTTGGCCTGATCACCGCCGCCGTGGGCGTGCGGGACACCGTGAAGGCCATGGCCCTCATTGATAAGAAAAAGGAAGATACCCCGCCGCCGGTCTCCTTTAACGACCATGACTAATCCATGCCAGAAAATCCAGGAGGTTCCTGCTCCATGAAATTACAGCCCGCATCCAAAAAACAGTTATCCCGGATTGCCGCCGGAAGCAGCATTTGCGCCGTCATCGAAATTGCGGCTTTTGCGCTGCTGCATTTTTGCGGCATCGGCCATTTCAGCTACCGGATCATCACCGGGACCGTGGGCGGCACCCTGGTTGCCATTTTAAACTTTGCCCTGATGTGCCTGATGGTACAGAATGCGGCAGGCATTCAGGATCAGAAGCTGCTCAAGGCCAAGGTTCAGGGAAGCTACAATCTGCGCATTCTTGTCCAGGCCGCCTGGGTGATTGCCGCATTCTTCATTCCCTTTATCAACGTGATTGCGGCTGCCATCCCTCTGCTCTTCCCCACTGCCGTCATCTACTTTCTGCAGGTGACCGGCCGTCTGATGCCCAAAGAGGAACAGCCCTCCCCCGCCCGGGAGCCCGTTCCCGAGGAAGAAAAACCCGAAGACAATCTGAATTCCTTTGAAGTATAAATGTCCTGTATCAATCGACTGAGGTGATATTTATGGAAATGTCTATCAATGGCGCAAAGTATTTGGCACAGTTCGAGCTCCCCGTTCTGGGAACGGTACACTTGACCCAGACGGTTGTGGTCAGCTGGCTGGTGATGATCATCATCTCCGCCCTGTGCATCTGGCTCGGCTCCGGACTGAAGGTGACCAAAATCAGCCGGAAACAGGCGGTGGCGGAAATGGCCGTTACCTCCCTGGTGAAATTTGTCCACGACAATATGGGTACCGGGTTTGACCATTACATCCCCTTGGTTGGCACCATCTTTATCACCAGCGTCATTTCCAATCTGATCAGTCTGCTGGGCATCTGGAGCCCCACCGCGGATCTGATGACGGAGCTTGGCTGGGCACTGGTGGTCTTTGTTCTGATTACCTACCACAAAATCAAATCCTCCGGCATTGGCGGCTATCTCAAAGGTTTCCTGGATCCCATCTTTGTCATGGCCCCTATTAATGTCATGTCCGAACTCTTCACCCCGATCAGCATGGCCTGCCGTCACTTTGGCAATATTCTCTCCGGTACTGTCATCAGCGCCCTGATTTACGGCGCACTCACTGCCGCCAGCTATGGGTTGATGAGTCTGCTGGGTTCCAGCCTGTATGCCGCCATCGGCACCGCTGCCATTGGCGTTGCCCTGTTCTTCCTGGGCAGAACCAAAAAGAAGAAAGCCCTCAAGGTCATCGGCATCATTGTGGGCGTATTGGGTGTTCTGGCTCTGATCAGCCTGGTTGGAGTCCAATTCCCCTGGCTGACCATCGGCATCCCCGCCATCACCAGCTTCTATTTTGACTGGTTCGGCGGCTGCATCCAGGCATTTATCTTCTGCACCCTGACCACCATTTTCATCAAGCAGGCGGCAGGCTGATTTTATCCCGTCAAACAGGCCGAAAGGCCATTTGAATAAATATGTCATCATTATTGAGGAGGCAAATTTTATGGATTTTACCGTTTTGGCAAAAGGTATCGCTCTGTGCGGCTGTGCAATCGGCGCGGGTCTCGCCCTGATTGCCGGTATTGGCCCTGGTATCGGCGAAGGCAACGCCGTTGCCCGCGCCTGTGAAGCCATCGGCCGTCAGCCCGAGTGCAAGGGCGACGTCACCAGCACCCTGATCCTCGGCGTTGCTCTGTCCGAGACCACCGGTATCTACGGTTTCGTCACCGGCCTGCTGCTGATTTTCTTCGCTCCCGGCCAGTTCATGAAGTACCTGGGCTGATCCTCCGGCATCATTTTTCATTCTAACCGGAAGGAGGCAACTCAATGGAGACACTTTATCAGTCCCTTGTGGCAGTGGAGCCGCTTACCCTGATTGCCACCATCTGCAACCTGTTCGTCCAGATGTTCATCGTGAAGAAGTTCTTCCTGGACAAGATTCTGGCCATCCTCGACCAGCGCCGGGAAGCGGCGGACAAGCAGATCTCCGACGCACAGGCTGCCCGCGAGGAAGCCATGGACATCAAGAAAACCTACGAGCAGAACATGCTCCAGGCCACCCAGCAGGCCAATGAAATCCTGGTTAGTGCCCAGAAGACCGCTGCTGAGCGATCCGAGAAGATTATCGGCGAAGCGCAGCAGCAGGCCGCTCAAATCAAGAGCAAGGCCTCTGCCGACATTGCCATGGAGAAGAAAAAGGCCATCAACGACGCCAAGAACGAAATCTCCGGCCTGGCCATGGCCATTGCCAGCAAGGTTGTGGAGCGGGAGCTGGGTGAAGAGGATCAGTCCGGTCTCATTGACCGCTTTATTAATGAATTGGGTGACCAGCTATGACCCAGATCGGAAGCGTATACGGCGAAGCCCTCTACGAGCTGGCCCTCAGTGAAAATCTGACTGAGGAAGTCAAAAGTCAGATGCAGGTTTTGGACGAAAGCTTTCAGGCGGAGCCCGATTTTCTCCGGCTGCTCTGCTCCCCCAATCTGAGCAAGCAGGAGCGCTGCCAGATTCTCGATGACAGCTTTCGGGACAAAATTCACATCTATCTTCTGAATTTCCTGAAAATCCTCACCGAAAAAGGATACATCAAGCAGTTTTCCAACTGCTGTGAGATGTTTACGCAGCTTTACAACCGCGACCATAATATCGTCAGCGTCACCGCTGTCACCGCCGTTGCCCTGAGCAGCCGGCAGAGTGAGGCACTGACGCAAAAGCTCAGCCGTATTACGGGCAAGACCATCTTGCTGCGTAATCAGGTTCATCCCGCGTGTCTTGGCGGCGTTCGCCTGGACTATGACGGTCAGCGCCTGGACGGAACGGTGAAAAACCGTTTGGATAATATCCGGGATCTGCTGAATAACACCGTACTCTGATGAGAAAGCAGGGACAGTATGGAATTAAGACCCGAAGAAATAACGAAGATCATTCGCAGCCAAATCAAAAACTACGAAACCAAGATGGAGGTATCCGAAACCGGTGTGGTCATCCTGGTGGGTGACGGCATTGCCAAGGCTTCCGGACTGGAAAAGTGCATGTCCGGCGAACTGGTGGAATTCCCCGACGGCTCCTTCGGCATGGCACAGAACCTGGAAGAGGACACGGTCTCCATCGTTATCCTTGGCTCTGACCAGGGAATCAAGGAAGGCGACATCGTCAAGCGCACCGGCAAGGTGGTGTCCGTGCCCGTCGGCGCCGGGCTGATCGGCCGGGTAGTCAATGCGCTGGGCGAACCCATCGACGGCAAGGGCTCCATCGCCGCCGAGGACTACAAGGCAATCGAATCCCCCGCCCCCGGCATTATCGAGCGCCAGCACGTCAATCGTCCCCTGCAGACCGGTATCAAGGCCATCGACTCCATGAT
>JBJDYM010000257.1:0-1509 GCA_051867315.1 Faecousia sp.
AATACCGTTGCGCTTGCAAAGCATATAGGATACGCAGTAGGCAGAGAAAGCCGGGCTGGCGCAGGTATAACCGCTCTTGTCAATGTGGGCGCGGGCCAGTTCCTGGGACAGTCCACGGAAGATGGTGGGCGCGTCCATGCCCTGACGCAGCAAAATCACATTGTCCTCCGGCTTGTAGATCACATTGATATTTTCCGGCAGTTCATTGGTGATGGAGAGCTGGCAGGGCGCATTGTTGATCAGCGCCTTGAGCAGAAGCCGCTCATCCCGGGAAATAGCAGGGGCTGCTTTCTGATGGGAATTGGTCTGCGAAATATCAAAAACCTTTTTTACGTTGTAGGAAACGCCGACGGTGCCGTTCTCACGCTCATATTCCTTGCCGGGTTCCAGAATGGAAATGCCGGTCATGCCTTTTTTGACATAGACCCCATTCCCTTTCCATGTGTCAAAATCGGCCAGTCTCGTCGCCTCCGGCATCTGCGCGGTGATGAGGATGGCGTTGCTCACTGAGTAACGGTCAAAGCGGGCCTGCACATCCAGATAGGTCTGAAGCAGGTCGCCATTGCTGCTCATTTCCATCGCCGCGGCGTCGATCATCGCATAGACGCTCTCACGCTCCTGCTGCTTCTCCGCCGCCCAAGCGTCCTTATCAAAGGGCGTAAAGCTGCGGCTGTCCTGCACAGAGGGCGGAGACTTGAAAATATCGTCGAAATTCGCCATTGTTCATCGCTCCTTCGTTTTCTTAGATTTTTTCTTGGGCGGCTCCTTGTGAACTGCGGGCTTCGGTGTTTGGGTGCGCTCCTTGGACGCAGCCGCTTTCTGTCGCTGTTCAGCCTTGATCTCGTTCAGCTCCTGACGCACAGAAGGACGGGAACGGACAGGCTCATCAGAGATACCCCGTGCGGCTTGCTCTTTGGGCTTTGAGGTAGGCTCGGACTGACGGGACTTCGCAACCCGCGCCTCGGTGGGGTTTTGTGTCTGGCCTTCTTCCTTTGATGGGGCCGGTTGCAGCAGAGCGTCCAGAAACCGCTCGTCTTTGTCCGGTTCAGGGGCACTGCGTTCCGGCGCGGGAATATCCTCCGACGCCTTTCCCGAACGGCTGCGCTCGATCTCGCTCTTGACGCTGCCCATATCCACGGTGGCAAGCTGGAACCGCTCAAAGATGCGGTTGATTTTGCTGGCGTCCTCGGCCCGCACCATGATGTCGGTGATGCCGTCATTGGCATTCCTATCTTTCAAGACACAGTAGAGGACGCCATACTTCTTTGCCTCTGTGCAAAACCGCTGCAAATCCGTATCCTTGACAGCAAAGACTTTCAGCTCCTTGCCGCTGCGGAGCATATTGGTCAGCCGGGTCTTACCCTTGGTCTTCTTCTGGTCGCGGAGGACGGCGTACAGCAGGATGGCAACCTGTTTCGCACCCGCGCCGGTAATTTTGGCGGCAACCTCAGCGCCCTCCAGCGTCATTCGCACGACCTGTTCCGCCGCGTCGCCTGAATAGCTCATCTT
>JBJDYM010000258.1:0-1507 GCA_051867315.1 Faecousia sp.
TTCATGGGATTCTTCCTCCATTTCTCCCCGCATCATGGCGGCGGGGTCTGTTTTCATACTGCGGATCAGCGCGGCCAGCTGAGTGAAGTCCAGGTCATGGCTGTGTACCAGTTCCAGAATATCGTTGTTCTCCAGCTCAGTACGCTGGCGCACCAGCTCTTTCTGCCGTGCCTGAAGCTCGGCAATCTTTGCGGCGTTCTTTTCATACTCCGCATTGATTTTTTTGATTTTCGGGTTCATTTTGTGATGTCCTCCTTTCATGGCAGGCGGCCAAAGGCGAGAAAATGCTGCTGCCAATAGCTCGTGTTGATGGATGTATAAGAGATGGGGTCCCCGCAGTGGATCATCATTCCATTGCCGACATAAATGCCAACATGGGACGCGCCAGTAGTGTCATAGGTTCCCTGGAAGAAAATCAGGTCTCCGGGTTTGGCGTTGGCACTGGATACCGGTGTGCAGATGTTCAAAAGCCCTTGCGCGCCGAGCCTGCCTACATTCCAGCCGCTGTGATTGATGACCCAGCTGACGAAGCCGGAGCAGTCAAAAGAGGTAGAAGGACTGGAGCCACCCCAGACATACGGGTAGCCCAGGTATTTTTCTGCTTCCGCGATCATGGCGGCGAACACCTCATCCTCCAGGGCCTCCGGTGGGATGTCGTAATCGGTATATTCCAGCCTTTGAGATGCGTTGGGATACCCTTCAAACAGGTCGGGCCGGTTGCCCAAGGTTGCCATGTACCCAGCGTACAGGCTCAGCTGATCTTCACTCAGCAGATAGACCGGCAGATGGGATAAGTCGAAGTTTTCCAGCGTCACGCTGCAAATGTAATACTCGTAAGGGACTTCCACCTCATACTCGTATTCCTCAGTGGTGATTTCACCGGTATCCGGGTCCACGCTGGTGGTTGTCCCTGTGCGGGTCTCTGTCCGGTAACGGATTTCCACCTCCACGGTTTCTGTCAGTGTATATTGCCGGTCAAACAGCTCCGCAAGAAAGCCCTGTACTTGAGAGAGCGTCCATTCCCCCTCATAATAGGCGGTCAGCAGGGAGACCAGCACGTAGGGATCATGGATGATCTCATCCAGATCAAAGTTGTATTCGTCGTACCCTGGGTGCAGGGCCTCATAGTGATCCAGCTCGTACTGAAGGTCTGCTTCCATCTGTGCATAGGCCGCTTCCGCGCCAAGCATATCCTCATCCTTAGAGGGATAGGTAGTTGCCGCAACACTGGAAAGGGTACTCTGGAACAGCACTGAACAGGAGGACAGGGAGTTTAAGAGCATTGCCAGAATTAGAAAAAAGGCAATGGCAATGCCAAAGCCCTTTCTGTGACGCCAGATAAATTCCCCGGCTTTTTTGACTTCCTCAGTGGCCTTTTTTGCAGCCGAAGCGGTGTTTTCCGCCGCCTTTGCCGCAGTTCCACCAGTCTGACCGGCATGTTTGGCAGCGGCATACTGCTTTTTAATAGCCTGCTTTTGCTGCCAGCGGGAAATAGGATTGCTGGCAA
>JBJDYM010000259.1:0-1506 GCA_051867315.1 Faecousia sp.
ATTTCCGATGACACCCAAATGACCATGTTTACAGCCAATGGTCTGTTATTCGGTATCACCCGATTCTGTACCCATGGAGTTTTGGGCGCAGATATTCCCGACTATATCAGATACGCATATCAGGATTGGTATCGGACGCAAACGGAACTCTATCGCCGTCCTGACCGGAAGGAAACATTTTTCTGCAGCTGGCTGCTCAATGTGCCGGAATTGTATGCCCAGCGGGCACCGGGAAATACCTGTATGTCTGCCATCAGCAGCAAAGGTCACGGCAGTGTCCATGAGCCGATTAACAACAGCAAGGGCTGCGGCGGCGTCATGCGGGTAGCGCCGATAGGCCTGTACTATGACCAACGGCATAGCTGGTATACACCGCTGGACATCGATATGCTGGGCGCGGAGGTTGCCGCGTTGACCCACGGACATGAAATGGGCTATATCCCTGCGGCCATGCTGGTACATATTGTCCAGTCGGCCGCGCTTTGCGAGGGGATCCCCTTGAAGGTAGCCGTTCTTGACAGCAAGATTGCCATGAAAAGGCTGTTCCCGGAATCCAGAGAGCTGCCCGGTTTCCTAAAACTGATGGATAAGGCAGTCGAACTTGCGGAAAGCAATCTGGAGGATTTGGCGGCCATTCATCAGCTGGGCGAAGGCTGGGTTGGAGATGAGGCGCTTGCGATCGCTGTCTACTGTGCACTGAAATATTCTCAGGACTTTGACAAGGCGCTCATTGCCGCCGTTAATCATGGCGGTGACAGCGATTCCACAGGTGCGATTACCGGAAATATTCTGGGAGCCTATCTGGGGCTGTCTCAGATTCCGCAGAAATATCTGGAAAAGCTGGAGCTTCGGGACATCCTCATGGAGCTGGCAGACGATCTGTATTATGACTGCCAGATCAGTGAATATAAGCCTCCCGTTACGCCCAGAGAGATTGCATGGGAACAGAAATATGTGAAAGCTGCCTATCCCCATGACGAAGAGCATTACAATACAAAATGGGTCATTGGAGCATATGAAAACCATGGACAAACCATCTCCATGCTCTGCTTCTGGAGGAATATCAAGAAGCCTGATAATGGGGACAGGCAGTGTTTCGGGATGTGGTATCCCAGTGAATTTACCTTGGATGGGGTTCGCTACCAGTCCCTGGAGCAGTACATGATGTCACAAAAGGCATTGCTGTTTGGAGATCAGGAAATTTATCACCAGATCATGGCGCCTGAGCATGCCGGAGATTACAAAGCGCTGGGCCGGAAGGTTCGGAACTTTGAGGAAAAGAAGTGGGATGCCCAGAAATTTCAGATTGCCGTCACCGGAAATGTGGCGAAATTCAGCCAGAACCCGGAGCTGAAAGCCTGCCTTCTTAGCACCGGCGATCAGATTCTCGTGGAGGCCAGTCCATATGATGGCATCTGGGGCGTGAAGCTTGGGATGGAGGACCCTAAAATTCAAAATCCCAACAACTGGCAGGGTCAAAACCTGCTGGGTTTCGCACTGATGGAA
>JBJDYM010000260.1:0-1504 GCA_051867315.1 Faecousia sp.
TCAAGTCCCATTCGGTCGCCTTCGCTGCTGCAATATTCGGACAGGGTGCAGGACATGCCGCTGCTCATGGAAAAGAACGACTCCTGATTCTCAAGCACTTGCAGAAGAATGCTCTCTTCCGATTTCTGAATTTCCTCGATTCTTTCAGGGGCGGGATACTGGGGTACGCCGATCCGGACATAGTTGCCACGGACGGTGTTGTATTCTGCCTCGGTGATCTCCTTCCACATCATACTGGACGCGCCGCCGGATTCGCTCCAATAGAATTTGCCGTCATTTCCTTCCATGACACACTCTACCGAAAGGAGCTGCTTGTCCTCCATGCGGTAATACTCGTTCAGCTGCTTTCCCTGCACGGAACCGCCGCAGTCCCTTTCCAGAATATTTCCTTCACACAGATACAGTTCCACCGTGTGGTCATCATCTCCATAGGTGCCGCCGCCATACACGCACTGCGGCCCTCCATCCACCATGATCACTACCTCGTAGACCACGCCGGTGCGGGCGTTCCAGATCAGCATTTCGTCAGTCCCGTCTTCATCCAGATCCACGAATTTCTGCTGATAATCCGGGCTGTAGGCTTCCGAACCAACAGATCCGGGGAGCCAGTGGTCAAAATATTCAGCGTATGCGTATGTCTGGGAAACTGCTCCGGCGTTCAGCCCGTTGGGGTTCTGCAGCCAGTCGGATTCCGGTTCCCGGGACGCAATCTGATACATAAAATCATCCGCAATCCATTCAAAGTCCTCCCGGGTACAGGGATTGTGGGCATCCACCTCGCCCTCGGGGGAGGAATAACAAAAATCCAGCGTGACGGAAATAAAGGAATCACCCACATCCGCCACAATGACCCCCCGGGTTGGACTTTGCACCAAAATCAGATTTGTCCCGTCCCATGCGGTGTACTCCCAGGAATCCGCGGAATCCATATCCTGGAGAATCACATAATCCGGGAAAAACACGGTTTTTCGGTCGCAGGCGTAGACAAACAGAATGGAATCTGCCGTGCTGCGCCCTGAAAAACAATGATTCACCATGCCCACCATGTTGAATGAGCCGCTGCGGTAATAGGTTCCGCCGGACAGCGAGAACATATCCTCGGAGGATTTGTGTATCATGGAAGAAATACCAACCGCTGAAAATACCTCTTCGGGTTCCCGGGTGAAGTAAACTGGTCCCGCAAGCTGGAGGCTGTACTTTTCGCAGATTTCGTCCACTTTGTTCTGCATTTCCGGAGTATAGCAGTTATAGATGCGATAATCCTCCGGCACTGTGTAGCCACTGCTGTCTTTTTGCTGCTCCAGCGTTCTGTCCGTGTCATAGTTTGTGATAAAATCGATCCATTCCTGGGTTGCCTGATAGTTCACAGAATCCAGATAGCCGTTGGTGGATACCAGATCCATTGTCCATCCCGGCTGGCTGTATTGCGGGAATGTAACCCTGCCCAGACTGATTTTTTGCAATCCAATCAGCACGGCGGCACAGCCCACCAGCAGGAGCAGCA
>JBJDYM010000261.1:0-4833 GCA_051867315.1 Faecousia sp.
GGGTTGGGCCGCCACCTCCGCCACCCGTTCCCGGAAGGCGGCGCAGGCGGCATCGCAGGCGGATTGGGTGCCGCTGAGCAGCCCGCCGCCGAAATTGGTCTCGCTGGGCGGGGCATAGAGCTTGCACAGCTTCACATCCGCCGCTTTCAACGCCGCGTCCATGGCATACATGGCTTCCAGCGGCGGGGCGATCAGGTAGGCCAGGGCGCTGCCCGGATTCACCCCCGCCTCCGATGCCAGGAAGCTGCCCGCACTGCTCACCGTGTGGGCCAGGCAGGGCACGCCCCCCAGGTCCTCAAAGCCCACCCGGTTCAGTGCCGCCAGGGCCGCCTCCATGCCGCTGCGGGCGTCGCCGGGAGTTTTCGCCGCCAGGATGCCGATGACCTCCCCGGCGTTGGGAGTGGAGGCATTTCCCGCCCCGGCGTAAAAGCTGCGGCTGTAGCCCACCTGCACGTCCGCCGCCTTGGTGGCTTCATCCAGGGCAATATAGGTGGCGTCGTCACAGTCCGTGGTCAGCATGGCCAGGGACGAGAATCCCTCCGGCACCCCCAAGCCCCGGCACAGTCCCGGGGCGGCATTGGCCAAATACCGCACCGCCAATACTTTGACCGGAATCATGCCCCCTCCTCCAAATGCAGGGCTACCCCGGAGACCTTTTTCGTCAGGATGGTTTCCAGCAGCACTGCAATGTGAGCCCCGGCTTCCACAGCGGGAGTGCCCTGGGCATGGATGTTGCTGACCACCGTGCGGGCGGATTCCAGCACCCCGGTGCGGGGCTGGTAGGTGATATAGGCGGACATGCTCTTATCCGTTACCAGGCCGGGCCGTTCGCCCACCAGCATACACACCAGCTCACAGCCGGTGATGTCCCCGATGGCATCCCCCGCCCCCACCCGGCAGTAGCGGACGAAGATCGGCGCGCCGGTTTCGATGCCCCGGAGCTTCAGTCCGTCCCGGATGGCGGCCACACAG
This sequence comes from Faecousia sp., assembly GCA_051867315.1. Lineage (GTDB taxonomy): Bacteria > Bacillota > Clostridia > Oscillospirales > Oscillospiraceae > Faecousia. The sequence continues at coordinate 973 of JBJDYM010000261.1, forward strand.
TCCAGGGCGTTGGCCAAAACAGCGGCGGAGGAAAGTCCGTCCCCGATCACCAGCTGCACCCTGGGCGTCCCCGGAACGGCGGCGCGGATTTTCCGGGCGTTCTCCTCATCGAAGCAGCGGCCCAGATCCGGCCGGGTCAGATATTCATCCTTGTCACGGCAGCGGGTTTTGACCTCCACCATGCCGTTTTTCTCTGCAAAATCCTCCGGCACCTGGGAAAATACCGTGTCCTGGGCCGCCGCATGGTCCGCTCGGAAGCGGAGCATGGTCAATGTTTTGTATCTGGCCCCTGCCTTGCCGCAGCCCAGGCGGGCGGGGGTCTTCTCCTTGAGCTGTCGGAACTCCGCAGCCTTTTCCGGGTGCTCCACCAGATAGAGCTTGCGCAGATTCAGCTGTGTCACATCCGGCACAAAATCCCCGTCCCGGTAGCCGGAATCCGGTTGGACGCTTTGGGGGGCAGTGGGCCGGTAATCGCTGGCCTTCACCGCAGGCTCCCGGTCCATCTGGCTCAGTATCTCCGCCACCATGGCGGTTAGCTCCTGTTTGTTCATGGGTACCTCCAATCTGTTGATATGTTCCGTTTTACCACGCCCCGTCCATTGGGCGGCAGGTTGAATGAAACCAGGTGACGTTTTTCGCCTTGCCCACCTGCAGGGGAGGCTATTAGCCTCCCGCCAGGGAACGATTTTTGAGTGGTTGATTGAGTGGAATTGCGCTGGACATTGGTACGAATTCGCCGAAGGTTCATACCGTCCTGTAGGATTGCGCTGCGAGGATATCCTCCCCGGGGTGCGGAGCGATTTTTAAGCGTTCTCCCGTTCAAGCCGGCTGATTGGTTTTTTGCAAAATCAACGTTTTGACTACCACCGGGAAGGCCGGCCCCACCGGGGCGGCCACGTCCAGGTAGCTGCCCCGGGCCACCTTCACCCGGTCCAGGCAGAGGATGGCCGTCTGCCGCCCCAGCCGCAGGGCCAGGGCCTGACCCAGGGCCTTTGCCATGTCCTGCTCCAGGCAGAGGTAGATGGGGGCCGGAATTTTGGCCGTGATTTCCTCCGCCAGCTCCGAAAGAGCCCGGTAGGAGGGCGCGTCCAACCCCGGCATGGCGTAAAAGCAGGGTCCTTCGTATTGACTCCGCTGCGCCAGGTCCGTGATCACCGGGATATTTTTCAAAGGGAATTCCACATTCTGGCAGAACACCGTGCTGCCGGACAGCTGGGTGCTGTGGCAGCCTGCTCCAATGACCGTGGCCCGGATGGTCTGGCTGCCCAGCACATATTTTCCTTTGCACAGCTTGCTTTCCCGGATGGCCCGGCCCAGCAGGGGGCCCAAATCCCCATATTCCTGCCAGGGCACCTCCCGGTCAATGCAGTCCGCCACCCCGCCGGAGAAGGAAAGGGTGATTTTCTCTCCGGGTTGATTCAGGGGAAGCTTGGACTGGGCCTCCCGGGTGGTCAGGTGCTCCAAAAGGCCGTCCGGTTCTCTCAGCCCCGCGGCCATTTCCAGGGCGGAGGCCAAAAGCGCCGCCAGCTCCTTCGCCCGGTCAAGGGAAAGCGGCTCCCCCACCCGGCCCGGCCAAATCCCCTGCAAAACCGGGGAGACATAGGTCAGCACCCCGTTTTGCAGCTTGATGAGCCTGCCGCCCACGTTCAAACAGCCGGTGGCCACGATTTCTCCCCGGCGAATCAGGGCCAGGTTGCTGGTGCCTCCGCCGATGTCCATGTGGAGCACATTTTCTCCGGTTTTTTCACTGTAGTCCACCGCTCCGGCTCCCTTGGCGGCCAGGACGCTTTCCAGATCCGGCCCGGCGGCGGCCACCACGAAGTCCCCGGCCAAATCGGCCATGGCCTCCATTACGGCAGCGGCGTTTTCCTTCCGGCTGGTCTCCCCCGTGACGATGATGGCCCCGGTGTCCACATCCTCCCGCCGGATTCCGGCGGCCCGGTACTCCTGCTCCACAATTTCACGCAGGGCCTGGGCATCCATCCGTTTTTCCTCCAGCAGCGGGGTAAAATAAACCGGACTTTGGTAGAGTATCTTCCGCCGGGCAATGTCCAGCTCCGGCACTGCAAAGGCGGAGGCCCGGTTGGCGACCTCCAGCCGGGACACCACCAGCTGGGTGGAGGTGGTGCCCACGTCCAGCCCCACGCTGAGCAGCTCAGCCATGTCCCGTCACCTCGCCCAGAATCCGGCGGATCAGGAATTCCTCCACCTTGATGGGATTGGTTTCGATGCAGGGGTCCTCCAGCACCGACTCCACAATCATGGGCATGCTTTCGGTGATCTTCCTTGGCGGAATGCCCGCCTGGGAAAGGGTTTGGGGCAGCCCCAGCTCCCGGCGCAGCCGGAGCAGTCCGTTTTTCAGATTCCGCAATGCCACCGCGTCGGCACTGCCCGCCATTCCGGCACACCGGGCCAGCTCGGCATAGCGGGAACCCGCCTTATGGGCATTGCAGTCAATGACCGCCGGAAGCAGGATCGCGTTCAGCCTGCCGTGGGGCACATGGAACATGCCGCCCAGACTGTGGGAAATGGCATGGCAGATGCCCAGTCCCGCCTGGGAGAAGGCGATGCCCGCCATGGTGGAGGCCAGGTGCATCCGCAGCCGCACCTCCGTTTTTCCCGCGTAGGAGGCGGGCAGCACCGCATAGGCGATGCGGAAGCTCTCCCGGGCCAGCATGTCGGAGAAGGCGCCGGCCCCGGTGGCAACATAGGCCTCCAGCGCATGGGTCAGCACGTCAAAGCCGGTGTCGGCAATCAGCCCCGGAGGAAGCTCCTTCAAAAGGTCGCTGTCCAAAATGGCGGCGGCAGGCCGCAGCTTTTCATCCACCAGGGGGTGCTTGGCCTTCCCGTGGGTGAGAATCGCAAAATCCGTGACCTCCGAACCGGAGCCGGAGGTGGTAGGGATCGCCACCAGCTTCACCTCTCCCTGGGCAAAATAGGCCATGGCCTTGGCGCAGTCCATGGCGCTGCCGCCCCCCAGGGCCACCAGAAGATCCGGGGCAAATTCCCGGAGCTTCGCCGTGCCCTCCGCCGCCAGAGCCACGGTGGGATCGGGCTGAACCCGGTCAAAATATTCCACCTGCTCCGCCTTTGCCAGGGCAGCAATCCGCTGGGCCGTGCCGTTTTTCATAAAGTAGGGATCCGTTACCAGAAACAGTTTCCTTGCCCCGAATGTTTCCAGGGCCGAAACGGCACCTGCACCGGCATAGATCCTGGTTGCTAAGGAGAATTCCTCCATTTACCCACCCGCCTTTTCAGCAGTAGTATGTCCGGCAGGCAGCAGAAAATGTATGGTAAGGAGGAATTTTTTGTCCTCCCCAAAAAAAGTGGTAGGAAAATAAGAACAAATGTGTTATGATAGGGGTCGAGGTGAAATCCATGGAAAACGAAGAAGAAAAGCAGGAGGGCTATGAGCCCCGCCCGGCCTGGCAGGTGTGGGCAGCCCGGGGCGGACTGGTTCTGTTTATCCTGTTTGTGATATACCAGTACCTGTGCATCCTCCGGGGTGGTCTGTGATGAAAATTCTTGGCATCGACCCCGGCTACGGCATCACCGGCTTCGGCCTGGTGGCCGCAGAGCGGAATCAATTCCAGCTGCTGCGGTGCGGGTCCATCACCACCCCGCCCAATACGGAATTTGCCTGGCGGCTCAGCGTGATCTACAACGACATGGTTCAGCTGCTCACCCTGGAAAAGCCGGATGCGGTGGCCATTGAGGAGCTGTTCTTCGGCCACAACGTCACCACCGGCATCAATGTGGCCCAGAGCCGCGGGGTGATCCTGCTGGCGGTGCAGCAGGCGGGCGTGCCGATTTTTGAATACAAGCCCATGCAGGTCAAGCAGGCCGTGGTGGGCTACGGCA
>JBJDYM010000262.1:0-4812 GCA_051867315.1 Faecousia sp.
TCCTCCGCCTGGGCCTTGCAGTTGTTCATCAGCCCGACCCACCGCATCGGGTCGCTGGCTTTCAGGGCCTCTGTCGCGCCCGCCGCTTTCGCCAGCTCCGGGATCATCTGCTCCAGACGGCTGTTCGCGGTCTCGTCGATCTCCAGAAGGTGCGGGTACAGCTTCTCCGACAGCAGCATCTGGCTGTAAAGAATCGGGCGGTGTTCCTTCAGATAGGTTTTCCGCATCCTTCCGTACTTGCCCAGGGGCTTCACCGGCTGTTCGCTCAGTTCCAGGTTGGGGATCAGATAGTCCCCGTTCTGTCTGTAAGTCAATGTGTTGTTCATCCTGTGATCTCCTTTCCGCGATTTTCTCGCGCTCTGCATTTTGAATGGTGACGCCGATTTGCCGCAGCACCTGCTGATTGATCTGGCTGACCGCTGTTCCGAGGGCAGCAACGGTGGCCGGTGTGTTAAAATCGAAGATTGCCATGAAATCCTCATGGTCAAAATACTGTTCCGGCTCCAGCCCACAACGGGACATCAGGGAATAGGTGATGCTGACAGCGGCGGCAGATCGGAATTGCACCGATATGTTAAGTTCATCGTACTCCTCCAAAAAGGAATCGTCAACGATGCGGAGAATGTCCTGCTGGTGATCGTTCCAATATTCATCTGCCAGCTGTCCGGCAATACTGGCCAGCTGCTGGGGAAAATCGCTGTCTGCGACACCATAGCGGCGCTCCAGCATGGCGGACACTGGAATGATATGTTCTGGCTTCATGGTCCAGAGCCACGGGCGGCGGGAGTTTTCCCGTTCCCCGGTGTCAGAGACATCAAAGACATAGCGCAGCCGTGGCCGGTCCCCGGAATCGTCCACCAGGGCAATTCCCCTGGAGCCGCGCTTCACATACCGGCCCATCCGGTTATTCCAAAGGTCATACTCCGCACAAGCGGTGGCATCCGGGCGCTGGGCATAGATCATCAGCTGCTCATGGTAGGGATATTTGTAAAGTCGGGAAGCGGTAGTAAGGAACGCCGCCCATTCCTGCCAGCTACCGGTGAGCCGGGTTGCTACCTGGTCGGCCATCTGTGCATACAATTCTGCTTTACTCGGCATGGTTTTGAACCTCCTTTCGTGCCTTATAAAGAGAAAGGACGGCCAGACAGCCGCCCATTCAGGTTATTCTATTTGCTTATTTGTCAAAGTCCGGGTACAGCTCCAGTTGCTCAAAGGATGTGTCATCCATAGCACGGAGCTTCGCAATCGCAGAATCGGTCAGAGCAAGCAGTTCGGTTTCGTCTGTCTCCAAATACTGTTTCATGTCCTCTAATGCGTCGATCAGTCCGGTGCGGGTGCCGGTGTTGTAAATGCACAGCAGATTCATTTCTTCAAAGGTAAATTCATTCATGGTCAGATCTCCCTTTCTGTATTCTTCTTAGGTGTAGGCTTCTTATGTTCCTGTTTCGGCTGTGTACGGAGCTGCCGTACCACAGATTTTTTCTTGTCCTGCTGTTCCCGATGAACTGCATCCGCCAAATCCATGAGTGATATGGGCTGACCGGAACGGGCCTGCTGCTCCAGCTGGGCAGCAGTTGGTTCCTTGGAGCCGTTGTTGATGATACCGTCAATCATGCCGTAATCATCTTCCATGGACATTTCTGCGTTCCTGAGTGGATTGCTCTGGGGAAGAAAGCCGGGGATTTCCTGAAAACCAACGCTGTCGCAGTAATGACAAGATACCACGCCATTCTGCTTGACCGCAATGATGTCGCTGACGCTCATGGAAGGATGATGGTAGTCTGCCGGATGCTCATTGTTGAATTGATACCAAAGGGCATCTAAAGCTGCATCGGTGTTGGCTGCGTCAGGCAAGGGGGCCGTATAGACGAGATCATAGTTTTCATGCTCCACCTTGCGCCCGATAGATTTCAACCAATCCAGCCCCTCATAACGAATGTCCCGCTGTGCATCATCATGTTTCACCTGATAGATCGCAAAGCAATCACCATCATGGGAGAGAAAAGCAGCTTCCCGCTGCTCCTGATGGTCAAGGCGTTCCATGATTTTCTCGTGGAACATAGGACTTTCCTCCCATTCCTCACGGGAAATAGCAAAGACGGTGCCGGGTGCTTGGGTTTCAAATTCCTCCTGGTCAAACAGCATTTCCGCGCTGCCCCCGCTCACTATGGCATAGACAGTTAAATCCATATCGTACAGCTCCAATGCCCTTTCTTTAGAGAGGGGAAGCATATCGCCGTCCATATAGCCGCAGGCTTCCAGATCGGCCACACGCAGCTGTTCATCCGGCATAGGGTATTCATCCAGGGCCTGTTCCGGCGCGTCCGGGAGAGTGTCCGCAGCAACAGCAGCTTCCGCTTCGGATGCTTCAGGAGCATCAGCGGAAGTTTCAGCCGTAACAATGGGTGGGGTCACAGCTTGGGTAGAAACAGAAATATCTACGATGTGGTCTGCCTCCCATTGTGCCACCTCGCTCTGGGGGGCCGGTTCCGTCTGCTCTGGAGCGGTAACTTCCGGTGAGTGCAGTTCCGGTTCCTGCTGGGCAGTCAGATCAATGCCGCGTTCTTTACAGATTTCCTTAAAGTGGTGGTCAATGTCGGTAATCAAACCATTGGCCGTTTTGTTGATCGTCTCCAAGCTGGCCCGCAGCTCCGGCAGTTCCTTGCCCTTCGACCAGGTAGCAATATAGCCAAAGCTGTTCTCGCCGGTCTGAATACCGTAATACTGGCAGACCGTATAGGAGATGCTCTCGGCTTCTACTTCCTCCGTAGCACGGTCTTTTTTCTTGGGCGGCTCTCTGGTTTCATCACCTGCAGCAGCGGCCTCCTGTTCCTTTTCATAATTGTGGAGCTTGGAGTGAGCGATTTCATGGACAGCAGCGGAGACCGTTTGCACCTCACTCATTCCTGCCCGGATAGCAATGCGCTGATCCGCAGGACTGAAAAAGCCGTCCATATCGGCTTTCATTGGTTCAATCGTAATGGGGACGGGGGAAGCACGGCGCAGGGCTTCCATAAATGCGTCAAACTGCTGGACATCACCGGTCAGGTCGCTTGCCAGCTGGGGAAGGGGCTTGCCCTCAGTCTGGCTCACATCAAACACCTTAACCGGCCTGAACATGGGAATCTCGATTTCTTTTTCCTCAGTAATGACTTTCCCATCTGCATCCAGCATGGGCGCTCTGGTGTCCGGGTCGAGCTTCTGTTCTTCAATTTTCTTCTTGAAGGGGGTGGGTGCCATGATCGTAATGCCATGTTCACCTTTTTTCACATGGCGTTCAAACTGATCCCGCCATTTGTTGTAGCCAGCCACATGGGTGGCATTGGGCATCTGCATGTGGATCAGGGTCACGTTGTTGACGGAATAGCGGTGGAACCGGGACATGGTGGAGAGGTACTGTCTGTATTTCTCACTTTCGAACAACTCTTTGATACCCTGCTCAATGCCCTCGGTGATTTCCCGCAATCGTTCCTGATTGGATTTCTTTGGTTCTGCCATAATGGTCGCGCTCCTTTGTTTTGATGAAAAAAGCAGGAAACCTTTTCAGATTTCCTGCTCAGTGGTGCCGCTGTGGAAGCGGATATTCAGTTATTTACAGGTAGGTTATTGGCTCGATAAACTGGAATTGGTCATTCTTCTTTTTCTTCAGGAGTATCTTCATTTGGCTTGGAACTGATTTTTGAAACAATAATACCTGTGCAAGTAACAACTACTACACAAAGATACATTCCTATTCCTAATACACAAGCACTTCCATAATCCATACCATTGAAGAAATCTCCGCAAATGTCAGAAAAGAACATGCCTATGATTGCGACTACACAGCCTATCGCAAAATATGTCCATACCTTTTTCATACAATCACGCTCCTTCGTCAAATTCCGATTTGTTGTTGCATTCATTCTATCATACAAAGCACAGAAATTGAAGCAAGAAAACATACTCCAAGAAAGAAACCTCGTCACAGACAGATGGGAAACAGTCTGAACCGGGGCGCAGCATTATTCTGATTTGGGGCCGGTATTCCTTTTGGGTGGGGTATAACCGCCTGCTTTAGCACGTTCCCTTGCCGCAACACGGCGTTCTTCGCTATAAGGCTCCCGCACCGACACGCAGCGTTTCGGGACAATAAAGGAATGTTCATTCTTCTTGGTGATCTGGCCGGGATACTTTTCAGCTAAACGGGAGAGCTTTTCCAGCAGCTTCGGGTCATGGGTATAAACCTCGGCGGTGGATTCTGCCTGATTATAGAGAATGATCGTTTCCTGCTCATAGAGCGACAGTTTCATCATTTGCCGCCTTTCTGACGGTCAAATTCCAGCTTGAAGTTTACACACTGCCCATCGTCCTCCAGCACAACAACAGCATCGTAGGTCTTACCGGTCTTTTCCGAATAGCAGCCTTTCAACGGCATACGGCCCTTTTTTAGGAGCTCAGCCGCTACCGCTTTGGTCAGCTGTTTTTTCTTGGCGGAAAAGAACTTGCTGTTCTTCCAGAGGGCAAACCGGCAATCACGATTCTCGCAGAAAAAGCCCTGTTTGCTTTCGGTCACATTGCCGCCGCAGCGAGGGCATTTCCCGATTACCTCCCGGTCAGAGGGAAACAGGAACTCTGCACCCTGGATCACCTGATAGGTGGAAACCAGCTCCCGTAGCATAGCGGCAATCCCATCCATAAAGGCGTCTGGCTCCAGCTTGCCGCACTCGATTTCTTTGAGCTTGTATTCCCATTCCGCAGTCAGCAGCGGAGATTGCAGTTGCTCCGGCAGGACGGTAATCAAAGATACAGCGGCATGGGTGGGCATGAGCTGCA
>JBJDYM010000263.1:0-16908 GCA_051867315.1 Faecousia sp.
ACTACAATTTCGACATGGAGCGCTTCGCCGCCTTCGAGGGCAACACCGGACCCTACATTCTGTATACCATCGTCCGGATTAAGAGCATCCTGTCCCGTTACGGCGCCTGGGAAAATCTTCCCATCCAGGCCCCGGCCAACCCCTTCGCCAAGGAGCTGATGCTCTCCATCACCAAGCTGGGCCCCACCTTGGAAGCCGCCCTGCGCACCTCCTCTCCCAATCTGATCTGCGCCTATATCTATGAGCTTGCCGGCTGCGTGAACAAATTCTACCACGAGACCCGCATCCTCTCGGAAGAGGACGAGACATTGAAGGCAGGCTACATCGCCCTGATCGGCCTGGCCAAAAACGTCCTGGAGCAGTGCATCCACATCCTGGGCTTCTCCGCCCCGGAAAAAATGTAATAAAAACCTCCCATTCCTCCGGTTTTTTGGACGGAATGGGAGATTTTTTCATCGCAAACTGTGGGGAGGATATTAGCCTCCCCTACGAGAGTGCCACACTTCAAAATTTCTTTGGTGGGATGAACGGCACCAGGGAACGACACGCACCCGCCAAGCCCCCTTGTGTAAAGGGTGGTGCCCCGCGCGGCGAATCTAGATGACTGCCAGTGGCAATCATGCCTTTCACCAACGCCTTTTATGGCCGCAGGGCTGCGGTAAAGCCCGGGGTTTGGGTGATGTTCATGCCGGCATCCACCCACATCACCTCTGCGCCGCATTCTTCCGCCAGAGCCCGCCCCTCTTCCAGGGGCAGCAGGAACAGGGCGGTGGAAAGGCAGTCCGCCAGGCCGGAGTCCTCGCAGAGGATGGAGACGCTGCGCCAGTAGGACGAGGGCATCAGGGTGTCCGGGTCGATGATGTGGTGGTAGCTCTTTCCGTCCACGGTGTAGCTGCGCTGATAGTCGCCGCTGGTCACCAGGCTCTGGCCCGCCAGGCTGACCACGCACAGATTGTCCTCCCCCACGTTGGGGGACTGGACGGCAATGTTCCATTTTTCGCCCCCGGGCTTGGCGCCCCGGGTGCAGACATTGCCCCCCACGTTGAGCATATAGCCCTCGGGCAGCAGCTGGCTTACCCGCTGGGCGGACCAGCCCTTCGCCACGGCCCCCACATCCAGCCGCTGGTCCGGGTCAGAGAGGTACACCGTCCCGGCGTCCTCGTCCAGCAGCACCGTGTCGAAGCTTGTATGGTTCGCCGCCTCCCGCAGCGCATCCATGTCCGGCAGGGCCGCATGCTCCGGGTCGTTCAGCCCCGCCTCCCGGGCCTGGTGCCACAGAGAGAGCACGCTGCCCATGGCCACATTCACCCTTCCGCCGGTTTTTTCGTAATCCTCCCGGCAATCCATCAGCAGCTCCAGCACCGCGCTGTCCACCTTCACGGGGGCAATCCCCGCCCGGTCGTTGACCTGCTTCAAGCCGCCGGGCCAGTCATGGTAGATATCGAAGAGCCGGTGGTATTCCAGCAGCGCCCGGTACACCTGTTCCGCCCGCTCCTGGAAAGCCTCCTCGGAGGTCTCATACCCCCGCAGGGTGGTGACGGTGTCGAATACATCCAGAAACACCGTCTGGTACACCTGCTTTTGCTCCCCGCAGCCGGAAAGCAGCAGCAAAAGCAGCAGGAGGGGGATCATTTTTTTCAGCATGGAGATGCTCCTTTTCGCCATTTTTTCATCTATTTTATCAGAGTGCCCCACCCCTGTCAACCGGGAGGAATTTCCGGCCTTTGGGGAAAAGAATATTGATTTTTCCCGACAAATCCATTACAATGGGTTTCAGGAAAAGAAAGCCGGGGACAATATCCATGCGTGAGGAGCAGTTGACGGAGGAGTACCTCTCCAGATTTCCAACCAAACTGCATAGCATTCTGGAAATAGAGAAATTCCGGAGCAGATTTCTCAGCAAGGTACTTGATGAGTATCCGCAGACCGTTGTATACCGGGGAATCCACCGGAAGGATACTGTTTGCACAGATGATTTCCTCAGCAACGTGGACGAGGCGGAGCTCTATGGCCGCAGCGCCCCCAGGCAATCCCTGGAGGCAAACGCCGTTTCTGTAAATGAAGACCCACAGCAAATCATTACAGCGCTGCACATCCCCAACGCATCCCGGCCAATGCTCGGTGTCGCAAAGGGTGTAATGCGTTCGGATTTCGGCCCTGCGGATTTTTCCTCTTTTGACGGAGTCCCCGTAACCCACCACAATTGGTATCTTTTTCAGGATAAGGTCCAAAAAGCTGTGGAAACCTTTGCCGCAATCGACTTCCCCGACTAACCCAGTCCCCGGGAAATTTGAGGTGATGATATGGAAAAATGGGAAAATCTTGAGAGCCTCGGCCTTCTGTCTGTTGAAATAGAGCTGGTGGTCGCAAATGAACCCCTTTTGTTCGTCTGCATGGATGAAAGCGAAAAAAATCGTTATTTGGTCATGACCTACGATTCGCTTGAGGAGGAATATGTCCTCGCGAAAACCACCCCCGCTGTTTTGATCCGCATGCTCAATAACCAGATTACAATGGAGCAGGCATTCCGCTCTGCGCCGGCCATCTATGCAACCGTGGGCCGAAAGAACGGTCAACTGCTTTGCAGGAAGTATGATCCAAGCCTCTTCTCCCCGGAAAAGCTGCCGGAGGCAGGTGCGTTTTTCAATATTCACTCCGACTATATCCTCCGTTATCTGCATCGCCTGCAATCGGACCAGATTCCAATTGCATTCAGCCGTGTCCGTGCTTCCGGCTCCATTGCGATTCCGTCAGAAAAGGCGGACGTTTCCTATGCATACGGCAGTGATTTCCGGAGGCAGAAGCGGAGCAACCCAATTCGCTATGAGCTAACCGAGGAACGCGCTGCATTATATTATCAGCCTTCGGACAGTATTTTCCGTTTTGCTTCGTGAGGTGTATTTATGGATAATCATGCAGATCATTATTTGCTTTTGGACCATCTGGTCTTCGATCACATTGAATTTACGCGTCATGGCTTCCGAAAGAATGATTCTACGCCTGCGTTCTCACTGGAGGTGAAAACCGGAAGCTTCTCCGAAGCGGACAATCTCTACAGGGTAACATTGGTCCTTCGGGGTGAAAAAGAGGCAGAGTATTCCCTGTCCATTTCTCTTTCGGGCTTCTACAAGGTGAATAACGCAACCCCGGATTACATCGACAGTAATATTCTGATTCAGCAAAACGCCGTTGCAATTCTGATGCCGTACCTGAGAAGCGAGGTAACCCTGCTTACCTCACAGCCCGAAACGGACGCAGTGGTCCTTCCGGTGATCAATGTTGCAAATATGCTTCAGAAAGAACCGCCGAAAAAGGCCTGACGGTAAGGATTATCTGCTTTTCACTTTCATGAACCGGAGGTGTGCCTCAGCATGGGGCGCTCCCCGGTTTTTTGTATGCTCTGTTCCCTTTACAACATTGACAATTGCGCCGAAATGTTTTATAGTATCTTTAGTTGATTTGTGGAATTTCCATCAAAAATTTGCAAAAGGATAGGTGAATCAATATGTACATGGATGATTACAAGCGCTGGGCTTCCGCCAAGCTGGAGGACCCGGCACTGACGGCGGAGCTGCAGGCAATCGCCGGAAACGAGGACGAGATCAAGGACCGCTTCGCCGTGGCGCTGAAATTCGGCACCGCCGGTCTGCGGGGCGTGCTGGGGGCCGGCTCCAACCGGATGAATATCTACGTGGTGCGTCAGGCCACCCAGGGGCTGGCCAACTGGGTGAAGACCCAGGGCGGCAATCAGCTGGTTGCCATCTCTTACGACAGCCGCATCAATTCCGACGTGTTCGCCAAAACCGCCGCCTGCGTCCTGGCTGCCAACGGCATCAAGGTTCGGATCTATGACGCGCTGATGCCCGTGCCCGCCCTGTCCTTCGCCACCCGGTTCTACGCCGCCAACGCCGGCATCATGGTCACCGCCTCCCACAACCCCGCAAAATACAACGGCTACAAGGCCTACGGTCCCGACGGCTGCCAGATGACCGACGATGCCGCCGCCATTGTCTACGCCGAGATCCAGAAAACCGACATTCTGGAGGGCGCGAAGCTGATTTCCTTTGAAGAAGGTCTTGCCTCCGGCATGATTTCCTACGTGGGTGAAGACTGCAAGGAAGCCCTGTACGATGCCATCAAGGCCCGCTCCGTCCGCCCCGGCCTGTGCAAGACCGCGGGGCTGAAGCTGGTCTACTCCCCCCTGAACGGCTCCGGCCTGGTGCCCGTCACCCGGGTGCTCCATGACATCGGCATTGATGACATCACCATCGTTCCCGAGCAGCAGTATCCCGACGGCAATTTCCCCACCTGCCCCTATCCCAACCCCGAGATCTTCGAGGCGCTGCGGCTGGGCCTGGAGCTGGCGAAGAAATCCGGCGCCGACCTGATGCTGGCCACCGACCCGGATGCCGACCGGGTGGGCATTGCGATCCGCTGCCCCGACGGCTCCTATGAGCTGGTGTCCGGCAACGAGGTGGGCGTGCTGCTGCTGGACTACATCTGCGCCGGGCGGATTGAAAAGGGCACCATGCCCAAAAACGCCGTGGCCGTCAAGTCCATCGTCTCCACCCCCCTGGCCGACGCAGTGGCCCAGAGCTACGGCGTGGAGATGCGCAGCGTGCTCACCGGCTTTAAGTGGATCGGCGACCAGATTGCGAACCTGGAGGCCGCCGGAGAAGTGGACCGGTTCATCTTCGGCTTTGAAGAGAGCTACGGGTATCTCGCCGGCCCCTATGTCCGGGACAAGGACGCCATCATCGGCTCCATGCTGATCTGCGAAATGGCCGCCTACTACCGCTCCATCGGCTCCTCCATCAAGGAGCGCCTGGAAGCCATCTACGCCAAGTACGGCCGCTACCTGAACAAGGTGGACTCCTTCGAGTTCCCCGGCCTTTCCGGCATGGACAAGATGGCGGGCATCATGGAATCCCTGCGGAGCAATCCCCCTGCGGACATCGCGGGCTACAAGGTCACCAAGGTCACGGACTACCAGAAGCCCGAAGAAACCGGCCTGCCCGCTGCCAACGTTCTGATTTACGCTTTGGAAGGCGGCGCCGCCGTGGTGGTCCGTCCCTCCGGCACCGAGCCCAAGATCAAGACCTATTTCACCACTCTGGGCAAGGACGTAGCCGAAGCCCAGGCCCAGAAGGACAAGCTGGCCGAAGCGCTGAAGCCCATCCTGGCATAATTCCCGCATAAAATCATCTCCCATTCAGCACCCGCAAAGAACGCTGAATGGGAGATTTTTTTGTTTGCCGGCACGGTAAAATGGTGTTTGACGCACCAGCCACCGTAGGGGAGGCGATCAGCCTCCCGCGCGGTACAAGCCCTCCATGTGGTACCGGGGTGGGCGAATCCGTACCCGTGTCAAACATGGTACCATTCGGTCAAACGCTCAGTTTCGACAGCCGGCGGGCATCTGTAGCCTCCCAGTTGGCGTGATTTGGGACCGGGTCGCGTTTAACCGAACATCATAACCTCAAACACCAATTTGCTGGGCAGTACTGGTCGTGGGGCCCAGGAGTTGTGGGTTGATTGCCCAAAGTTCGTAACGAATTGGCCGCGGGCCCTGCCCGCCAAATAACAATTTCCCTCTTTGCCGGGAGCATCATTCTGTCAGGCCGGATTGACCCAACTCTGTCCTCCGTTGCCCGGGACCCAGATTTTTCCGTTCTCTGCCAGCACGGCGATTTGGAAATAATTGGTGGAACCCTCCCGGGTTTGGCTGCACTCAAACACCCAGGCCGGGGACAGCACCACTTCCTCTCCCTGGGCCTGCGCCAGATAGCCCAGCCGGATTTCGCTGCACCGGACGGTATCATAGAACGCCAGCGCAGAGATGTTGTTCACAACGGATTCGATTGCCTGTTCCGGGGAGAGCGGGTCCTGCACTGCCATGCGCTGGCTCTCCCGCAGCAGCATCAGTCCCTGGCACGCAAAAAGGCCATCGTTGGAATAAAAGGCCTCGGTGGTTGTCCCCCAGCCATAAACAGGGATTCCCCCGTATTCCGGCCGCAGGGTGATGCGGTAGTAGCCCTGCTGCTTCTGCCGGTCGTATTCCGCCTGCACGTTCCAGGGGGTGAACCGGAAGCAGGAGTCGTTCGACAGCAGCTCCTGAACCTCCCGGACGGCCTCCTCCGCCGTCATATTCATCCCGTCCGGGACGGTGGCAGTCAGATAGTGGGGCGTAAACCAATTTCCGTCACCGTCCAGGCTGCTCCCGTTCAAATCCCGCTGCACATCCACGAAGTACAGGTAGCCCGTCCTTCCGTCCACCGAACTGTCGAAGCCCAGCAGCAGATTCCCGGTTGCCTCGTCGGAAACGCTGATGTCCGTTTTCCCGCTGTTCAAATCCGCCTCAATCTGGGGGAACCGCTCCAGCACCAGCTCCCGGCCCATCTTCTCAAAGAGCCCGGGGTCCGCCTGCATCCAAACGGCTTGCATTTCCTGGGACCCGGGAAGGAAAGCATCGAAGGTGACGGTTTTTCCACCGATCTGCGTCGAGAAGCGGAGGGGGTCGCCGGCGGCCAATTCACCGATTTCCTCCAGGCTCCACCTGGCGGGAATGGAGGCCGGGTCCAGATTGGGAATGGTAAAGCTAACCGGGTAATCCGCCTGGCCCACCTGGGCGTATTGGACGGTGTCCCCCTCCAGCTTGAAGGCGTAGGCCATTACCCGGTAGGTCATGGACACGCTGATCTCCGGCAGGTTCCGGCAGCTTTCCGGCAGCTCCACCTCCCCCATGCCCATGACGATGGGATCAACGGTGAAAATGCCGTTTTCGTCCGGGTCCCCATGGCAGGGGCCCAAATCCGCGCCGTCCGCATAGACATGATCCGAAATCCAGGCATCCTTCACCAGAAAGCTCAGCTCGCCGTCCTTTTGAAGCTTTTCTTCAATGGCCTGCAGCGCCGCCGGATCTTTCACCAGACTGCGGTAGGAGGGGTAGCCGTCGGCTTCCACGGTCTGGAAGGGAAGATTGGCGTACTCCTTCGCGTCAAAGCTGAAATCCACCTGCTCATCCAACTGCCGGAACCGGCAGGCCAGGGCGATTTTCTCCCCGTCGTAATAGTATTCCAGCAGGGTCACCCCCGCCCCATCCAGGCCGGGGATTGGATAATTCACCTCTGTCTGGACGGCTTTTTCCCCAATGCTCAGCATCATGGCCTGGGTCTCCAGCTGGGTGTCCAGCCATTCGGCGTAGTCCGGCCGCTCCTCCCGGAGGGCATCGTCAGGAGTGACATCATGCAGTCCGCTCCAATATTTGGAGATCAGGGATTGGACGGTCCCCGTGGCGCAGGCCGTCACAGCCAGGGTAACCGCCAGGCAGGCGGCCAGGATGATCACCGCCAGACGGCGGCTGTGCTTCTTTTTCATACCGTTCCTTTCCGAAGGGGGGCAGTAAGCTGCGCATTCCTCCACAAGGACGGGGTCAAGCTGGTTCAGAATGGTTGCCATATTGTTCCGGCTCATGGAAGCATCCCTTCTTTCCGTAAGTATTTTTTGAGATTTTCACGGATGCGGAACAGCCGCACGGAGATACGGTGGGGCGTTTTGCCCAGGGTTTCGGCAATATCGGTGATGGAATCGGCGTAATAGTAGCGCCGGAGGAAGGCGTACCGGTCGTCATAAGGGAGCCCTGACAGGAATTTGCTGATATAGCCGGACAGCTCCCTGGCCTCCAGCTCCGATTCCACGGTGCCGAGGGCCGGAATGGTTTCCTCCAGCTCGTCCAACGCCGCGTCGAAATGACTGTTGCGCTTTTTCGCGGTGTTGGCCTGGTAGCGGCTGAGGGCCTGGTTCCGGGCAATGCCGCAGCAGTAGGCCCCCAGAGACCTGGGGATATTGGGCGGAATGGAATTCCACACCCCGAGATACGTATCGTTGGCGCATTCCTCTGCGTCCAGAGGATCGGCCAGGATATTGCCGGTGATTTTCACCACCATCCTGCCGTATTTGGAAATCAGCTCCACAATGGCCCGTTCCGAGCGCTCCAGAAACAGCTTTGTGATCTCCTGATCCTCCATGCTTGACCACTTCCTTTCCGTTACAACCTATTCGTAAGGATCGGGAACGAAATATCTCACAAAAAATGAGCCTCTTTTCAGAGACTCAAATTTTTCTCCCACATGAAAATGGTTGTTTCGCCTTCGTAGGGCGGTTTTCTGAGCCCGCCGACCCGGCGCAAATTTCCAACTGGTTCGTTGAATGGAAACCGGTCGTCAGTACCCCAGGGAATATCCCCTTCAACCAACCGCCCGGAAACCGGAACCGGAGCGGCGGAGTCATGACTCCGCCCTACGGAAAAGCTTTACTGCTGGGGCCCGGGTTTCAGCTCCGGTCCGATGGGGCAGTCGTAGCCTTCGGCGGCGGCTTGCCGGAATTCCTCCCTTGCCTTTTCCAGCAGGGCGGGGTCGGTCATCAGATCCGCAGCGGTACCGGCCAAGACCTTGGCGGCCTGGAGCATTCCCTTGTGGGCGAAAGAGGTACGGCCGATGGACACATTCTGCCAGGAGTGGCCGGGGCTGCCGCTGACCCGGCATGCGGTGGTGAACTGGGCAGTGGGAGTGAGCCAGCTCACATCCCCCACGTCGGTGGAGCCGGGGCTGTAGGCCCAGGAGGGGACATAGGGCATGATAAAATCATTGATGTCCCGCTTGCCGTCCTCGGTTTCCCGACGCACAAAGGCGCGGACGGTGGGATCGGTTTTGGTCAGCTCGCCGGGCAGCTCCGCCGGGAAGGTCCGGTGCAGATCATGGGCAAACTGCCGTTCCTCCCGGGTATAGACAGGAATGGGGGCCTGCTTCAGATTTTCGTACATCACCTGCTCCAGGACCTGGTTGCCCACCGTGGAGGCGGTGCCGTCGATCTGGCGGAAGGTGAAGCTGGTGTCCGTCATCAAGGCCGCGCCTTTGGCGATGTTGTCCACCCGCTGCAGCAGCGCCTTGGCCTTGCGGACGGTTTCCCCCCGGACCATGAAGATGGTCTTTGCCCCTGATTGCACCACGTTGGGGGACACGCCGCCGCCGTCGGGGATGGAATAATGGATGCTGCTGTTGGGGGGCATGTGCTCCCGGAGGAACTGGACTCCCACATGCATCAGCTCCACCGCGTCCAGCGCGGAGCGGCCGTTGTAGGGGTCCCCCGCCGCGTGGGCGGCGATGCCATGGAAGGAATACTCCACCTGAATGCAGGCGGCGGAAGCGCCCACCTTGATCTCATTGGTGTCGCCGGGGTGCCAGGTCAGGGCGGCGTCCAGATCCCGGAACATCCCGTCCCGGGCCATGAAGGTCTTTCCGGCGCAGCCCTCCTCCCCGGGGCAGCCGTAGAAAATCACCGTGCCGTGCAGCAGCCCCGCTTCCATGGCCTTTTTCACCGCCAGGGCAGCGCCAAAGGAGGCGGCGCCCAAAAGATTGTGATTGCAGCCCTGGCCATTGCCGCCCTCCGTCAGGCATTGCCGCTGCGCGCTGCCTGGGACCTGGGACAATCCCGAAAGGGCATCGAATTCCCCCAGAATGCCGATCCGGGGGCTTCCGGAGCCGAAGCTGCCGGAAAAAGCGGTGGGAATGCCGCAGAGCTGCCGCTGAACGGTGAAGCCCTCCCGCTCTAAAAGGTCACAGTAGTATTCCGCCGATTGGTATTCCTCCATGGAAAGCTCGGCAAAATCCCAGATTTTGTCGCTGAGGGTAATGACGGTGGAGGCGTTTTCCTCCACCGCATCATACAAAAACTGTTTCTCCATTGCGCACATCTCCCAATTACAGCACTTTGGACAGGAAATCCTGGAGCCGGGGGTGGTTCGGATGATCGAACAGGTCGGCGGGGGGCGCCTGCTCCAGGATATTACCCTCGGCCATGAACAGCACCCGGTCGGAAACCTCCCGGGCAAAGCGCATCTCATGGGTGACGATGACGCTGGTCATGCCGGTGGACACCAGGCCCTTGATCACGTCCAGAACCTCGCCCACCATTTCCGGGTCCAGGGCGGAGGTGGGCTCGTCGAAGAGCATCACGTCCGGCTCCATGGCCAGGGCCCGGACGATGGCCAGCCGCTGCTTTTGGCCGCCGGAGAGCTTGCCGGGCATTTCGTCAAATTTATCGATGAGCCCCACCCGGTTTAAAAGCTCTTTTGCCATGTCGTTGGCCTCGGCCTGGCTTTTGCCCTTTAAAAGCATGGGGGCCATGGTGATGTTCTCCGCCACGGACAAATGGGGGAACACGTTGAAATGCTGGAACACCATGCCCATTTTCTGCCGGTGGATGTCAATATCCACATGCTTGCCGGTGATTTCCTTGCCCTCAAAGAAGATCTGGCCGCTTTCCGGCTTTTCCAGCAGGTTCAGGCAGCGCAGAAAGGTGCTCTTGCCGCCGCCGGAGGGGCCGATGATGGACACCACCTCGCCCTTTTCGATGGTTTCGCTGACGCCCTTCAATACCTGCAATGGGCCAAAGCTTTTGTGCAGGTCCACTGTTTTGATCATTTCCATTGGGATCTCTCCTATAGAACCTTGCTCAGGAAGTCCTGGAGCCGCGGATTTTGGGGATTGCCGAAGATCTGCTGGGGCGGTCCCTCCTCCAATAGCCTCCCGTCCGCCATGAACAGCACCCGGTTGCCCACCTCCCGGGCAAAGCCCATCTCGTGGGTCACCACCACCATGGTCATGCCGGAGGCGGCCAGCTCTTTCATCACTTCCAGCACCTCGCCCACCATTTCCGGGTCCAGGGCGGAGGTGGGCTCGTCAAAGAGCATGACCTCCGGCTCCATCATCAGCGCCCGGACGATGGCAATACGCTGCTTCTGGCCGCCGGAGAGCTGGATGGGATAGGCATCCGCCCGGTCCTCCAGGCCCACTCTTGCCAGCAGCGCCCGGGCCTTCTGTTCGGCCTGTGCTTTCTCCATGCCCTTGACCTTGATGGGGGCGATGGTCATGTTCTGCAAAATGGTTTTGTGGGGGAAGAGGTTGAAATGCTGGAACACCATGCCCATCTTCTGGCGGTGGATGTTGATGTCCATTTTCTTCTTTTTCCCTTCGGGGGTCAGGGTATACTTTTGGGTGATGTCCACCCCGTCGAAGAGGATGCTGCCGTCCGTCGGCACCTCCAGCAGGTTCAGGCTGCGAAGCAGGGTGCTCTTACCGGAGCCGGAGGGGCCGATGACCACCATCACATCCCCGCGGTTAATGTCCACGGACACATCGTCCAGGGCCTTGATGGCGCCGTGGTTATAGTATTTTTTCACATGCTGAACCTGAATCAGCTTATCTCCGGTCACCACGGCTCATTCTCCTTTCAAAATAGGCAATCACCTTGCTGGTGGGGAAGGTCAGACAGAAATACACCACCGCCGCGATGATCAGCGGCTCGCCGATGGAGAAGGTGGCGCCCTTGATGGAGTTCACACCGTACATGATCTCCTGCACACCGATGGTGTAGCAGATGGAGGATTCCTTGATGATGGTGACGAACTCGTTGGCAATGGCGGGCAGGATGTTCTTGATGGCCTGGGGCAGCACAATCAGCTGCATGTTCTGCCACTGGGTCATGCCCAGGCTCCGGGCGGCTTCCGTCTGGCCCAGGTCGATGCTCTGGATGCCGGAGCGGATGATCTCGCTGAGGTAGGCCCCGGAGTTCAGGGACAGGGCAACGACGCCGGGCAGGAACCGCTCAAAGCGGATAAACCCGAACAGCCGGAACTTGGGCAGGGATACCCCCGCCAGCAGCACATTGTACACAATGAACAGCTGCACCAGCATCGGGGTGGCCCGGAGCACCTCCACATAGACCGTGGCGAGGAATTTGGCGATTTTGATGTTGGAAAGACGGCAGATGGCCAGCACCAGGGCCAGGATAAATCCGAAAAACACCGTCAGCGCGGAAAGGGACAGGGTGCAGATCATGCCCTGCTTGATCAGGTCAATGTATTCAAAGGCTTTTTGAAAGCCGCTGATGGAAAGCAAGATACCAGCTCCTTCTCTATCTTTTAAACTGAGATTTCCCCGGAAGGATTTCTTCCGGGGAAATCATTCAATTGTTGGAATTATTCGTCTTCCAGCAGGCCCTCGTAAACCTCGCCGGAGGCCAGCTCATTGGCTTCGGCCACGAAGTTCTCCAGGCTGCCGTCGGCGATGGCGGCGGCGATGGCCTCGTTGATGCCCGCCAGCAGTTCGGCATTGCCCTTATAAACGCCGACCACGCTGCCCTCCTGCTCGTAGGGCACGCTCAGAACGATCGCCAGCTCGGGGTAGTTCTTGGCATAGCTCTGGGCCACGTCGGTCTCGATGTAAGCGCCGTCCAGGTGGCCGGCCAGCAGCTCGGCAATGATGTCCGTGACCTTGCTCAGCTCCACGATGTCCGCCTCGGGGGAGTTGGCCTGGGCCAGCTTCACCTGGATGGAGCCCAGCTGGGCGCCGATCTGGTAATCGGCATTGTTGGTGTCCTCCAGGGAGGTGAACAGGTCCGCCTTGTCCTGCACGGTGACGAAGGACTGTCCGCCGGTGTAGTAGATATCAGAGAAGTCCATCTTCTCTTCCCGGGCGGGGTCGGGGGAATAACCGGCCAGGGCGCAGTCCACATTCTTGGCAGCCAGCTCCATCAGGGTGCCGTCGAAGTCCATGGGGATGATCTCCAGCTCCAGGCCCAGGTAATCGGCAATGTACTGGGCCAGGGCCATATCGAAGCCTGCCAGGGTGGGATTGCCTTCTTCATCCAGGGAGTAGAACTCATAGGGAGCGAAGTCCGGGCTGGTGGCCACGGTGAGCACACCGGGGGTAACGGTGGTGATCTCCGTCTTTTCCTCCGCGCTGCCAACCATCACGAACAGGCTGGCAACCATCGCCAGCGCCAGAACCAGAGCGATAAGCTTTTTCATAAATGACCTCTCCTTTATAATAAGTATACAGATTTGCCAGGGGTTTTGTTTGATACTGGGATTATACCTCGTATATTATTCATTGTCAATTGTATTGTCATACAACAATGCAGCTGGAAGGAACTGGGTTTTTAATAGAAAAATCACAAAAATATTCAAAAACGGGTGGTATATTCGGTTATTCAATAAAAGCATTCAAAATTACGATGAATATATATTCATTCAAATCGCTTTAATATTCATTCATCCCCCGTGGGGGAGGATAGCATCCTCCCGCGCGGTACAGGCCCCACAATCACTGGCCTGGTTCGGCGAATTCGTACAAATGTCCAACATGATTCCACTCAATTAACCACTCAAAATCGATACCCAGCGGGAGGCTGATCGCCTTCCCTACGGGTGCAGTGGTAATTGTCAAACCAGTTTTGGAAAAAGCGCTTGACAGATTGGTCTATATATGATAGACTAATCTCAAGTCGATAGTCTATAGACCAATCACGTCATTTTAAACAGGAGGTTTTTCATATGGACGAAACCAGATTGGGCGCTGTGGAGGCCCGGTTTGCGGATATCATCTGGCAGAATGCGCCGTTGAGCTCCGGGGAGCTGGTGAAGCTCTGCGCCGAAAAGCTGGAATGGAAAAAGTCCACCACCTACACCGTGCTGAAAAAGCTCTGTGACCGGGGAATTTTCCAGAACCAGGGCGGCACCGTTACCCCCCTCATTTCCCGCCAGGCCTTCTACGCCCGGCAGAGCCAGCGGTTTGTGGAAGAGAATTTTGACGGCTCCCTGCCCGCTTTTCTCGCCGCCTTCGCCTCCGGCGGGAAGCTGAGCAACCGGGATTTGGAAGACATCCGGCGGATGCTGGACCAGTTTGACAAGGAGGATTGACATGCAGCCGTTCTTTTATGGCCTTGCCCGGCAAAGCCTTACCGCCGGGTGGATGATTTTGGCCCTGCTGCTTCTGCGGCCTCTGCTGAAAAAAGTGCCCCGGGCTTTTTCCTGCCTGCTCTGGGCCCTGGCCGCGGTGCGGCTGGTGCTGCCCTTCTCCCTGGAAAGCCGGGTGAGCCTGGTGCCCCAGCGAATCGCCGCTCCCACTCAAATCACACCCGTCGTCACCAACCTTCCCATGGCGCAGCCCTCCGTGCAGGCCGCTGCCCCGGCTGCCGCCCAGGGAATTACCTGGCAGGAGGCGCTGCCCGTGCTCTGGCTGGTTGGCGTGGCGGTGATGGTGATTTACGCACTGATCAGCTACATCCGCATTCTCAGCCGGGTGAGCGTTTCCATCCGCATCAAGGACCGGCTGTACATCTGCGACAATGTGCGCTCCCCCTTCATTCTGGGCATTTTCCGGCCCAGAATCTACCTGCCCTCGGACCTGTCGCAGCCGGTGACGGACTACGTGCTCGCCCACGAGCGGGCCCATCTGCGCCGGGGCGACCACCTGTGGAAGCCCCTGGGGTTTTGCCTTCTCAGCATTTACTGGTTCAATCCCCTGTGCTGGGTGGCGTACCTCCTCTTCTGCCGGGACATTGAACAGGCCTGCGACGAGGCGGTAATCAAAAACATGACCCCCGGGGACAAAAAAGCCTATTCCGCCGCCCTGCTGCAATGCAGCCTGCCCCGCAGCGCCATCGCCGCCTGCCCCCTGGCCTTTGGCGAGGTGGGAGTAAAGCAGCGAATCCGGGGCGTGCTGAACTACCGCAAGCCCGCCCTTTGGGTGGTGACGGTTTCGGCGGTGCTGTGCGTGGTGCTGGCCGCCTGCTTCCTGACCGACCCGGTGGAGGCCAACGAGGTGGAAGCCGGGGGAATGGACAGCTCCGATACCCAGGAATACCCGTTGTATTCCAGCCCCAGCGAGGGCAGCAGAACTGTCTATCAGCTTGTTCCCGGAGAGGACTATACCATCATCCGCACGGAACCCATCGGCGACCATCTCTGGGCCTACGTGGAGTGCCGGGAGGGGCAGACCTTTGGCTGGATGATTCTGGGTACGGAGGAAGCGGCCCCTGCCAAGACATCGCAGGCCACGGTGGAGACACCCAAGCCGGATGAGGAGTACATCACCTACCCCAGGGAGGTGACTGTCTACAGTGCTCCGGACCAGAGTTCCCGGGAGCTGGCCCGTTACCCTGCCGGAATGCCTGTCTCCCTGGACGGCCTGGATGTGGTGGAGGGCAGCATCTGGGGCTATGTGAAATACCAGGACGGGGAAACCCTCGGCTGGATTTCCCTGGATGAAATCATGGATGCCTTCACCAACCGGCAGAGAAGCTTCTCCCTGCGGACCACAATTTACAGCTCCCCCAGCCGCCAGGCAAGGCAGATCGGGCAGGGAGAAATCGGGGATGTCTATCTCCTTCAATCCATGGAGCCCTTCGGAAACAACATCTGGGGCTATATTGAGTACCAGAAAGAGAATACCACCATTATGGGCTGGATTCTCCTGAATGAAGGGAAAGCCCCCCTTTCTGATCTCTATGAGGTACCGGTGTATTCCGGCACCGTCAGCGTGGATATGCTGAATGTCCGCTCCGGCCCGGGGACAATGAACAGCGCGGTGGGCGTTCTGGAGGGCGGTACGACGGTCACCATTCTTGAGATCGTCTCCGAGGACAACCAGCAGTGGGGCCGCATCGGCAGCAACGCCTGGGTCAACATGAATTACATCCAATGTCAGGAGGATGGACAGGCCATGGAGGCAGCTCCGGATGCCACGGAGGCCCCACAGTATGCGGGCCCCGGTGATTCGGCAGAAGAAAGCTACACCTTCTCCCAGGAAACCAATGTGTACTCCAGCCCCAGCGAGCAGGCCCGTGTTGTCTGCCAGGCCGCTGCCGGTGACATCGGCACCATCACCAAGCGGGAATTCATCGCCGACGGGAGCTGGGCCTACATGACCTGCGCGGGGGGCAATGTTCGCGGCTGGGTACACTTGATCGAGGAGGACGAAGCCCTGAACTATTTCCGGGAATATGTGGATGCCTACAGCCAGCCCACCCCGGAGGCGGCGGAAGAATACCTCTACTTCTCCACGGAATACGCCCGGGAATTTTTCCGGGTGATGTACGAGCCCGTCACCGGCTGGTATCCCAGCGGCATTTTCCGGGTGAACGACAGCCTCTGGGGCATCGAATTCAGCGATTCGGGCAGCGCAAGAATGGTCTATTCCTTTGTGGGCCGGATGGACGGAAGACTCTATGTATTCCAGAATGTCCATCAGGTGCCGGAAGCGCTTTCCGAAAACCTGGAGGTATCCCGCTATGAGGAAGAGAACGCCATGTACATTACGGATGAATATATGGAATGCGACAGCATTATCCGCCGGCTGCTCCCCTTTGTTACCCCCACCTATGTAACCATGGAGGACAAGGGAACCAAAGATTATTCCACCGCCTCCCCCTGCCCCATCGAGGATGTGATCTGCGGCACGGACACCTGGCGGGTGGTTCCGGAGCCCAGCAGCTATGGCTCTCCCGGCTGCATCCTCTGGCTCACCGCTGCCGACGGCAGCGTGGCAACCATCTGTGATTCCTCCCCCGTCGTCGTGGTCAGCTACAAGGACGGAACCCAGCAGTGGTACCAGGCCGCCTACACCGGCGAAGAGCTGGTGGGCATGATCTACGCCTGGGCGTGGGAGCTGTCATCAGCCGGATATCAATAATTCCCTTGGGAAGCTCCGATAATCGCAAAACCCGGTCAGTCCACTTTGGGCTGGCCGGGTTTTCGGCTTATTTCTGGTTGGGCTCCTGTCCGGGCAGGGGGCGGTGCTTGGCGGTGTAGGTGCTGACCTCGATGCGGATGATGCTGACAATGGATGCCAGCCGCTCGTTGAACGAAAAATCCTTGCCGGTCTGGGTTTTCATCAGCAGCGTCAGCGCCTGCTCCTTCTCCGCCGGGTCCTCCACCAGCACGGCCTTTCCCCGGCCCATGAGGGAATAGTAGGTAACGCCGTACTGGCAGGGGAGCTTCCCCTCGAAGGGCGCCACGCCGCAGTCCAGCTCAAAGCAGCAGGTGGGGTTTTTGGCGATGATATCCAG
>JBJDYM010000264.1:0-4754 GCA_051867315.1 Faecousia sp.
ACCGAATATCCCGACAGGTACATTACCATGGGGCTGAAAATCGCCTATTTTCGCAAGAAGGCAGGCTATACGCAAGAGGTGTTTGCGGAAAAAATCGGGAAAAGCCTGAACTTTATCTCCCAGATTGAGGGCACCGGTATGGTCAAGGGCATCTCTTTGGAGACCCTGTTCAAAATGGCGGATGTATTGGGCATCCCTCCCTCCAAACTGCTGGAGGATGATTGACAACGCCCCCGCGTCCAAATGGCGCAGGGGCGTTTTTTCCCGCAAACGATGAAACCCCCGCTGCTTGCGCAGCGGGGGTTCCATTCGCAAAAGGGGTTAGAAAGAAGAGAGGTAGAAAAGAGGATCTACGGAGAGAAAGGAGGCGGCTCACGGCTTCCGCAACCTTTCTTGTTTATAGATTACCCGTGGGTTTTGAACATCGATTAACGGATTTGAAAACAAAAAAAGGACAAATTGTGAACAATCCGGTTCCTATCCGTTTTCCTTCCGGGTCAGCGCCAGGGCCACCAGCACCGCACTGATGCCTCCCGCCAGCTTTCCCAGAATCACCGCTCCCAGCAGCTCCGGGGCGAAGCCCGCCGTAAAGCCCAGATGGTCGCCGAACACAAAGGCCGCCGACACCGCAAAGGCGATGTTCACCACCTTGCCCCGGGGGTTCATGTCCTTTACCATGCCAAAGGTGGCGATGGAATTGGCCAGGCTGGCAATCAGTCCTGCCGCCGCCGCGTCATTGATACCCAAAAGCTTCCCCGCGGCCATCAGCGGCTTTCGCAGCAGCTTCGTCACCACCGCCACCAGGGGAAAGGCCCCGGCCAGCACAATGGCGATGGTGCCCACAGTCTGGAAGCCCTCGGAGATGTCCACCATCCCCGGAATTACCACGAAACCCGTCAGAGCCTGGATGATGGCTGCCGCCAGACCCACGGTAATCACCGCCACCACGATCTTCCCGAACACCGCAAAGCCCCGCACCATCTTGCCCTCCGCCTTCCAAAGCCCCAGGGCGATCAGGGCCGCCAAAAGCACAATGGGAATGAGATTGCGCAGCACCATGCCCAGGGGGAACCCCGCCGTGAGGCCCCCCGCCAGAATCCCGATGGGAATGGTGACGATGCCGCAGAGAATTCCTTTTGCCAGAGCGGGCCGGTCCTCCTCCCGCAAAATTCCCAAAGCCACCGGAATGCTGAACACAATGGTCGCCCCCAGCATGGAGCCGGTAATCACGCCCCCCAGGGCCGCCGCCTGGGGGTCCTGAGTCAGCTCCCGGGCCAGGGGTCCGCCGCCCATGTCACAGGCCAGAATGGACCCTGCAAACATGGCCGGGTCCGCTCCCAAAAAGCGGAACACCGGCACCACCACCGGCCGCAGCACCGCCGCCAGCACCGGGGCCAGGCACACAATGCCCACCATGGCCAGGGCCAGGGAGCCCATGGCCTGGATGCCGTTTTCAAATTCCTGGCCGATGCCGAACCGGTTTCCGAAAATCCGATCCAGAGCCCCCAGTCCGGCAAACACCGCCATCAGGGCAATCAACACCCGGTCCGCCGACATTCTTACCGCTCCTTCCTATCCCTGAGGTTTTTCCTTTTTCCCCTCGTCCACAATGGCAACCACTGCCGCGTCCACCGGGGCATCCATGCAGTAGCGGGAGGCCACGGTTCCGGTGGCCAGCAGCACCCGGTCACCGGGCCCCGCCCCCACCTGGTCGGCAGCCACCAGCTCCTCATCGCCGGCAGCCACCACCAAAAAGGTCTGCCCCTGCAGGCATGCTGCCTTGCGGGTGGCCCAAATGGAGCCAACTACTTTTCCGATTTTCAATTGCTTCCCTCCAAAATCTCCTTGGCCAGGGGCGTCAGCACCGCGTCCGCACCAGGGCGCCGCCCCTGCTGGCGCAGGATGCGTGCCTCCTCCGCCGTGACCAGATGCTTCCGCCCGCCGTCGGTGAACAAAACGCCCCAGTTTTTCAGCTCCCGCTGGGCGGAGGCCAGGCTCCCGGCCAGGCCCCGGTTTTTTGGCGATTCCGGCAGGCCCGGGGTGTAGAGCAGCACCTGCTTGCCCTGGGCCAGAGCTTCCAGCACCCGTTCCTCCCGGAAGCGGAGCAGCTGTCCCAGGGTTAGGGAACCGATCACCACCGCGTCATAGGGCGGCTCCGCCACATAGCTGAACCCCAATTCCGCCCCCGGCTCCCGGCCGATCAGCAGCGCCCGGTTCATGGCAGAATTCTCCCCAAATCACCCTTTTGGAAGCCGCAGGCGTTGGCCTCGTCATAATCCAGGTGGGCGTAGGGGGCGAAATCCGGGCTGACCCGGACGGCCACATCCTCAAAAATCACCGGCCTTGCCGTCAGCGTCCGCAGCTTCACCTTCTGCCGGTCCGTCACGCCGAAGCGTTTTGCCGCCTCCGGGGTCAGGTGGATGTGGCGCTGGGCGACGATCACCCCGGTTTCCAGCTCCACCCAGCCGCAGCTGCCGATGAGTGTGGCCCCGGGGCTGCCCTGGGTATCTCCCGACAAACGGATGGGAGGCTGGATGCCCAGGGTGCGGGCATCGGTCAGGGAAATTTCCACCTGGGCGGCTTTCCGCTCCGGACCCAATACGGCCACATCCCGGAATTCCCCCTTGGGCCCCACCACCGTCACCCGTTCCTCTGCCAAAAACTGCCCCGGCTGGGACAGGGGCCGCTTGGGGGTCAGCCGGTGTCCGAAGAGCTGCTTTGCCTGCTGCTCGGTCACGTGCACATGCCTGCCGGAGGCCTCCAGCTCCACAAACAGGCGCTGAACCACCGCACAGGTC
Source organism: Faecousia sp. (assembly GCA_051867315.1). Taxonomy (GTDB): domain Bacteria; phylum Bacillota; class Clostridia; order Oscillospirales; family Oscillospiraceae; genus Faecousia. The sequence continues at coordinate 2,799 of JBJDYM010000264.1, forward strand.
AATTCTTCCGCATTCATGGGCATCCCTCCGTCTATCCCAGCCGTTCCAGGATCTTCTGGGTCAAAAGCTCCACCAAATCCGCGTCCACCGGGCAAGTCCGCCGGGGCTCCTGCTGCTCCTCCAGGCCCCAGGCCACCCGGCGGATGTCGATCAGATCCATGGGCGAAATGTTGTTGGAGGAGCTGCTGCCCCCCACCGCGCCGCAGCCCAGGGTCAGGGCCGGGAACAGCGCCGTCTCCGCGCCGATGCCTCCCAATGCCGCAGGCACATTCACCAGGAACCGGGACACGGGGATCTTCAGGGCGAAGCGCCGGATCACCGCTTCCTCCTGGGCGTGAATGACGAAGGTGTGGCCGCTGCCCTCGTGGGACAGAACCTCCACTGCCTTATTAAGCACCGCCTCCTCGCTGTCCATCACGAAAAAGGCCAGCACCGGGCAGAGCTTTTCCATGGAATAGGGCCTGGTGGGCCCCGCCTCCTGCTCCCGGGCCACCAGAATCCGGGTTCCGGGGGGCACGGGGAAGCCCGCCATTTTGGCCAGATGCAGGGCGGATTTGCCCACCACCTCCGGGTTCAGCGTTCCGTTGGGCCGGAACAGCAGCTTGGCCAATAGCCCTGCCTGCTGGGTGTCCATGAAATAGAAGCCCTGGTTCTGGGCCTCCCGGCGGACCGCGTCCTCCAAAGGCCGCTCTACAATGATGCTCTGCTCCGAAGCGCACACCGTACCGTTGTCAAAGGTCTTGGACCGGGCAATGCACGCCACCGCCTTGGTAATGTCCGCCGAATGGTGGATGAACGCCGGGCCGTTCCCCGCGCCCACACCGATGGCGGGCTTGCCGGAGGAATAGGCCGCCTTCACCATGGCAGGGCCTCCGGTGGCCAGGATCAGCCGGGTCTCGGGAGCCCCCATCAGCTCCTGGCACCCGGCCAGGGCGGGAATGGTCAAACAGCCCACCGCCCCCTTGGGCGCCCCCGCCGCCTCCGCTGCCTTCGCCACCAGCTCCGCCGCCTTGCGGGTGCAGGAAATGGCCTTGGGGTGGGGGGAGAATACGATGGGACAGCCCGCCTTCAAAGCGATGATGGCCTTGTAGCACACCGTGGAGGTGGGGTTGGTACTGGGCACAATGGCCGCAATCACCCCCACCGGCACGCCGATCTCCCAGAGCTTCTTCCGGCTGTCCCGGGAGAGGATTCCCACGGTTTTCATTCCCCGTACCGCCTGGCGCACGGTGTCGGCGGCAAAGCGGTTTTTGGCGGTCTTGTCCCGGATATTGCCGAAGCCGGTCTCCTGCACCGCCATCTCCGCCAGGGACACGGCCTCCTTTGAAAAGGCCTCCCCCACGGCCTCCACAATGGCATCCAGCTTTTCCTGGGGGAATTCGGAGAGTATTTTCTGAGCCTCCCCCGCCTGCTTGGCCAGCTCCCGGGCCTGCTGGCGGGACAGCAAATCGTTATCCAATTCCATAAAGTCACCTCTTGTCAGAAAATCAAACTGGAGCCGTCACCGGCCTTGGAGGTCAGATGGCCGTTTTCCACGAAGCCCATCTTCTCCAGCCAGGCCTGGAATTCCGGAATGGCGGTTTTGCCGGTGATCTCCCGCAGGGCGGCAGTTTCCCGGAAGCCCGTGGTCTGATAGTTCAGCATGATGTCGTCGCCGTGGGGGATGCCCATGAAATAGTTGCACCCCGCCAGGGTTAGAAGGCTTGCCAGGTTCTCGATGTCGTTCTGGTCCGCCTTCATGTGGTTGGTGTAGCAGCAGTCGCAGCCCATGGGGATGCCGGTGAGCTTGCCCATGAAATGGTCCTCCAGCCCCGCCCGGGTCACCTGGCGGGCATCGTACAGGTATTCCGGCCCGATGAAGCCCACCACCGTGTTCACCAGGAAGGGCTGAAACCGCTTGGCAAAGCCATAGCACCTTGCCTCCATGGTCACCTGGTCGGTGTCATAATGGGCGTT
>JBJDYM010000265.1:0-4748 GCA_051867315.1 Faecousia sp.
GTGGACGACCGGCTCTGCGCCCAGGTGGCCCTGGCGGTGCAGAAGCTGCGAAGCAATGAGGCCATTCTGAAAAAGCCCTCCATCGCCGAGACCCTGGACTGGGCGGCGGCCCTGGATGCCCTGGGGGTACGGGAGCTGACGCCGGATGTGCTGCGGCAGACCGCCGGCTTCGTGCTGAAAAACAACGAGGACCTGGAAATCCTGGCCGGAGAGGAAGAGAAGCCGGAGGAAAAACACTGCGGCCATTGCCAGGGGCACAGCCATGGCTGAGCCGACGGTATATCTGGAAAAGCTCTCCGCCTTTTCCCGTCTGCTGCGGCTCAAGGGGATGAACGTTGGCCCCGGGGAAACCGCCGACGCCGCCCGGGTGCTGATCGCGCTGGGCATGGCGGACCGGACCGTGGTGAAAACCGCCCTGCGCACCGTCTATGCCAGCAGCCGGCAGGAGCAGCTGACCTTTGATGCCGTGTTCGACGGCTTTTTCCTCTCCGAGGAGGCCATGCGCCGCCAGGCCAGGCAGCAGCAGGAAAAGCAGCAGGAGCTTCAGCAGCGCCGCCGGGAGGCGGAGCAGGAGCTGGAGCAGGTGGGCCAGCAGGCAAGGCTGAACCGGCAGCAGCGGGAGACCTATGTCACCATGCCGGAGGAGGCCCGGCAGCGGCTGATGGAGTTTGCCCAGCGCTACAAGTCCAACATGGAGCGCAATCCCGGCCTATACAGCGAGTTCATCCATTCCGTCTTTGCCAAAACCATTTTGGAGCAGCAGATGCTCCTGGAAAACGCCGGGGAGAACTGCATGGCCTCCGACCCGGAGGTGGGCATTCTCTACCGGGATCTGGGCGAGTTTCAGGATTCGGAGATCCCCAAGGCCATCTCCATCATCCAGAGCGTCGCCAAGCAGATCAACGGGGAGCTCTCCTCCAAACGAAAGGCCAATTCCCGTGGGGGCAAGCTGGATTTCCGCCGCACCATCCGCAAGGGGCTGGAAACCGGCGGCAGCTTTCACCGCCTGTGTTACCGGAAAAAACGGGAGCACCGGAAGCGTCTTGTGATCCTGTGTGACGTGTCCGGCTCCATGGTCCAGTTTTCGGAGTTCGCCCTGCGGTTCATCCAGTCTCTGAACCAGGTGTCGGAGAGTTCCCGCACCTTTTTGTTCTCTGAGCGTCTGGTCGAGGCGGATGCCTTCCAGCTTCACAATATGGACTCCTTCCGCTCCTTTGTCCGGGACTCCGGCATCTACGGCCGGGGCACGGATCTGGGTACGGCCTTGGAGGATATCTGTTCCCGCCGGCCTCCCATCCTGGGGGCGGGCGCTACGCTGATCATCCTCTCCGATACCAAAACCATCGACCAGAACCGGGCAATTCGGGCGGTGCTGGAGGCCAAGCGCCAGGCGGCCAGGGTAATTTGGCTCAATCCCATCCCGGAAGGGAAGTGGCAGTATCTGCGCAGTGTCCAGACCATGGCGTCCCTCGTGCCCATGATCAGCTGCAGCACCCTGCAGGAGCTGGCCGCCGCTTGCCGGAAGCTGGCGCAGCTGTGAATGGCAGGAACACTGTGCATAAAAACGCGGGATAAAAAGGAAGAAGCTTTGTTAATTATGACGAATTAAAATATTTAATGTAGATTATTAAATATTTCGATTGACATTGTTTGCGGAAAAGTGCTATAGTAGTTCCATTGATAATCCCAGCTTGGGAATCAACAGTTCGCATTAAAGGAGAAACGTAACATGAAAAAGTTGATTGCAATGGTTCTGGCTGCCGTGATGGTTCTGGCCATGGCTTCCGCCGCCCCCGCCGCCAAGGCTGAGGAGGCTTCCTACACCGTGGGCATCTGCCAGCTGGTGCAGCACGCCGCTCTGGATGCGGCCACCCAGGGCTTTAAGGATGCCCTGACCGAGAAGCTGGGTGACAGCGTCACCTTCGACGAGCAGAACGCTCAGGGTGAGCCCGCCACCTGCTCCACCATCGTCACCGGCTTTGTTGCCAATGAGTACGATCTGATCATGGCCAACGCCACCCCCGCGCTGCTGGCCGCCGTGTCCGCCACCGATACCATTCCCATCCTGGGCACCTCCGTCACCGACTACGCCACCGCCCTGGCCATTGAGGATATGGACGCTTCCGTCGGCACCGGCATCAATGTCTCCGGCACCTCCGACGGTGTTCCCGCCCAGCTGTACGCCGACACCGTGATGGAGCTGGTTCCCGAGGCCAAGATGGTCTCCATCGTCTACTGCTCCGCCGAGCCCAACTCCGTGCTCCAGGCTGACCAGTTCATCGAGTGCATGGACGCCATCGGCGTGGAGACCGCGGTCTACACCTTCGCCGATTCCAACGACATTCAGGCGGTTGTCACCGCTGCCATCGAGGGCGCGGATGCCATGTACATCCCCACCGATAACACCGCCGCTTCCAACATGACCATCGTCTCCAACATCTGCGCTCCTGCCGGTATCCCCGTGATCTGCGGCGAGGAGGGTATGTGCGGCGCCGGCGGTCTGGCTACCGTCTCCATCAGCTACTACGACATCGGCTATGTCTGCGGCGAGATGGCTTACGAAATCCTGGTGAACGGCGCGGACGTCTCCGCAATGCCCATTGGCTACGCCGCTTCCCCCGAGAAGAAGTATAACCCCGACTATGCAGAGGCCATCGGCTTCGAAATGCCCGAGGACTACGTTGCAATCGTCACCGAGTAATTCGGATTGTACAGAATAATCAGGATCCCGGCAATCCAACCCTTTGCCGGGATTCTTTCTGTGGAGGAATCTCTGAGAAAATCGGAGGTTCCCCCAACGTGCTTTTTATGAATGGAGGTTTTTTCCATGCTGGATTCCCTTTTTGCGACGGTTGCGAATTATTTTTCGTCGTTAAAGATTTCGGCGCTGATGCGTGCCCTGCCCGGCGGCCTGGCCCAGGGCTTGATTTGGGGCATTTTGGCGCTGGGTGTTTTTATGACCTTCCGGATGCTGGGCGTGTCCGACCTGACGGTGGACGGCAGTATGGCCACCGGCGGCGCGGTTTGCATCATGCTGGTGCTCTCCGGGGTCAATCCTCAGCTGGCGCTGCTGGCATCCTTCCTTGCGGGAATGGTTGCCGGTGTGATCACAGGCTTTTTACATACCAGGCTGGGCATCCCGGATATTCTGGCCGGTATTCTCACCCAGATCTCGCTGTATTCCATCAATCTGAATATCATGGGCAAGGCCAACCAGGCGGTGAATGTGAATAAGGTGTCTTTCCTGTTCACCTCCAATGCCAAGCTGCTCAGCCGCACCATCTGGGTCGTGTTCGGGGTGTGCGTTGCTCTGGTTGCGCTGCTCTATCTGTACTTGGGTACCGAACACGGCTCCGCCCTCCGGGCCACCGGCATCAACGGCAATATGGCCCGGGCCCAGGGCATCAACACGAACCGGATGAAGGTCATCGGACTGGCGCTGAGCAACGGTTTGGTTGCCCTGTCCGGCGGTGTCATGTCCCAGTACCAGGGCTTCGCGGATGTAAAAATGGGCACCGGCGCCATCGTCATCGGCCTTGCCGCCGTGATCATCGGCGAGGTGCTGGGGGAGGCGCTGCTGGGGAAACACATGAATTTCCTCATTCGCCTCACCTTTGTGGTGCTGGGCAGCGTGATTTACTATGTGGTGTACGTCTTTGTCCTCTGGCTGAAATTCCCGCCGGATGATATGAAGCTGCTCACCGCGGTGGTGGTGGCCATCTTCCTGGCGGTGCCCAATCTGCGCACTGCCAAAAAGAATTCCTTCAGCCGCATTGCAAAGCAGAATGCCAAAGCGGCCAAGCTGGAAAAGGAGGGCTAAGTCATGCTGGAAATTAAAAATGTTTACAAGACCTTTAATCCCGGCACCATCAACGAGAAAAAGGCCCTCCAGAATCTGAATCTGACCCTGCAGTGCGGGGATTTCTGCACCGTCATCGGCGGCAACGGCGCGGGCAAGTCCACCATGCTCAATGCCGTCTCCGGGGTGTGGCCCGTGGATTCCGGCTCCATCCTCATCGATGGGGAGGATATCTCCGGCCTTTGCGAATTCAGGCGGGCTCCCTTCCTGGGCCGGGTGTTCCAGGACCCCATGACCGGCACCGCCGCCGATATGCAGATCATTGAGAATCTGGCCCTTGCCGACCGCCGGGGCAAAAGGCGCAGCGTGTTCCGCTGGGGCGTGCCCAAGGCGGACACCGAGAGATACCGCCAGATGCTGAAAACCCTGGATTTGGGCCTGGAGGACCGGCTGACCACCAAGGTGGGCCTGCTCTCCGGCGGCCAGCGCCAGGCCTTGACCTTGCTGATGGCCACCCTGCGTCAGCCGAAGCTGCTGCTGCTGGATGAGCATACCGCTGCCCTGGACCCCAAGACCGCGTCCAAGGTGCTGGAGGCCACCCAGCGGATCGTGGAACAGAATCACCTGACTACCCTGATGATCACCCACAACATGCGCGACGCCATCGCCTATGGAAACCGGCTGATCATGATGTACGACGGCCGCATCGTGGTGGACGTCTCCGGGGAGCAGAAAAAGAACCTGACCGTGGAGCAGCTGCTCAACCTCTTCGTCCAGGCCTCCGGCTCCGATGAAGTCAATGATAAGCTGATCCTTTCCTGAAATATAAAAAGATTCCCATTCAAGGCAACACGCTTTGAATGGGAATTTTTCGTTGCGGTATTTTGGCCCGGCGCAGCACGGAGACAAATTGGAATTTGGCGGGTTGAATGGTATTGAGGATGTGGGG
>JBJDYM010000266.1:0-4744 GCA_051867315.1 Faecousia sp.
TTCACCGCCTCAAAGAGCATTTTGGCGGTGCCGCTGGGGGCATCCACCTTCCGGTTGTGATGGATCTCCACAATCTCCACATCCGCCTCCGGGAACAGAGCCACCGCCTGACGGGTCAGACTGCACAGCAGGGCAATGCCCAGGCTCATATTGCCGGAATAAAACACCGGAATCCGCTGGGAGGCAGCTTCAATCATCGCTTTTTCCTCCGCCGTGTGGCCGGTGGTGCCGATGACGGCGGCAGCGCCGATTTTTTCCGCATAGCGCAGCACCTCCGCCGCGGCGGTGTGGTGGGAGAAGTCGATGATCACATCGGCCTCCACGGTTCCCAGCTCATCAAAGGTTTTGGGCACGCCGTTCTCCCCGTCGAGGCTCACCCGGCCCACCACCTCGCTGCCCAGGATGCCGTCAATCAGCTTGCCCATGGCCCCGTTGGCCCCGCAGAGAACCGCTCTCATACGTTGACCCCCAGCCGGCGCATTCTTTCAAACATCCGTTCCCGGTTGGCCTGGCTCATGGGCACCAGAGGCAGGCGGATGTTCTCCTCGCCATAGCCCATGGCGCTGACGGCGGCCTTGGCGGGAATGGGGTTGACCTCACAGAACAAATCGTTGATGAGATCCAGATATTCACACTGCATCCGGGCGGCCTCGTCCAGCTTGCCCGCGAAGAAGGCATCGGTCATGGCCACGGCCTTGGCGGGAATCACATTGCTCAGCACACTGATGGTACCGGCGCCGCCCATGGCCATCATGGGAATCGTCAGGGCATCTTCGCCGGAGTAGATGTCGATCAGGTCACCGCAGCGGGCAAAGAGCTCCACCACCTGGGCCATATTGCCGCTGGCCTCCTTGATGGCGGCGATGTTGGGATGCTTGGCCAGCTCCGCCACGGTGGCGGGCAGCAGATTGCAGCCGGTGCGGGGGGGAACATTATACATGATCACTGGCTTGTCGGACTTGTCCGCGATGGCGCTGAAATGGGCGATCAGGCCGGTCTGCGTGGACTTATTATAATAAGGGGTAACCACCAGCATGGCGTCGGCCCCGATGGCGCAGGCGCTTTCGGTGTAGGAAATGGCATGGGCGGTGTTGTTGGTGCCGGTGCCGGCGATGACAGGCACCCGGCCGTTGACCCGGTCCACAGTGAAGCGAATGACCTCATTGCGCTCCTGGGGGGACAGGGTTGCGCTCTCGCCGGTGGTGCCCACGGCAACCAGGGCGTTGATGCCGGAAGCGAGCTGGAAGTCGATGAACCGGCCCAGGGCCTCGTAATCCACACCGGTGGCAGTCATGGGGGTGACCATGGCCGTAGCCATGCCCTTAAAAATGGTTGTCTTTTTCATATCTTTCTCCTTTATCCCATGGTGATGAAATTGAAATAGTCATACAAAGGAATCAGCTTTTGCAGGAACTGCTCCACCCGCGCTCCCAGCGCCGGGCCGAAAATGGACTCCCCCACATCCTCATGGACGATGAGGCCGATGTCCGTTCTCCAATCGAAATAGGGCTGCAATTCCGGTGTGGGGGCAGGTCTGGGCCGCTTGTAGCACTGGGCGGTGACCTCCATTCCCACGGCAGTCTGGACGCCGTGGAGCATTTCCAGGAATTCCTCCGGCTGGGCGGTGATGCGGGAGCGGAAGTCCTCCATGGCAGCGGTTTTGGGATGCCACAGGGAAAAGCCGTAGTTCACCCCGTCGGGCCGGATCTCAAAAAACAGGCAGGGGTTTTCCGCCCACCACTCCACATCCCGGCGGATGCAGATCCAAAGGCTCTCCTTGTAGGGGTCCGGGTGGTGGAGCCGGGCGTCCCGGTAGATCCGGCTGACCTTGAGCAGGTCCCCGGAGCGCTCCAGAAAAGGTTCAAACAGCTGGGCTCCCAGCTCCTTCATGGGCTGGTACAGGGTATCCACGTATTGCGTTTTATGCTCCAGGAACCAGGCCCGGTTGTTGTTCATACGAATCCCCCAGAGAAAATCAATGGTCTCGGGGGTAAAGCCGGTAAACATGGGAAAACCTCCCTATCTCTTGATGGCGTTGATGCCCAAAATTTCGTCCCACTCGTTATTCAGCTCCTTGTGCTTGGTTTTCCAGCGGAGCTGGTTCAGATACTTGGTGGGAACATCCCGGTCCGGGATCTCCAGAACATACCGCTCGAAGGCGTTGATCAGGGTAGTGCCATTGTAATCCCGCACCCGCTGCAGCGAGGCATCGTAGCGCAGGTGGACATGGCCGTGAACCAGGTACTGGGGGTGGTATTCATCCAGGAATTCCCGCAGCGCGGCGAAGCCATGGTGGGCAGGGTCCTCCCCATCCCCCAGGCCCTCGGGGGGCGCATGGGTGACCACAATGTCCACCCCCTTGCACCGCCAAAGGGGAACACGCAGCTTGCGGATGCGGCGGCGCATCTGGCTTTCGGTATACTGGTAGCTGCCCGGATGGTACCTTCGGCAGCCGCCCAGGCCCAGGATGCGGACGCCATTGTACTCCACGATGGCGTCGTCGATGCAGTCGCAGCCGTTGGGCGGGTCCTGGTCGTAATGGGTGTCGTGGTTGCCCGCCACAAAGAGCAAGGGGCATTTGGCCATGGTCACCAAAAATTGGAGATAGCTGGATTTCAGATCTCCGCAGGAGATGATCAGGTCAATGTCCTTGAGCTTTCCGGGGGTATAGTAATCCCAAAGAGATTGGCACTCTTCATCGGAGATGAATAAAATCTTCAACCGCTTTCGCTTCTTTCTGTGCAGGGATTTTTTCTCTGTACACGCCCAGCTCCCGGATCATGTTCCGGGACATGGGCAGCACCTCGTCGAAGGTGGGGATGGAGCCGCACACATTTTCGCAAAGCCAATCCATGTGCACCAGTTCATCCATGGTGAAGGTGGTGGAACTGCTTTCATTTTTCACGCTGCCGTCCTGGGCCACGATCCTGCGGGCGAAGGGGTCGATGGTGTGGTCCGCCACGCCCCGGCACAGGAAATCCGCCAGAGCGCGCACGCCCTGGGGCAGCTTGTCGGAAAAGTCCAGATCGATGACGCCGGTATCCATGCCCAGCCAGTAGTTCCGGCCGGCTCCCTCTTTTTCCTTTTTCATGGTGCCGGAGAGCATGGCCCGGATGACGGACTCGTAGAATTTGCCCCAGACCCACACCGGGGAGGCCAGGGGGATCAGATCACTTTTGTCATCCATCAGGTAGGTCCCGTAATTGCAGAAGTCCAGGTACATCTTGGACTGCACGGGCACATCCCGGTTGGAGACCACCCGAATGCCGTCAGCGAAGAAGTCCGCCTGGGGCGTCCCCTCCACGCAGGACCAGCGCAGCTCGATCTGGGCCCGGGGATTGGTGAGCAGCGCCCCCAGGGCAAAGGCGTTAATGGAGGCGGGGACTCCGAAGATGGGATAGGACGCGATGTAACCGATGCGGTTGTTCTGGGCCATGGCCCCGGCGATGGCGCCGGTGATGAATTTGCCCTCGAACACCCGGCCGTAATAGGTACGGATGCTGGAATAAGGCTGATCCAGCGAGCAGCAGAAGAACTGCACCTTGGGGTACTTCACCGCAGCCTTCAGGGCGGTATGGGTCATCTGGGGCACGGTGGCAAACACCACCTGAGCTCCCTCGGCCACCGCCTGCTCCATGAGGCGCCCGGCTTCTTCCGGGGTGTTGCCCTGGTAGTAGCTGCGGACGGTGACCTTGTCACCCATGACGGCTTCCAAATAATCTTTTCCCTTTTCATGGCCCAGACCCCAGCCGCTGGTGGAGGGGTTGAGGGAATGAATGAAGGCCACATTCACATGGTCCGGCAGGGTGAGAAAGCTCAGGATGCCGGGCTTGGTGTCCTCCACCCTGGATTCCACCTTCACCGCCGATCCCGAAACGGAGACGATGTCCTCCCACAGGGCGGCCACGGATTTTTTCAGCTCCGCAGAAGACAGCTTGGAAAGGTCCTCAAAGGGATAGAGCTTCAGCCAGAGCAGCAGAGCCTCCTCCGGCAGGATGTCCAGCTGACGGGTGTTCACGGCGGCCAGGGCTTCCCGGAAATATTGATAGCGGGCGTTGAAGGTACGCCGCTCCTCCTCGGTCCATTTCACGTCCGGCTCCTTGCCCAGCAGGGACAGGAGCTTGCCGTAGTCCTTGGGGCGGCGGAACTGGACGGTGTAGATGCCCGCAGTCTTGAAGAAATCCAAAAATTCAAAATAGGCCTGGATTCGGGGCTCCTGGGTCTGAACCGGCAGCACCCGCTTGATGACGGCGGGGATTCTGGGGGCGCCGAAATAGCGCAGCACACTGACCCGCTTGTTTCCCTCCTGGACATAGAAATTGCCCAGGTATTCATAGCAGGAAATAGGGTCGCGGATCCCCTCCTCCCCCAGGTGGGCATCGCACAGGGTGATCCACTTGGCGGCGAATTCCGTTTTCACATCCAGCAGCGGGCGAAAGCTGGGGGTAAAGGCCGCGATCCGCCCGGCGGACTTGGTGCCCACGATCCGCTCTGCGGGGATCTCCATGGTCCCCACGTCCACAATGGTCTGCGTATCGATTTCAGGCAGCAATTCATCCAGCACTTCCGGGTTCTGACTCTTTCCGGCAGCAAGCAGTTCATCCGATTCCCTCTGTCCCAGCTTCAGTGCCTTGAGATATTCCTCCCTGCAGGTTTGAATCGACATTGCATCCTCCTGATCATGTTATTTTACACATTTATCATATCCTATTTTTAGTAAAATTGCAATAGATATTTTCTGTTC
>JBJDYM010000267.1:0-4743 GCA_051867315.1 Faecousia sp.
GCTGCTAGCCAGATTTGAACTGGCGACCTCATCCTTACCAAGGATGCGCTCTACCGGCTGAGCTATAGCAGCATATTGAGTTTTCTGCGGTCTCGCTGACAGCTTGTGTATTATATAACAGGTTTCAAAATTTGTCAATGGGTTATCCGAAAATATTTTGAATTATTTTGGGAGAGGAAACGGAATGCGAAACCTGCATGGGCGGGGAATGAAACAGTGGCTGCCGCTGGCAGCCACTGTTTGGGAGTGTTTAATTCGCCCGCTCGTATTTGCCCCGTTTCTGGGGGAGGAAGTGATAGACGATGGCTACGATGGCGCAGCCCAGCAGGCCCAGCAGGATTCCGGCGAACATGGAGAAGATCACGTCGCTGGGATAGTGGACGTACAGGTACAGCCGGGAGAAGGCCACCAGGAACGCGATGACGGCGGCGGGGATACCCAGGCGCTTGTCTTTGATCAAAAGGACGGTGGAGGCCTCGAAGCAGGCGATGGTATGGCCGGAGGGGAAGGATTTGTGCAGGTCACTGGCCACCAGCCATTTGATGTCCGCTTCCGTGACGGGCACCCAGTTTTTCAGCTGGGGAAGGTCGTAAGCAGCCATCCGCTCCACGGTGTAGAAGAAGAAGGGACGGTCCCGGCCGATCAGGTTCTTCAGAATGACGTTGCAGATGATCAGGCCCAGCACCAGCGCCGCGCCCATGGACCAGGCGGTTTTGCGGGTTTTGCGGAAGATCATCAGCACCAGGGCGATGGCAATCCAGAAGGCGCCCCATTCGCCCAACAGGGTGATATAGGGCATGGCCTTGTCCAGAAAATCGCAGGTCAGGTAATTGCGGATGAACTCCAGAATGGGGAAGTCGAAGGTGATGGCCAGGGAATCAAGCAATGCTTTGGCTTGTTCAATCATGGTGAAGCCTCCTTATGTGTGAATTACGGGGTGGTAAACAGAGGATACAGGACCATGGGGACCAGACTGTAGCCGGAGGAGAAATAAACGGTGCCGGTTTCGTCGGGCTGGAACATCATGTTCCAGGTCTTTTGGCCCTGCTCATTGGTTTCAACAGTGCACCAGCCGGAGAACACCTTCCCGGCGGGAGCCTCCACGATGGGCGCGGTCAGGCTCAAAGCGTCGGTGGAGTAGAACTCGGAGGAAATGGTATTGCCTGCCGCGTCGCAGAAGGTCAGGCGAACCTCGCCCACGGGGGCGGTGATGTCCTCGTTGGTCATCTCGGTGCAGACCCACTTGTCGTTCTTGTAGGAGAAGTACATGGACTGGATCACGTCGTAGTCCTTTTCGCTTCCGTCCTTGCACTTGACGTGCATGGTCATGGAGGCCCGGACGGAGAACAAGGTGGCGGAGTGCTTGGTGTAGCCCAGAATTTCCTCATTCAGGAAGGTGTGACCATAGTCTGCGTTCATCCACAGCTCGCTGCCCATCTTGATGATGTCGTTATAGGTGGTGGAGCCGCCGTCGAAATATTTGGCCAGGTTTGCACGGCTGCCGCTGGCGTTGATCATGAAGCCGGCGTAGGCCTCCAGCGCGCCGAACACGGCGGTGCGTTCCTCCTCGGTCATGGCGATAGCGTCGGTCTGCTCCTCATACATGCCGGAGTCGGGATTGTAGCGCACCTCGATGGGAGCGCCGGTCTGGTCGTAGACCACCAGCTCGGGAGTGGTCAGCAGGCCGGAGACCTCCTGGATGCTGGTGCGGACCCGGTTCTCGGGCGCCTGGTTTTCGTCGGCCTTGGTGGAGGCGATCTGAATGGTGTAGCTGTCATCCAGGGGATTATTGTTGATATAGGCCACATGGTTTTCCAGCTTGCGGATCTTAATGGACTCCTGGCGGTTGATGAAGATCTCCACCTCGCCCAGCTGCCAGTCGGGAATGTCGGTGATCTTTTCACCGTGGCCGTTCAGGGTGAAGGTGGCCACCTTTTCGGTGCCCAGGCGGACGATATATTTTTTGTTTCCGGAGATGCCAGCGGAGGTTTCCACATAGTTCAGCTCCTGGCCGGCCACCTTTTCTTCCATATAGGACACATACTCGTCCACACCCTCGAACTGGGTGTCATACTTGTTGGTGCCGGTGCCGGTGGGATCGCCGGCCAGCCGGTAGAGCTGGGACCAGTCGGGATTGCCGAAGAGCTGGTCAAACACCTGCTGGCATTTTACGGTGGGCTGGGCGGCTTCGTAGTCCTTCAGCCAGCCGTTCAGCCAGTTCAGCGTGATGAACACGCCGATGAAGAACACGAAAATCATCATAAAGTATATGGTATAGAAGATGATTCCGCCCAGGCGGGGGCCCCGGCGCTGCTGGCGGACCACTTCCACCTCGGTCTGCTTTTTGGCGGACCGCTCCGGCGCGGGACGGGCGGGCGCGGGTTTCTTCTGAGCGGGGCGCTGGGCGGGCGCCTTCTGGGCAGCGGGCTTTGCGCTGCGCGGAGCGCCGGAAGCGCCGGGGGAAGCGGAGCGCCGGGCCTCCCGCTGGGCCTTTTTGGCGGCACGGAGGGCATTGTCCTCCTCCCGCTCCCGGATGATATTGTCCAGGGCCTCGTCAGGGGCTTGCTGGCCCCTGGATTTGGCGTCAAATTTTCCTTGATACATCTTCAATCACCTCACTGCAGGGGCTTGACCATCCAGAAGTTGGGCATTCTTCTGGGCTCGGACTGGAGAACGGAGTAGCTGTTGATCATCTGAACCTCACCGGTGGTGTAGTCCCGGTAGAGCATGACGGAGGAGGAGCCGCCGTCCATGTTGCAGGCGTTCACCGCGCCGTAGGCGGTGAGGATGTCGATCATATCCTTATAGGTGGCGCCCAGGGAACCGGCCTGACGGCCGTCGGCGCAGACGAAAATTACAACGCCGTCGGCTCTCTGGCCGATCACGGTGCGGGGGTTGTAGCCGGAGTTGCCGGAGTAGACCTTCTGGTTGGGCACACCGTTGACGATCAGCACGGGGCCGAATTCGCAGCCGTCGCGGATGTTCTGCTCCATGGCCTGCTCGGCGGTCATGGAGTCTGCCACCACCAGCTTGTTGTCGGTATTGAAGCCGCAGAAGCCCTGCTCGGGCACCATGCCCTTGTACACATCGGAGACCACCTTACCGTCGTGGATGGTCAGGCCTGCGGGAATGCTGCCAACCTGGCTTCCTGCGGTGCCGTCGTCGTTGAAGGCGCCGGCGTTGATGGCGGCGGAAGCGCCCTCGTCCTCAATGGCCTGATTCAGCCGCTTGCCGGGCTTGCTGGTGGAGAAGCCGTCGTAGCTGGAAAGGCCCAGATAGACCCGGCTGGGGTCCTGGATCAGCATGATGTGGGCATTGAAGGTCTTGCCGGAGTAGCTTTCGATGCGGATGCCGTCGGGGTAGGCGGCCCACTCGTCGGAGGCGGCCATGGTGTTAGCGTCCATGATCACGATGTCGTCCAGGTTCTGGGCCTCCTGGACTTCCTCGTCCTTACCGGCGGTGCGGATCTGCTCCACGATCTCCTCGTCCATAAACAGGGCGGGAATCCACTTGGTGGCGCTGGGCTCCAGCAGCGACATGGTCAGCACGTCACGGGCGGCGGGGGAGGGGCCGTTGAACACCAGGTTCATAATCAGGGCAAGGCCCGCGACCAGAAGGATGACAACGGTGAACAGCGTCAGGAAGAAGCGGCGGACGATTCGCCCCAACAGGCCGCTCTTTTGCTTTTTTGGGGTTTTCTTACTCATTTTCGTTACCTCGCGAAGATGTTTTGTTCGGTGCAAAGACCCAGCGCTGCTGGATCGAATAGCTGATGAAGTACAGCACGGTCATCACAATGGCGTAGATGAGGGTGTGCAGGAAGCTGCCGTTCTCCCGCAGATGAAAAAGCGCCGAGAGCCCGTGGGTCAGCAAAGCCTGGGCCGCCATCTGGGGAATGGCAAGGGCATAGTAGCGGACAATTGCGGACCCGGTGCGCACCTGTGTGCGGAACACCACCTGCTTGTTCACAAAGAAATTGAACAGGGAGGAGAGAACTCTGGCCAGGCATGTTGCAGCGGCGGTGAGGGCCGCGCCGGTGAGGCTGCCGCTGAGGAGCCTTCCAAACAGGGTGAACATGGCCAGGTCCAGCACGGCGCTGGCGATGCTGCTTAAGGTATAGCGGAAGAAATGGGCCAGAATCAGCTTGTAGATGCGCCAGGAATCTTTCAGCCAGTGGAAGTGGGAGCTTTTGTTCTCCTCAATGTAAACCGTGCGGATTTTGACCTCGTCAAAGGGAAGGCCGTTTGTCTTCATGGCCAGCAGCATGTTGGTCTCATACTCAAACCGGTCTCCGGCCACCTGGGTCATGAGCGCCAGGGTATCTCTGGGAAGGACCCGCAGGCCGGTCTGGGTGTCGGAGAGGGTGATGCCGCAGAAGAGCTTGAAGACCAATGAAGTCGTGCGGTTGCCGAAGCGACTTCTGGGCGGCACCTGGGGGAGGGAGAAGTCGCGGCAGCCCAGGGTGATATGGCCGGTTTTCAGCATATGTTCGCAGCAGGCGCGGGTGTCTTCCGGATGGTGCTGGTTGTCGCCGTCCACGGTGACCACGCCCAGGGCATCGGGCCGGTTGGCAAGGAACCAGGCGAAGGCGGTTTTCAGCGCGGCTCCCTTGCCCCGGTTCATCTCATGGTGCAGCAGGTGAATCTCCGGATGGGCAGCGGCGGCGTCGGTAAAGAAATGCAGATTTTCCGGTTTGCTGCCGTCGTTGACCAGGATGATGTCTGAAAAGCCATACTGAAGAAG
>JBJDYM010000268.1:0-16638 GCA_051867315.1 Faecousia sp.
ACCCCCGGAATGATGGCCGTCCGGTATCCCGCCGCCGCCACCCGCTCATGCAGGTACAGATAGGTGGAGTACACCGTCGGGTCCCCCAGGGTGAGAAAGCACACGGTTTTCCCGGCATCCAATTCCCGCATCAGGGCCGCTGTCCCGGCGGCATAGGCCTGCTCCAGCTTCTGGCCGTCCTTGGTCATGGGCATGTCCACCGGGAGAACCGGCTTTTCCGCCAGCTCCGGCGCTGCCCCCAGGGCGATGCGCAGGGCGGTGCATTTGCTTGGCTCCCTGTGGGGCACGGCAATCACATCCGCCCCCAGGGCAATTTTCACGGCCTTCAGGGTCATCAGCTCCGGGTCCCCCGGGCCGACGCCCACGCCGTAGAGCGTTCCTTTCTCCATGTTCATACCTCCCGGTTCAGCACCTTGTAAACAAAATCCATGTCCAGCCCGGCGCGCAGGGTGTCCGCCAGCAGGTCGTATTGACGCTGCTTGTAGGCCTCCGGGTCAAAGCCGTTCAGCTGCCCCGGGTCCACGCCCTTGTTCTCCGCCAGAGCTTTGACAATGGCATCGGCAATGCCGTCGGCGTCGAAAATGCCGTGGACGTAGCTGCCGTACACGTTGCCCCGGCACTGCACCGGAGGGATGGGCTGGGCACTGCGGCCCATGTGGATCTCATAGCCCCGGTAAGCCAGGCCCGTCAGGCCGTGAAGCACCCCGGGAATGGGGCCGAAGGTGCCGGAAGTCTGCCGCTGCACCTTTTCTCCCCGGAACACCGTGTCCATGTCCAACAGACCCAGGCCGGAAATCCGGGTGAGCCCCGCGGCCTCCACCCCCTCCGGGTCGCTGACGGAGCGGCCCAGCATCTGGTAGCCGCCGCAGATGCCGAAGATCACGCAGCCCCGGGCGGCCGCCTTGGAGATTGCGGCCTCCAGCCCGTTCTGCCGCAGCCAGAGCAGGTCGGCGATGGTGCTCTTGGTGCCGGGGAGCAGGATCATGTCCGGATTGTGCAGCTGATCCGGCCGCTCCACATACCGCACGGACACATTTTCGTACCGCTCCAGGGGGGAAAAGTCCGTGAAATTGGAGATCCGGGGCAGCCGGATCACCGCGATGTCCACGGCCTTGCGCACATCGGAGGCCTGGAAGCGGGTGGACAGGCTGTCCTCATCGTCGATATCCAGGTGGACATAGGGCACCACCCCCGCCACCGGCACGCCGCAGATGCGCTCCAGAATGTCGATGCCCGGCTGTAAAATGGCCCGGTCGCCCCGGAATTTGTTCACAATGGTGCCCTTGACGCGCTGCTTTTCCTCCGGCTCCAGCAATTCGATGGTGCCATAGAGCTGGGCGAACACGCCGCCCCGGTCGATGTCCCCCACCAGAAGCACCGGGGCATCCACCAGCCGGGCCAGACCCATGTTCACGATGTCCGTGTCCTTCAAATTGATCTCCGCCGGGCTCCCCGCGCCCTCGATGACGATGATGTCGAATTCCTTTTCCAGGGAGCGGTAGGCCTCCAGCACCGCCGGGATGAATTCCCGTTTCCGGCGGTAGTATTCCATGGCCCGCATATTGCCCTGGACCACGCCGCCCACGATCACCTGGCTGCCCACATCCGTGGTGGGCTTGAGCAGAATGGGGTTCATCCGCACGTCCGGTTCAATCCCCGCCGCCTCGGCCTGCACCACCTGGGCCCGGCCCATTTCCCCGCCGGAGGCGGTGATGAAGGAGTTCAGCGCCATGTTCTGGCTTTTGAAGGGAGCCACCCGGAAGCCTGCCTGATGGAAGATCCGGCACAATCCCGCCGCGATCAGGCTCTTTCCGGCGTTTGACATGGTGCCCTGGATCATGATGTTTTTAGCCATGCAGTATTTCCTCCATTGCTTTCAGAAGCCGCCGGTTTTCATCGGGCAGCTTTACTGCGATGCGGTACCACCCCGGGCCAAGGCCAGGGTAATTGGCGCAACTTCTGATTTGAAAGCCCCGCTCCAGCAGGGGGGCGCGGAGCGCCGTTTCACTGTAAAACAGCAGAAAATTGGCCCGGGAGGGGACGATGGTGAGCCCCAGCGCCTCCATGGCCGCCGCCATCCGGGGCCGCTGGGTGTGAATGATTTCATTGGCCCGCCTCAAAAAATCCTGCTCTTTCAGCGCAGCCACCCCCGCCAGCTGGGCGGGGAGGGAGACATTCCAGGCCTGGACGCTTCGGCCCATTTTTTCCAGCAGGCCGGAATTGCCGCTCAGGCAGTAGCCCAGCCGCAGCCCCGCCATGCCGTAGCTTTTGGTGAAGGCCTTCAGAAGCAGCAGGTTTTCCGCCCGGCGCAGCGCCTCTTTTAAGGACAATTCCCCGCCGCCCTCGGTCAGGTTTAAGAAGCACTCGTCCACGAAAAGAAAAATGCCCTTTTGGCGGCACAGCTCCAGAATCCGCTCCATCAGGGGCTTTTCAATCACCCGGCCGGTGGGGTTGTTGGGATTGCAGAGCATCACAAGCTCCCCGTCGAAGGCATTCAGGGCGCCGAGAAAGTCCTCCGTCAACGCAAAGCCCCGGCTTTCGGGAAGACGGCAGTGCTCCACGGCGCAGTTCACCGCTTTCAGGGCGGTTTCGTACTCCGAAAAGCAGGGCACCGGCAGCAGCGCCTTCTTGGGCCCCAGGGCGCTGCAGAAGGAGAAAATCAACTCCGCCGCCCCGTTGCCGCAGAGGATTTGGGCTTTGGGCACGCCCTCGTAATCCGAAATGGCCGCCACCAGATCCCGGCAATAGGGGTCCGGGTACCGGCTCAGCAGGGGAAGGGAAGCCGCCACCGCCTCCGCTACCTTTGGCGGGGTGCCCAGGGGGTTGATGTTGGCGGAAAAGTCCAGTACGCCGGGGTGCTCATACACCTCGCCGCCGTGGGGATTTTCGGTTTGATAGAGCATAGTCGCCTCACATGGAAATGACCGTCAGAAGGGTAATGCAGACGGCCAGCATCAAAATGGCAGTGCCGTACATCAGTCGGCAGCTGCGGTTAATGTCCTCCGGCGTAATCTCCCGCAGAGGATCGCCGATGAATTTCTTTTTGTGCACAACACCGTGGTAGCTGGCGTCCCCCGCCAGACGCAGGCCCAGCAGTCCGGCGCAGACGGACTCCGTCTGGGCGGAGTTGGGGCTGGCGTGGTTGTACCGGTCCCGGCGGAAGATTTTCCAGCCGTTTTTCACATCCATCCTTAAAATCCAGCCGGACAGCAGCATCAGAAGGGCGCTGAGCCGGGCGGGGAGAAAATTGAACACATCGTCCATTTTGGCGGGGATGCAGCCGATGTTTTTGTAGGGCAGCTCCACATAGCCCAGCATGGAGTCCATGGTGTTCACCGCCTTATACACAAAGCCCAACGGCGCGCCTCCCAGGGCCAGGCAGAGCATGGGGGCGATCACTCCGTCGGAGGTGTTCTCCGCCACGGTCTCCACCGCCGCCCGGGCCACGGCATCCGCGTCCAGCTGCTCTGTGTCCCGGCCCACGATCATGGACACGGCCCGGCGGGCCTCCTGGATGCTCCCGGTTTTCAGGGCGGTGTACACCTTCCTGCTCTCGTCCCGCAGGGCGCGGGGGGCGATGATCTGCCAGCACATGATGCTTTCCACCCCCAGGGCCAGCCAGGGGGAGATCCTCCCGCAGAGCCGCAGGATTCCCAGGGGCACCCCGCCGCTGAGCAGCACGGTAATCCCCCACAGCACGCCCCCCGCCGCGGTTTCTCCGGCGGGGGTTTTCGGGAAGATCCGGCGAAGCCATTTTTCCAGGAAGGAAATCAGCTTCCCAATCAGCACCACCGGGTGGGGCAGGCTGTGGGGGTCGCCCAGAAAGCAGTCAATCACAAAGCCGGTCAGCAGCGCCAGGGCCGTAAATTTCATGTTAATCACCTTGAAATGTAAATAAGTATACCGGGTTCTGCCCCTGCATCAGCGTGTACGCCCCGGCCTTCTGCGCCTGGGCGGCGGTGAGGCAGGTCACCTCCGAATGGGAAAAATCCGCCCGGCACCGGTTTAATTCCGCCACGGTTTCCAATGCGATGGCGGTGGCCACAATGCGCACTTTGGGATTTTTCTCCCGGGCCAATTCCAGAATTTCCCGGATATTCCCGCCGCTGCCCCCGATGAAGACATGGGTGGGGGCGGGAAGGTCAGCACAGGCCGCCGGGGCGGAGCCGGGCACGAGGGTCACGTTGTCGGCGTGGCAGCGCAGCCGGTTTTCCTCCAGCAATGCCAGCGCCTCTTCCTTTTTCTCCACGGCGTACACTTTCCCAAGATGGCACTTCTTCGCCATTTCCATGGCCACGGAGCCGGTGCCCGCGCCGATGTCCCAGCAGACGGAATCCCGCCTCAGCTCCAGCCGGGACAGGGCCGCGCTGCGGATGTCCCGCTTGGTCATGGGCACCGGACTGCCGTCGGCACGGCCGCCCCGCTGGAAGACCTCGTCTTTCATTCCGTGGGTCACCGGGGCGGAGGCCTCATGGGTGATCAGGGCCGCGCTCAGGCTGTGGAACGCTTTCCCTGCCAGCTGGGCGGCGGTGCCCCGGGTGATTGTTTCCTCCGGGTAGCCCAATTGCTCCCCGACGGAGACGGTGACCTCCCCCAGGCCGAATTGCACCAGATGGCGGCAGAGTGCCGCCATGCCGTCCTCTCCGCCCACCAGGACGAAGACCTTGGGCTCCCTGGCCACAATGGCGGCAATCCCCGCCTCCCGGCCGTGGAGGCTGACGCACACCGCATCCTCATAGCTGACGCCCAACCGGCTGCACAGCACGCTGAGGCTGCTTAGTCCCGGGAGCAATTCCGTTTTGCAGCCGCCAAGCAGGGGCAGCAGTTTTTTCGCCCCGCTGTAAAAGCCCACGTCCCCGGAGAGCACCACCCCAAACCGGCGGCACTCCGGGTGGGCGAAAATGGCCTCCTGGATTTTTTCCGGGGTGATGGCCTCACAGCACAGCTGTCCCGGCAGGGCGGCGGCCTCCAGCATCCGTTTGGCGCCGATCAGGCAGTCCGCCTCCCGGATGGCCCGGTCCGCGGCGACGGTGCGGCTGTCCCGGTCCCCGGGGCCGATGCCGATGATTTTTACCTCCGGAATCAGGGCAAAGCCGTAACGTTTGGCAAACAGCGCCGCGATTTGGGCAAAATTCAGCCCCTCCACCTGGGGCGGCCTTCCGATCACCAGCAGGGTCGCCCCCGCCTGGGCGGCGGCCTGGGCCTTCTCCGGGAAGCCCCCCTTGCTGCCCGCCTCCTTGGTCACCAGGACGGAGGCGTTGGCGGCTTGGAGCATGGTCAGATTCATTTCCAGGGAGAAGGGGCCCTGCATGGCAAAAATGTGGCTGGCGGGCAGACCCGCCTCCCGGCAGGCAAGGATGCTGGCCTCCACCGGCAGCACCCGGGCATAGACCCGCTGGGCAAAATCCGGCAGCCGGGCGAAGACCCCCAGCTCCTTGCTGCCCGTGGTGAGCAGAATATTGCCGGGAATGGATTGCAGCTTTTCCGCCGCCTGGGCGGTATTTTCCGCATAAACGCAGTGCCCGGGAAGACGGCTTCCGTCCCGCAGCAGCCGCAGGTATTCCGTTCCCGCGGCGGCGCAGGCGGAGCGGAGATTCTCCGTTACCAGGGGGGCGTAGGGATGGGTGGCATCCACCACGCAGTCAAAATGCCGTTGGGAGAACAGGCGTTCCATATCCTGCTCCGTCAGCCGTCCGGCGGAGACGGTCAGGTTTTCCCGCTGCTCCAGCACCGTTTCTCCGTATTCCGTGGCCACGCAGGCGTGGACCCGGATGCCCCGGCCCGTCAGCAGTTCGGTCAGTTCCCGGCCCTCGCTGGTGCCGGCAAAAATACAGATTTCACTCATCCCGGTAGCCTCTGGGGGTGACCAGCTTCCCGGCGATGGAGCGGGTCATTTCGTTGCCGATGAACACCGTGCAGAACATGTCCGCGTCAAAATCCCGGAGCGCCTTCAGGCTCATGATCGTGGCGGCCTCCCCCTCCCGGCCGATGTTGCGCACCACGCCGCAGAGCCTTGTTTCGGGGAGAAGCTCCAAAAGAATGTCACAGGCCCGGGCCAGATGGTCGGGGCGGCCATGGCTCTTGGGGTTGTAGATGGCAATGGCAAAATCCGCCTGGGCCGCATGGCGCAGCCGGGCTTCAATCTTTTCCCAGGGGGTCAGCCGGTCGCTGAGGCTGATCACCGCAAAGTCGTGGGTCAATGGAGCCCCCAGCACCGCGCCGCCGGAGCAGGCGGCGGTGAGTCCGGGGACCACCTGGATTTCGGGGACGGTTTCCTCCCCCCGCAGCTCATAGCACAGGGCGGCCATGCCGTACACCCCGCTGTCGCCGGAGCAGACCATGGCCACGGTTTTCCCTTTTTTCGCTTCCTCCAGGGCCATCCGGCAGCGCTGAACCTCCCGGGTCATGCCGGTGGTCAGAAATTCCCTGCCAGGGTAGCGGTCCTTGATCAGATCCACGTAGACCGGATACCCCACGATCACCTGGGCCTCCTCCAAAGCCCGGTGGGCCCGGAGGGTCATATTTTCAAAATTTCCCGGGCCGATGCCCACAACCGTCAGTTTCAAAACACTGCCTCCCATTCTGTCTCTGCCACGGCGACGGTGACGCCCTCCATGGCGGTTTTTGCAATGATACATCGTTTTCCGTCCAGCATGGCGGCGCGCTGGCACACGTTGTCCACGCCGGTGACCTCCTGCACCCGCTGGGAGGCCGGAAAGTCCCCGCTGACCCGGCGCAGCTCCCCGGCGCTGTAAAAGACCACCGGGAGCTTCCGGCGGGCGCAGAAGGACAGCAGTCCCGCTTCGTCCTTTTTCAGATCAATGGAAACGACTTTGCAGACCGCCTCCAGGGGGATGGACCCCAGCACCCTGGAAACCGCCTCCGCGATTTTCTCCTCCGGGACGCCCCTGCGGCAGCCGATGCCCAGATTCAGCACCTTTGGAATCAGGCGCAGTGTGGTGTCAAAGGGGGAACAATCCCGCCAGCCAATGTAAATGCCCAGGGGCCCCTGGCTCCCCGGGACGACCCCGGCGGGCAGGGGAGAGCGGATGGGAAAGTCGCAGACCAGGGGTACCTCCCCCTCCAAAATGGCGGCGGAAACCGCCTTGGCCGCTGCCATGCTGCCAATGGTCAGGCCGTTCCGGGCCGCCCAGTCGTCCACGGAGAATTTGCCGCTGACATCCGTGGCGGTGGTGATGACGGGGGTGGCCCCCAACGCTTTCGCCAGCAGCCGGGCCAGTTCGTTGGCCCCGCCGATGTGGCCGGAGAGCAGGGAGATGACGAACTGCCCGCCCTCGTCCGTGACGATCACGGCGGGGTCGGTCTTTTTGTCCCGTACCCAGGGGGCAATGGCCCGGACGGCCATGCCGGTGCTGCCCACAAAGAGAAGGGTGTCCGCCCAGGAGAAGAGGGGGCCGGCGAAATCCGCCAGGGGCGGCCGGTAGTCTTCAAAATCCATCTGGCCGAACTTGGCCGGCGCGAACATCCGGCACTGGTCGGGCCTGAGCGCCCTGGCACCCTTCCGGGCAGTTTCGCAGCCCCGGCGGGTGAAGGCAAATACGGCCAGCTTCATCTTTTTTCGTCCAGCCGGGCCGCTTCGTGGAAGGGCCGCTCATAGCTGGGGTCATAGAGGAAGGATTTGGAATAGGCTTCCCCCAGGCAGTCCCCTACGATGATCAGGCTGGTGCGGGTGAGCTTGTTTTCGGTGACGCATTGGTGCAGGGTATCCACGGTGCACCGGAAGATTCGTTCATCCGGCCAGCTGGCCTTGAATACCACCGCCACGGGGGTGGAGCCGGGATAGCCTCCCGCCAGCAGCTCCTTTTGCAGCTCCTCCGTCAGCCCGGTGGAGAGGTAGAGTACCATGGTGGCCCGGTGGGCGGCCAGGGAGCGGATGCGCTCCCGCTCCGGCACGGCGGTGCGCCCGGATTGCCGGGTGATGATCACGGTTTGGGACACGTCCGGCAGGGTGAATTCCTGCTTCAGTGCCGCCGCCGCCCCGCAGAAGGCGCTGACGCCGGGGGTCACGTCGAATTCGATCCCCCTGGGGATCAGCTCGTCGAACTGCTCCCGCACCGCGCCGTAGATGCTGCTGTCGCCGGTGTGGAGCCGGACGGTGGTTTTGCCCGCCTGCTCCGCCGCCAGAATCACCCCGGTGGTCTCCTCCAGTGTCATTTTGGCGCTGTTGTAAATTTCACAGCCCGGCTTGCAGTTATCCAGCAGCGCCGGATTCACCAGGGAACCGGCATAGATCACCACGTCCGCCTCTGCCAGGAGCCTTGCCCCCCGGACGGTAATCAGATCCGCCGCGCCGCATCCGGCGCCCACAAAATGAACCATGAAATTGCCTCCTTATGATGTGTAGATTTTTTCGGCCAGGGCCGGCGCATTCTCGCTGACGCCCAGCAGCCCAAAGACCTTGGAGAACATGGCGCAGCCCACGTCCATCCCGCTCCCCGCCCGGTAACGGAGGTTATAGAGGATGGCGTCCATCAGCCGCTTCAGCCCGGCGTCCTTCACCCCGGCCGTTTCCAGGATGGTGAGGGCGTCGTCGCAGCTGACGCAGTTCAGCACCGCTGCAATTTGCGCCGCCGGGAGGCCCTCCGCCCCGGCGAAGGAAGCCAAAATGGGCATCCGGCAGTCGCCGTACCTGGAGTGGGTGTTGAGCATATTGCCGGCCAGCTTTACGAGCTTGCCGATGTGGCCGATCAGCAGCACGCCCCGGAAGCCCAGCTCCCTGCAGACGTCCAGCGCGTCGCCGATGTAGTTGGATACCTGCACCGCCCGGTCGGGGTCAAGGTGCAGGCCGTCCCGGATGAACTCTGCGCCGTAGTTGCCGGGGGTCAGCAGCACATACTCCGCCCCCGCCGCTTTTCGCTGGCGCAGCTCCACCCGGATGGTGTCAATCAGGGCTGCTTCGCTCATGGGCTCCACGATTCCCGTGGTGCCCAGGATGGAGATGCCCCCCACAATGCCCAGCCGGGGATTGAAGGTCTTTTTCGCCAGTTCCTCCCCTTGGGGCACGGAGATCAGTACTTCCAGCCCGCCGGGGCAGTCAAAGAGCTCCATCACCTGGGAGACGTTTTCCAGAATCATCTGCCGGGGCACGGAGTTGATGGCGGCGCTGCCCACGGCCTGGTCCAGCCCGGGCCTGGTCACCCGGCCCACGCCCAGCCCACCGTCGATGGTGATGCCGGGAGCCTCCGTTTTTCTCACCCGGGCGAAAATCAGGGCCCCGGTGGTGATGTCCGGGTCGTCGCCCCCGTCCTTTTCGATGGCACAGCGGACGAAACCATCCCCAAATTCCGTTTCCCGGACGGCCAGCTCCAGTTCGATCCCCTTGGGGGTCAGCAGGGATACGGTTTCCTTCCGCCGCCCGGACAGCAGCATCCACGCCGCCGCCTTGGCGGCGGCTGCGGCGCAGGAGCCGGTGGTGTAGCCCAGACGGAGATGCTTGCCGTCTTTTTCAATATAGCGCTCCATGTTATCTTCCGATCTGGTACAGCAGGGCATTGCAGATGGCCGCGGCCACGTTGCTGCCCCCCTTGCGGCCCCGGGCCACGATGTGGGGCGCGTTGGCAGACAAAATCAGTTCCTTGCTCTCCACCACGTTCACAAAGCCCACCGGCACCCCGATGATCAGCGCGGGCGTCAGCTTCCCGGCCTCCATCAGCTCTTTTATGGAAATCAGGGCCGTGGGGGCGTTGCCGATGGCGAAAATGCAGGGCTTGCCCAGCGCCGCCGCCCGCTCCATGCACACGGTGGCCCGGGTCACCCCCCGCCGCTTGGCCTCCCGGGCCACATCCTCGTCGGACATGAAGCAGTGCACCGTGCCCCCCAGCTTTGCCAGCGCGGTCTTGTTGATGCCCGCCTTGGCCATTTGGGTGTCGGTGACGATGTCACAGCCGGATTTCAACGCTTCGATGCCAATTTGCACCGCCCGGGGGGAGAAAACCAGATTTTGGGCATAGTCAAAATCTGCACTGGTGTGAATTACCCGCTTGATGACGGGGGCGTTTTCCGGGTCCATGGGGGTATCGCCCAGAAGCTCCGTGATGATCTCAAAGCTCCGCTTTTCAATGTCCATGGGTTTGACAAATTCGATCATGGGTTCTGCTCCTTTCCTGCCCGGCGGCACAGAGCCAGAAACCGGGCGGCAATCTCCGGCTTGGCATAAAAATGAAGATGGGGGAACCCGGCATAAAGGGTGTCCGACACCACGCCGCAGTTCCAGGCGGAACCGGAGGCCTTTTTTGCGGTAAAGGCGTCGCCGGGGTCGTCCACATCGTAATAGTGGAATTCATGGACGCTCAGGGTTTCCCCCCGGCGCAGCAGCATTCCGTCCCGGTTGGCCGTCAGGGTGGCATAGCCGAAGCGGACCAGGTGCCCGGCGTAGAAGCCGCTGCCCTTCAAAAACCCCACCATGGGCTGCTCCAGCAGCTTCTCCTGCAAATATAAGAATCCGCCGCACTCGGCGATACAGGGAAGTCCATGCTCCAGCGCCCGGCGGATGGAGGCGCGCATGGTTTCGTTTTCTCCCAGCGCCTTGGCGTGGAGCTCGGGGTAGCCGCCCCCCAGATACAGCCCCTGGATGTTTTCCGGCAGGGCGTCATCCTCCAGAGGGGAGAAGGGCAGAAGCTCCGCCCCCAGCTGCTCCAGAAGGCGGAAATTGTCCTCATAGTAAAAACAGAAGGCCCTGTCCCTCGCCACCGCAATCCGCACCGCGCTTCCCGGCCGGGGCAGGGCAAACGGCTCCCAGCGCAGCGCCGGGGCACTGCGGGCCAGGGCCAGCAGGCCATCCAAATCGATATTTTTCTCCGCGTTTTCCGCCAGAAGTCCCAGCTTTTCCTGCAAATTGGAGATTTCCTCCGCTGTGACCAGTCCCAGGTGGCGGCTTTCCAAGCTGCAATCCGGCATCGGCGGCAGAAAGCCCAGGGGCTGGATGGTCCCGGCGAAATGCTCCAAAATCAGCGCTTTCAGCTTTGGGTAGAGCATGTGGGAACAGTTGTTCAGAATCACGCCCCGGATGCCGCTGTCCGGGTACAGTCCCGCGAAGCCGCCCAGAACGGCGAGAATGGAGTGGGCCGCGCCCCGGGCGTTCACCACCAGCACCGCAGGTGCGTCCGCTGCCTTGGCCACGGCGTAGGAGCTGGCCTCGCAGCCGGTGCCCACGCCGTCGTAGTAGCCCATCACCCCTTCGATGACGGCGCAGCCCTCCCCCTGGGAGAGAAGGCAGCGCAGGGTGTTTTCCTCAAAAAAATGCAAATCCAGATTCCGGCACCGGAGGCCCAGCACGGCGCTGTGGAACATGGGGTCTATATAGTCCGGCCCGCATTTGAAGGAGGCCAGGACCTCCCCCCGGTTTTTCAGGGCCTGTAAAACGGCGCAGACCACCGTGGTCTTGCCGCAGCCGCTGTTGGTTCCGGCAATGAGTACGCGCGGAAGCTTTTTTTCCATAGAAATCTCCTGTCAATATCAGGCGGCAATCCCACCGCCTGAGCACGCATTAAAAAAAGGAGGGGAGCGGGCAAACTCCCCTCCGGAGGTGTTCACGCAGAATCGCACTCCCGGCGGGCAATCTGCACCCGGCAAGGGGGAGCCGGGGACAGCACCGGGAAACGCAAAAAGCCGCGGCAGTCTCCAAACTGCCGCAGCCGTTTTTCTGCGCCAAAAGCAGCCGAGCCTCCGTACTTGCAGAGTCCGGCACACAACCCAAGCCTTAGCAGTTATCCTGACTTTGCGCCTCCTCAGCTGCCGCACCGCCTTCTCAGGGTAACCCCCAATGACCGGCTTTCGCCCTGTGCGGCCGCCTCCGCGCTTACAGTGGCGGTACCGTTCGGGAATTGCACCCGATTCCCTATTCTCTCCGGAGGCCAAACCGGCTCCCGAAGCACTAAGCTGGTTATTTACTTTCGGGATTAGAATATCATAATCGGGCAATAAAGTCAATGAAAATCCGGGATAAATCCACGGTCGGCCGCTTCCACCTCCTGGGTGAAGCCCTGCAGGTCATTCAGAAACATCCAGCTGAGCACCGCGTCGTATTCCTCATCCGTGATCCGCCGGTCATAGGGCGCACCCAGATTCCCCATGGGGGTGTACTGGCGCATCAGGCTCACCAGCACCTCCCCGGGCCGGAACTGTTCTCCGATCCAGTCCAGGGCCTTTAACGAGTTTTCCACCTGCCCCGGCAGAATCAGGTGGCGGATCACCGTGCCCCGGGTGATTTTTTCCCCCTGCCATTGGATGGGTCCCGTCTGGCGCACCATCTCCCGGATGGCATCCGCCGCTGTGGGGAAATAA
This sequence comes from Faecousia sp., assembly GCA_051867315.1. Classification (GTDB taxonomy): domain Bacteria; phylum Bacillota; class Clostridia; order Oscillospirales; family Oscillospiraceae; genus Faecousia. The sequence continues at coordinate 12,304 of JBJDYM010000268.1, forward strand.
TAGGGGGCGGAGGATAGCCCCATGGCAAGCCTGGAGTCGGTGTATTTCAGGTCGGGCAGGTAAATGTCCACCTTGCCTTCCAGCTGACGAAGGGTCTCCACCCGCTCATAGCCGCCGCAGTTGTACACCACCGGCACGGGAAGCGTTTTTTCCAGGGCGGGGAGAATGGTGGGCAGGTATTGGGTGGGGGTTACCAGGTCAATGTTCTCCGCGCCCTGGGCAATGAGGGCTTCCATCATCTGCCGCAGTCCGGCGGAATCCACCTTCTTCCCCACCGGACGGCTGCTGATGGCGGCGTTCTGGCAGTAGCGGCAGCGCAGGGTGCACCCGCCGAAGAAAATGGCTCCGCTGCCCCCGCTCCCTGCCAGGGCGGGCTCCTCCCATTGGTGAAGCATGGTTTTCGCCACCAGGGCCTCCCCCGGGCAGCCGCAGAAGCCGGTTTCCCCCGCGGCCCGGTTCACCCCGCACTCCCGGGGGCACAGGAGGCAATGTTCATAAGTCATAATTATTCGCCTTTTCCATTTCAGAATGATCCCAATATACCAAAAAAACCGCTGCAACGCAAGGCTGACGCTTTACGAAATCAGGTGTTTGTTGTATAATGATTCCGATGCTGACCGATAAAAGGAGAAATCACCATGACCATTCGCTTTGCTACGGAACAGGATATCCCCCAGATGATCGACCTGCTGCGCCAGGTGGGGGAGGTTCACCATCAGATCCGCCCCGATTTGTTTCGCGCCGGGGCTCAGAAATACGACGAAGCTGCCCTGCGCCGGCTGCTGGCCGACGAAACCAGACCCATCATCGCCGGGGTAGTGGACGATCAAATGGTGGGCTATGCGTTCTGCATTTTGCAGGAAACCAAGGATGACCCGGTGCTCTGCGACCGGAAAACGTTGTATATCGACGATCTGTGCGTGGATGAAACCGTCCGGGGCGGCGGCGTTGCCCAGGCCATCTACCAGGGCGTGCTGGCCTACGCCCGGGAAATTCACTGCGATGCTGTGACCCTGAACGTGTGGTGCGGCAACGACCGGGCCATGCGCTTCTATGAAAAATGCGGCCTCAAGCCCCAGAAGATCGGCATGGAGCTGACATTGTGAGGAAAAATCATGCTGGAAAAGAATCAGGTCTATGAAGCGGTGATCACCGACTACACCGCCGAGGGCCAGGGGATTGCCCACATTGACGGCATCACCGTCTTCATCCCCAACGCCATCGCCGGGGAACGGGTAACGGTGCGGATCGAAACCCTGCGCAAAACCTGGGCGGCGGGAAAAATCACCGAAATTCTGGAAAAATCCCCCCACCGGGTCAACCGGGAGTGCCCCGTGGCCAAGCTCTGCGGCGGCTGCGACTTCTGGCATATGGACTACGCCGAGGAAACCCGGCTGAAAGCGGACCGGGTGAAAACCTGCCTGAACCGGCTGGCGGGGGAGCAGCTGGAGGAACTCCCCATCCTGGCAGCGCCCACCTGCCATGGCTACCGGAACAAGGCCCAGTACCCCGTATCCAGCAAAAAGGGCCGGGCCTACGCCGGGTTTTTCCGGGCGGGGACCCACAATGTGGTGGAAAACAGCCGCTGCCTGATCCTCCCCCGGGAGACGGACCTGGTGAAGGATGCAGTGATGGATTATGTAAACCAATACCGCATCCCCACCTACGATGAAACCGCCCACTGCGGCCTGCTGCGCCATATCTACGTCCGCCGGGGAGCGGTGTCCGGCCAGATCCTTGTCTGCCTGGTGGTAAACGGGGAGAAGCTGCCCCACGTGCCGGAGCTGGTGGAGCGGCTGAAAAAGATCCCCGGCTTTACCACTCTGGTGCTCAGCGTCAACACGAAAAAAGGAAACGCCGTGCTGGGGGATCGCTTTATCACCCTCTATGGCCCCGGCTTCATTGAAGATACCCTCTGCGGCCTGAATTTCCGCCTGTCCCCCCGGTCGTTTTACCAGGTGAACCACCACCAGGCCCAGCGGCTTTACCGTGCGGCCATCGACCTGGCGGGCATTACGAAAAAGGATCTGGTGCTGGACCTGTACTGCGGTGTGGGCACCATCACCCTGGCCATGGCCGCCTCCGCCGGGAAGGTCATCGGCGTGGAGGTGGTAGAGCAGGCCGTGGAGGACGCCCGGGATAACGCCAGACGAAACGGCATCGAAAACGCGGAATTTTTCTGCGGCGATGCGGGTCAGGCCGCCCTTCAATTGGAGCAGCAGGGCATCCGTCCGGATGTGATCACCGTGGACCCGCCCCGCAAGGGCCTGAATGCCGATACCATCGAAGCCATCGCCCGCATGTCCCCCAAACGCCTGGTCTACGTCTCCTGCGACCCCGCCACCTTAGCCCGGGACCTGGCATTGCTGAAGCACCGAGGCTTCCAGCTACTCAACGCCCAGGCCGCAGACCTGTTCCCAAGATGCGCCCATGTGGAGACGGTTGTCTTGCTTTCCAGGGGCGAGGTCGACTCGAAGAATATCCGGTATGGAGCGGTTATGTAACGCACTCAAAAGAGGGAGGAACAACATTGTTGTTTTGCCCCAAATGGATATCGGAAAACAGTTGCAGTATCCCGCAGAATATGACATAATAAGCAAAAAGCACACGGGAGGTATCACAAATGCAGGAAGCACGGACCATAACGGTTATGACGGGGAGAACCCAGACCGAACTGGAAGTCAGTGAGATTCATTACGCCCTGATGGATCGGAACTATGCCCAAATCCATACGGAATGGGGCGGCGTTTACAGGGCGCGGATTACCTTTGAGGAGCTGATAAAGCTGCTGGGGGACGACTTTCTCCCGATTCGCCGGGGGTGCCTGGTCAGCGTGGCCCAGATTCACCACATTGACGATATGGTGGTTCTGAACAGCGGAGAACGGCTGAAATATGTGCAGCGGCAGAAAAAGGAGCTGGTTGCCAAAATCTGTGCTCTGCGAAACTGCCCGCCGGAAAGCATTGCTGTGAAAAAGCCCAGGTCTGCCAAACGGAAAACCCCACCCGCCCCGGCCTTGGAGGAAGCCGCCCCACCCGCCCAGGCCTTGGAGGAAGCCGCGCCGCCTGCCCCGGCCTTGGAGGAAGCCGCGCCGCCTGCCCCGGAGGAAGAAGAACTGCCTGCCGAGCAGGAGCCGGAGGCGGATGTGCGTGGGTTTCCGGACGGCGCCTATCTGTCCATTACGGTGAAGCGCAAGCGGATCATGGTGAATGTGAACACAATTCTGTACGCGGATGTGAAACGGAACATTGCCCAAATCCATGTTTCCGACGGGTCGGTATACCGCACCAGAATCACGCTGACCGCGCTGGAAAAGGGGCTGGGGGACGGCTTTCTCAAGGTCAGCCGCCACCGGCTGGTATCGGCAATGGCGATTCACAGCGTTACGGATACCATCAATCTCAGCAATGGAGAATCGCTGGAGTATACCCGCAGCCGGAAATACCAGATCCGAAAGCTTCTGGCCTTCCAGCTGAAGCTGTTCCTGGACAGCCTCAGCGGCGAGGGCATCCCCACCACGCCGGAGGAATATCGCGATTATTACCGCTGCTTCGATAACGCGCCCTTTGCCTTTACGGACATTGAAATGGTGTTCAGCGAGGACCGGCACGCGGTGGACTGGATTTTCCGCTATGGCAATCCGGCGCTGGCGAAACTGGAAAAAAAGCCCCTGAAAAAGCTGATCGGCAGCTCCTTCAGCAGTCTGTTCGACAACATGGATTCCAAGTGGCTGCGCAGCTATGAGCAGGCGGTGCTCTACGGAAAAACGCTGGAAATCGTGTCCTACAGCCCGGAGATCGACACCAATTTGAAGATCATCTGCTACCCCACCTTCAAGGGGCACTGCGGCTGCATTCTGTTCAATCTGGACGCCAAGGACGGACAAATCAATGCTCTGAAACGGTGAATGCGAACGCCGCGCGGAAGCCTCTTCCCTTCAGAACGGGGGAAAGGGGCAAAACGCGCGGCGTGTGCATTTGACCTCTATCATGCGAAAAAGGTAGGCCTGGGGGTGTTTGCCAACAACCCCGGGGCCTACCGCTGCGATCAGTCTGTGGGTTTCGCGGAAAACGGCATCGCCGAGGCTTACAAAATCAGGGGATGGAAATGCTTTGGGTTGGGCGAATCCGTACCCGTGTCAAACATGGTACCATTCGGCCAAACGCTCAGTTTCGACAGCCGGCGGGCATCTGTAGCCTCCCTACAGTGACTGGTGCGATAACCCAAACAACAACGGATCGTTATTTGACAAAACCCGATCAGTGCTTTTCTATTTCTTAGGAAGCTCTGATGAAATCGGCAAGACCCGCCGCCCAGCCGCAGACGATTTACTGT
>JBJDYM010000269.1:0-3128 GCA_051867315.1 Faecousia sp.
ACCTCCCGGGCGTATTGGACGGCCTGGCGCTCCTGCCCGGTATAGCGGCCCTCTTCCAGGGCTTTGGTGAAATCCTCCCCGTCCAGCCCCACCTGACGGGCCAGAGCAGCCAGCACGGCGATTTGGCCGATGTCCTGCTCCTGAAGAAAATAGGCCCGGTATACGGAGTCGTTGTATTCCTCGCCCTTGCCGTGGTCGCAGGCGTAGTACCAGCCCTCGAAGGCCAGCCGGGTGTAGGGCCGGGGAATCACCTTGGGGGGCAGCTTCATGTCAAGCCCCATCTGGCGGCAGGGCTCAGCCAGGATCTGATAATTTGCCCGGCGGCGCTGGTCGTGAAAGGTATCCACCCGCTCCATGGGCTCCGGGGTCAGCTCGTAGGGCTGATAGACGATGCTTGCCTCCACGCCCGCCTTCTCCAGCGCCCGATGGAGCGCCTCCTTGGCCACCAGGCAGTAGGGGCAGACATAGTCGGAGATGAACAGAATTTCCATATGCGTACCTCGCGTTCAATTGTCTGTGCACAGTATACTACTTCCTTCGCCCGAATTCAAGCAGAATATACAAAAAAGCCCCGCCGATTTTGGCGGGGCCGTTCTGTTAATCCCACATATGCCGCTCTAAGTATCGCTCCAGATCGGAGTCATAGCGGAACCGGACGTTTTGGATGGGTTCTCCCTCCAGGATGGACAGGTAGGCCTTTTGGTGGATGGCGTTCTGCTCCTGGTTGCCCATGGACAGATGGTTGGCAACCATCAGCGCGAAAGCGGCGTCCGGATAGCGCAGCTGAGCATCCTCCCGCTTTTCGGGGGCGGTGCGCAGCAGCTCCTGCATGCCGGGGATGTTGCGGAAGGCCTCCCGTTCCCGAACGGCCAGGTCCCGCATTCGCAGAGGGGTATGTTGTTCCATGTCTTGATTCTCCTTAGCGCAAACTCGACGTGAATCATATCATGAAAAAAGAGGAAAAACAAGTCTTGACAAGCTTCACGCCTTCGGGAATTTTATCAGAGAATCTGTCCAATAATTTGGACACAATACCCCTTTCGGATCAGAGCAGGGCCAGAATTTCCGCCTGAATGGCTTCAATGGAGCGCATTTTCCCATCCCGGCAGCAGTCGATTTCCTTCCAGCCCAGCTTTCTGCTGCAGTAGCGCGCCGCCTGGCGGCTGCGGTTTAAGTAGGGGAGGTTGCCCTCGTGGATGTCTTTTTTGCTTTCGTCGCCCCGGTAGCGGCCGGTCATCAGCGTCTGGCTGACGGCGGGGTCCACGTTCAGGTAGACCACAGTGTCCGGGGCGGGAATGCCCAGCAGGGTATATTCAAAATGGAACAGCCAATTTAAGAATTCGTCCCACTGCTCTTCGGGCAGCTTGCTGCACTGGTGGACGGCGTTGGAGGTGGTGTACCGGTCGGCCACCAGCGTGCCGCCCTGGGCGTAGAATTCTCCCCAGTCCTGCTTGAAGGAGGCGTACCGGTCCACCGCGTAGAAGGTGGAGGCGGCGTAGGCATTCACATCATTTGGGTCGGTGCCGAACTGGCCCCCCAGATACATTTTCACCAATGCGGAGGAATCGGAGGCGTAGTTGGGAAAGGAGATCTTCCGCACCCGCTGCCCCCGGGCGGCAAGATTTTTCACCAGTTCCCCCGCCTGGGTCCCCTTGCCGCTGCCGTCCAGTCCCTCGATCACAATTAACGTTCCTTTTGCCATACTGCCCGCTTCCTTCTGAAGGTTTTGTGCCATCATATCACATTTTTCCCGGGATGGCAAACAGAAAACGGGGAAATTGTTGACAGCACCAGCCGCAGGCTGCATGCCCCCTTTTACGCAGGGACTGGCCCAGCTGGCGCCCGGTGCCGTTCGACCCACAAAACAGCGATTTTTTATACTGCGGTGACGGTGCGCCAAACAATCATTTTTCTTTGCGCGGTTTTCAGCTTGCCGCCGGTTCCCGGCCCAGGGCTATCCGGCGCAGGACGATTTTGTACACATCCCAGAAGCTCAGCTTCTCCACCGCCGCTCCGGCCACCAAAGGCAGCTGGATCAGCATTTTGTCGTCGGAGTATACCTTGATGGTGCCCAGCTTTTGGCCCTTTTCCACCGGCGCGGGCACCGCCTGTACCAGCTCCACCTTGGCCGACAGACTAGTCCGCTTGGCTTTGTCCACCAGAATCTCCCGCCGGTCCACCAGCTCCACGGGGACGGTGGCCTCCTTACCCAGGTGCACCGCCACGGTGCGGCCCTCCTTTAACCCCGGGCGCACCACGGAGTAGTTGGCGTAGCCGTAGTCCAGCAGGGCTTTACAGTCGGCGGTGCGCTTTTGGGAGCTTTCGCAGCCCATCACCACCGCGATCAGCTCCATGCCCTCCCGCTTGGCGGAGGCGGACAGGCAGTAGCCCGCCCCGGTGGTGTAGCCGGTTTTCAGCCCCGTGGCCCCGGAGTAGAAGCGGATCAGCTTGTTGGTATTGGACAGGCCGAAGGCGCCGTCTCGCACGGTGTCCATCCAGATGGTGGTGTAATTTTTGATGTCCGGATGGTTTTTCAGCAGCTCCCGGGACATCAGCGCGATGTCGTAGGCGCTGGTGCGGTGGTCCTTGGCCTCCGGGCTGTCGTCCAGGCCGGTGCAGTTGACGAAATGGGTGTCCGCCATGCCCAGCTCCTGGGCCCGCTGATTCATCTGCTCCACGAAGGCCGATTCGCTGCCCGCCAGCAGCTCCGCCATGGCGCAGGCGCAGTCGTTGGCCGAGGAAACGGCGATGGATTTGAGCATGTCGGACACCGGCATGGTCTCGCCCACCTTCAGGTAGATCTGGCTGCCCCCCTTGGCGGCGGCGGCCTCCGACGCGGTAACCGGGTCCGAAAGCCGGATTCTGCCGGAGTCCACCGCCTCCATGATCAGCAGCATGGTCATCACCTTGGTCACGCTGGCCGGGGCCAGACGCTCGTGGCATTCCTTTTCATACAGCACCGTGCCGGTGGCCACGTCCATCAGCAGCGCGCTTTTGGCGTTCAGCTCCAGGTTCACTGCCGCCGCCCGCTGGGGAAGCAGTGCTGCCGTCAGCACCGCGGCCAGCAGCAGGCCCAGTACACGTTTCATAGTCACCCCTCCATTCTGGTGGAGTGTATGAGCGCCGGG
>JBJDYM010000269.1:3228-4625 GCA_051867315.1 Faecousia sp.
ATGCGTGGTATTCCGTCCCTGATCACTGATATCCGAAAAAAGGTGTTCACCGAGGTGGCAAGGCTTGCCTATTCCGGCCAGGACTACACCAAGGCGGAGGATCTGCCCTTTTTGATTGTCCCCGGCGACCAGCCCCTGCACCGGGAATCCATCTTTTTGGAGCGGGCCATTGCCGGCGAGCGGGTGCGGCTGGCCATGGGCCTTTCCGTCCGCAGTGTCCAGACCCGCAGCCTGATGACCGAGGGCATGGACCACGCCGCCATCGCCCAGCAGTACTATGAGCCGCCCCTGATCAACATCATCCCCTACGCCTGCCATGCCTGCCCCACCAACCAGTACCGGGTCACCGAGAGCTGCCAGAACTGCCTGGCCGCCTCCTGCCAGCAGGTCTGCCCCCGGGAGGCCATTTCCTTCGTCAACGGCAAAAGCCGGATTGACCCGGGCAAATGCATCCGCTGCGGCAAGTGCGCCGCCGCCTGCTCCTATCACGCCATCATCCACCTGGAGCGGCCCTGCCAGGCGGCCTGCGGCATGGACGCCATCGGCATGGACGAGCACGGCCGCGCCACCATCAACCAGGAAAAATGCGTCTCCTGCGGCCAGTGCCTGGTGAGCTGCCCCTTCGGCGCCATTGTGGACAAGGGCCAGATCTACCAGGTGGTCCGCTCTATCATGGAGGGGGAGAAGGTCATCGCCATCATGGCCCCCGCCTTTGTGCGCCAGTTCGGCAAGGACGTGCCCGTGCCCAAGCTGGTGGCGGGCCTGAAGAAGCTGGGCTTTGACCAGGTGGTGGAGGTGGCCATCGGCGCGGACATCTGCGCCGTGGAGGAGGCCAAGGACTTTGTGGAGCATGTGCCCGCCAACCAGAGCTTTATGGCAACCTCCTGCTGCCCGGCCTGGCACGCCATGGTGCACAAGCTGTTCCCCGCCCAGGCGAAAAACATCTCCATGACCCTGACCCCCATGGTCTACACCGCCCGGATGGTGAAAAAAGAGCAGCCGGACGCCAAAATCGTGTTTGTGGGCCCCTGCGCCGCCAAGAAGCTGGAGGCCATCCGGGAGAACATCCGCTCCGATGTGGATTTCGTGCTGACCTTCGAGGAGCTCCAGGGCATGTTCGAGGCCAAGGAGATCGATCTGGAGACCATTGAAGACTGCACCGACATCAAAAACGCCGGAACCGCCGCCGGACGGGGCTTCGCCGTGGCGGGAGGCGTGGCCCAGGCCGTGGTGGACATCATCCACGAGCAGCATCCGGACATGGAGATCAAGGTGGCCAACGCCGAAGGCCTGCGGGACTGCCGCAAGATGATGACCATGGCCAAGGCCGGAAAATACAACGGCTACCTGCTGGAGGGCATGGCCTGCCCCGGCGGCTGCATCGCGGGAGCGGGCAC
>JBJDYM010000270.1:0-4622 GCA_051867315.1 Faecousia sp.
TTGATGGCCGGGCCGGTGATGTAGGAATTCATAAAATTCCCTCCTTTCCTATGCCACCAGCATATCAGGGCAAACGGAATTTCGCAACCTACGCTTGGTAGAGCCGCTGCAGGGGAGGCTGCAGATGCCCGCCAGCTGTCGAAACTGAGCGCTTGGCCGAATGGTACCATGTTTGCGGGGGAATATCGGGATCGGACATGGCCCGCCTCCTTACAGGGCTTCCAGCAGGGCTTCCAGCTGGGACAGCGCTTCAATTTCGTAGTCCGCCGGAATATCCTCCCTCGGGCTCAGGTGGCCGGGGTTGACCCAGCAGGTTTTGATTCCCGCCCGGATGCCTCCCAGAATGTCGGAGGTCAGGCTGTCGCCCACCATGATGGCTTTTTGGGGATCAAAGCCCGGAATCTGGGCAAAACAGGCGTCAAAGTATTCCCTGGAGGGCTTGTTGAAGCCAATTTCCTGGGAAACGAATACCTTCTCAAAATAGGGGTACAGCCCTGCGCTGGTCAGCCGGGAATGCTGCACCGAGGCGGTGCCGTTGCTGGCCAGGAACAGCCGGTATTTTTGATGCAGCCGCTCCACGGCCTCCCGGGCCCCGGGGAGAAAATAGTGGCCGATGCCCAGATTGTGCTCATAGGCCCGGGTGACGGCCACCGCGTCCACTGCGTGGCCCAGCTGGGAAAACAGCACCCGGAACCGGCCCTCCTGGACCTGATCCCGCGTGAGCTCTCCCCGCTCCAGCCGCTCCCAGTGCTGCCGGTTGATGATGTGGTAACGCCCCAGCACCTCCTCCGTGGGCTCCAGACCGAAGCTACCCAGGGTTTTGGACAGGGCGATCCGCTCCGCCTTGTGAAAGTCCAGTATGGTGTCATCCAGATCCAGAAAGACAAATTCCATCATCGGCCTTCCCTCCGGCGGGAGATTTCATTGGCGATTTTGGCAAATTCCGGGATGCCCAGCGTCTCCCCCCGGACGTTTTCCGGGAAGCCGCAGGCGGCGATCACGTCCTCCGCTCCCGCTTTGCCCAGCTCCGGAAAGCCCGAGGCAAGGCCGTTGGAGAGCTTTTTGCGCCGCATGGCAAAGCTGGAGCGCACCACCCGGAAGAAAAGCGCCGGGTCGGAAATGTCCCAGGGCCGGGATTTGCGAATGCGCAGGGTGATCACGGCGGAGGTCACCTTGGGCTGGGGCAGGAAGCAGTGGGCCGGCACGTCGAACAGCAGCTCCGGCTGGGCGTAATACTGGCAGAACACGGTGAAGGCGCTGTAGTCCGCCGACCCGGGCTGGGCGGCGATGCGCTGGGCCACCTCCTTCTGCACCATCACGGTGACGGCCTCGAAGCACTCCGCCTCCAGCAGAGTCGTGAGGATGGGGGAGGTGATGTAGTAGGGCAGATTGGCGCAGGCCATGGGCCGCAGGCCGGGCAGCTTCTGCTCCACCAGGGCGGGGATGTCCAGCTTCAAGACATCGCCCCAAAGGAGCTCCACATTGGGGCAGCCTTCCAGCGTGATGTCCAGTATGGGCTTTAGCCGGTCATCCACCTCCACGGCGCAGACCTTTCCCGCCCGCAGCGATAATTGCTGGGTCAGGGGCCCGATGCCGGGGCCGATTTCCAGTACCCCCACGTCCTTCTCCACCCCGGCTTCCCGGGCAATGGACTCCGGCACCCAGGGGGCAATGAGAAAATTCTGCCCCTTTGCCTTGGAAAAATGGAATCCATGGGTAGCCAAAAGGGGCTTCATCACCTGAATATCGCAAACGTTGATCATTTTTTTGATCCCTTTCTGTCTGACCTGCCCGCCGGATTTGTTGCGCGATAAATTGGTGTTCTGCGGGTTAAACGGCACCGGGGAACGACACGCACCAGCCGAGCCCCCCTTGTGTAAAGGAGGGGAGGGGGATTGGGCAGCAGGCGCCAATGCAATGGTACAGCCCGATGCGCAGAGGTACAAGGTAAAACCTGGTACGCTCTTCGCCAAAACCCTCCAACGAAACGGAAATGCCTGCTGCCCAATCCCTCAGTCAGCTTCGCTGACAGCTCCCTTTACACAGGGAGCCATGGGCGCTGCTGCGCCAGTGCTGTGAACACCAATTTGCCTCTTTGATCCGGCAGGGATTTTGCTGATATCATACCAGAGGAATTCCCCGTTTGCAATCCTTTCAGCCCAGAAAATACAAGGTGCACATCTGTCTGCCGAAATCGGCGCATTCATCGGCGGTGGAAAAATACAAATCCACCCGGCTGCCCTGCATGCTGGTGCTGGCCCGGGCCTGGGCGATGCCGTAAAGGAAGGAGCCGTCAGCGGATGCGATGTAGAGCCGGGTGCCGGGGGCGATGAAGTCCGGGTCCACTGCCACGGTGCCCGGGCGGGCATTGGGCAGGGCGCCGGCATCGGTACCCGTAAAGGCGGTGGCCTCCACGGCGGCGGTGTGGGTGTAGGTCAGCAGCTGCCCATCCGGGAGCCAGAGATAGCCGCTGCCTGCGCTGACTCCGGGATTTTCGCAGGTGCCAACGGCGATCAGCTCCTTCTGGGCCGTGTACAGCAGCTGCTTGCCGGTGATCTCCCGGCGGGTTTCCAAGCCGTTGACATAATCCACCTGGGCGGTGCACCGCATTTCTCCCGGAATCCCGGCAATCAGCACCGCCTCCTTGCCCCAGGGCAGGGTGTCGTCCGGGCGGTATTCCGTCTCCGGGGGGATGACCAGGGTGTATACCTCCTGGCGGCGCTGGTGCAGCTCCACGGTGAATACCTCGCCGGGGGAGAGCACCGTATCCGCAGGCGCGGAGGGCACATCCTCCTGGGTCAGTTCCAGCCCCAGGCTTTCCAGCAGCTCCCCGGCAGTCTGTCCGGCGGCGGGGATTTCCCATTGTTCTCCCCGGTATACAAGTGTTACCGTGGGCTCCCGATTCACGGGTGAGAGGGGCAGCAGCTCCTGCTCCGATGACAGCAGCCACCACAGCGCTGCCGCCCAGACCCCTGCCAGGAGGAAGCAGACCCTTAACAGCCGTTTCTTTCGCCGCCGTTTTTTTCCGGATTTTGCGTAATGATACATAAAATTCCCCCCTTTCCCCTATCATAGCCCATCCACAGGCGGAATCCATCGAATCCCGTCGCGCTGGGCTGATAAAGGAAAGGGGGGCTGTCAAATCGGGGATTACAAAAGCTTTAAACTGCCGGAGGTGATCCGTTCGCCGCTGATGCGGTCGAAGAGCATGATCTCATTGCCGGAGACGTTCAGGCGGATCTTTTCTCCCAGCTTGAACAGGGTATTGCCGAAAACCACGCCGGTGAGCAGGAAATTGCCCACCCGGATCTTGATGGTGGATTCCATGCCCGTGGGCATGGCGCCGTAGATTTCCCCCTCCAGCGCGCCGTTGGGGTCAATCTGCAAAAATTCCGGGCGGATGCCCAGCACCAGATCGTCGTTGGTCAGCACCGGCTCCTCCATCATGGCGTCGTCCTCCTCCACCACCTTGGGGATGTGGTAGCGGAACACTTCATCTCTGTTGCTCTTTTCCACATAGCCCTTCTGGGTGGCGGCCGCTTTCAGCGCGGCGGTCTTTTCCGCCCGGCGCTGGTCCCGCCGGCGGAACCACTGCTCCAGGTCCAGGGGCTGGGCGGGGACGAATTCGGCACAGGTGCCCTCCAGCATGGCCAGGCTGACGCTGCCGTCCGGGGCGGCCTTGCCCTTGGCCTCCACGAAATTGATGGAGGGGTTGCCCACAAAGTCCGCCACGAACAGGTTGGCGGGCTTGCCGTAGACGGTGAGGGGTGCGTCGTACTGCTGCAGAACGCCGTTGTTGATCAGGCAGACCTGAGTGGCCAGGGTCATGGCCTCCATCTGGTCGTGGGTGACGTAGACAAAGGTGGAGCCGGTTTCCAGGTGGAGCCGCTGAAGCTCATAGCGCATTTCCAGCCGGAGCTTGGCATCCAGGTTGGAAAGGGGCTCATCCATGAACAGCACCAGGGGCTCGGGGGCCAGGGTCCGGGCGATGGCCACCCGCTGCTGCTGGCCGCCGGAGAGCTCCGCGGGGTACCGGTCCATGAACATGCTGATTTTCACGATCCGGGACACCCGGCGCACCGACAGGTCAATTTCCTCCTTCGTCAGCTTGCGCACCGAGACGGCGGGCTTGCCGTCCCTGATGATCTGGAAATCCTCGGTCATACCCGCTGCCCTGGCGGCGGATACCTTGTCTTTCAGGGCGCCAATCTCGGCGGAAACGTCCTTACCCTGCTCCAGATGGTAGCCGAAGAGCTTCTTGGCGGTGTACTGGGAGATGGTGAAGGCGTCGATCAGCTTGATGATGGCCTTCTTTTCGTCCAGCTTGCCCTTCTTGTCCCGGCACTCGTCCAGAACCTTCACCACGTCCTCCGGCCGGGCCAGGATTTCAGCCAGCCGGGCGGCGTTTTTGGCTTCGAAATTGTATTCCGGCATCTCCTCTTTGATGTTGGACAGACCGAAGGAGATGTTCTGATAAACGGTCATGTTGGGCCACAGGGCGTAGTTCTGGAACAAAAAGCCCACCTTGCGCTTGTTGGCGGGGATGTTGATGCCCAGGGCGCTGTCGAATACCACCTTGTCGCCGATGGTGATGCGGCCGCTGGTGGGGGTTTCCAGGCCCG
>JBJDYM010000271.1:0-58931 GCA_051867315.1 Faecousia sp.
GTACTTCTTGCCCACTTCGATTTCGCTCCAAATCTTCTCCTGAGCGGCCTTGCGCTGCTCGGAGGTGACGGCGCGGATGGAACCGATGGCACGGCGGCGGGCGCGGTTAACCTCGGTGATCTTCAGCTGCACGGGCTTGCCAACCATGCCAGCCATGTCGCCGCCCTTGGCAATGCCGGACTGGGAAGCGGGGATAAACACACGGACGCCCTTCACATTGGCAACCAGGCCGCCCTTGTTCTCTTCGGTGATAACGGCATCGATGGTGGTCTTATTCTCGACGTAACCGGCCATGTCGTCCCACACCTTCAGGCCGTCCAGCTTCTTCTTGGACAGCTGCACGGTGCCTTCCTGATCGTTGACGCGAACGACAAAGACCTCGATCTCATCGCCCACCTTCAGCACATCCTCGGGCTTTACAGAAGAATCGGTGCTGACTTCGTCGTAGGGAATGTAACCAGCATGCTTGGTGCCCAGATCGACCTGGACCTCGGTATTGCCAATACCGGTAACGGTTCCAACAACCTTATCTCCTGTATTTAAAGTTTTGATGGACTGCTCGAGAAGCTCGGCAAAGTTCTCCTCCTGCACAGCCTCAACATTGGTAATTTCGCTCATAGTCTTGTTGACCTCCTTTATAATCCACGCCGGTGTCGACGCACCAGCAGTGATTCCAACATCAGAAACACCACGGAAAAAATCCCTGTCCAGTTCGGACGCATTATCCACCAGGACGACTTTCTCGCAGTGTTCACGGCAAATCATCGCAAGACGGCCTGTGTTGGAACTTTTGAGATCTCCTACAACGACCATTGCCTGACATCTTTGGCTTAACGCGGATGCTTCGCTTTGCCTGCACTCTGTTGCTCTACATATTGTATCAAATGTTTTCAAGTAAGTAAACTGTTTTTTTGCAAATTGGACGCATTTTTTCCACAAAAATTCTGTGGAGGTGGTCTGTGAAACCATACAAACTGGCAAATCAGGAGAAACGTGCTCCTCTTCCACCCATTTTTCCAGGGCTTCGGCGTCGGAGAAGACCTTGCACTGACTGCACCAGCCGGCGATTCCCTCCACCTCCGGGTGGGTGGGGGTGCCGATGATGATGGGGAGCATGCCTTCCGCCTCGGCCTGGCCTACCAGCTTGTGGATTCGCTTGACAAAGGGACAGGTTGCGTCGATGATTTGGGTCCCCCGTTTTTCCAGCCTTTCATAAACCTCCCGGCTCACACCGTGGGATCGGATGATGACGGTGTCACCGGGCACCGCCTCCTCGGGCTGCTCGATGACGTGGACCCCCATCTCCCGGAAGCGGTCCACCACATGACGGTTGTGGATGATGGGTCCCAGGGTGACGGTGCGCTTCCCCTCCCTGGCGGCCGTTTCAACCAGCTCAACGGCACGGTTGACACCAAAACAAAAGCCAGCGCTTTTGGCTACCGTCACGCTCATAGGGCAACCTTCTCCAGGACAATTTTCCGAATTGCGGCAACGGCTTCCTCGATGCCCATCTCGGAGGTATCCACCTTGATGCTGTCCCGGGCCATTTTCAGCGGAGCAATTTCCCGGTGGGTATCCTGGTAATCCCGCTGCTGGATTTCCTTCAGAACCGTCTCGTACTTTGCCTTCTGCCCCTTGGCCAGCAGCTCATCGCAGCGGCGCTTTGCCCGCACCTCGGAGGAGGCGGTCAGGAAGATTTTCACGGTTGCCTTGGGCAGAACCACGGTTCCGATGTCCCGGCCGTCCATAATGACGTTGTACTGCTTTGCCATATCCCGCTGCATATCCAGCAGCATTTCCCGCACACAGGCATGGGCGGAAATCAGGCTGGCTTTCTGAGAAATTTCCTGGGTGCGGATGTCATCTGTGACATCCATCCCGTTCATGATCATGTGCTGCAATCCGTCCTCATCGTATTCAATTCCGACGGTAAGCTCGTCGATGTAGCGGTTCACACCATCCACATCCTTCGGGCTCACTCCCCAGAGATCCATGAAATAGGCAACCGTGCGGTAAATGGCTCCGGTATCCACATAACGATAGCCCAGTTCAGCGGCAAGACGGCGGGCAATGGTGCTCTTTCCCGCTCCGGCAGGGCCATCGATGGCCACAGAAACTGTTTTCATAGCGATATCCATCCTTTTCAGGTTATTTTTCGGTACGTAATTTGGCAAGGGCAGCGGCCTCCCGCCGGGAAACCTCTCCGGAAGTCAGGCCAAGCATGCGCCCCACTTCCTCGGCGCCCATTGGTTTGCCCTTCTCCAAGCCAAAGCGCAGGGTGAGGATTTTGGCATCCTGCTCATCCAGCTGGGAAAGCAGCTCACCGATTCTCTGGCGCATCTTGAAGTAGGCGGTATCCTCCACCGCCAGGTTGTCCTCCGGCGTCTCTTCCTTGGGCTGCACCAGCTGTTCGGCCTGGTTCAGCAGCATGGCGTCATCCATCATCTTTTTGATGCACTCCGCCTCTTCCCTACTGACCTTCATACCCTGCGCAATCTCCTCCAGAGAGGGGTTCCTCCCCAGCTCCATGAGCAGTTTTTCGTCGGTGCTGCGGTAGTCCTGAAGGGCCTGGCGCATTTTCTGGCTAATTCCATTGCTTCTTGCCTGGAGGATGATGGATCTGGAAAGGGCGCTGCGAATCATTCTGTCCCGGTGGGCGGCATAATCTCCGCCGGAGTAGCTTTGAATCGCCTCCCACAGTCCCACGCTGCCCTCTTGAATCAGGTCCAGCAGCAGAACATTCCACCCGGCGAATTCCGCCGCCATCTGGACCACCCGGCTCAGGCCCAAATTGGTCAGATTTTCGGCAGCCTTTTCGTCGCCGGACAGCAGCCGCTGCGCAAGAATTGCCTCATCCGCACAAGCGGGGATGCCGGCGATTTCCTCCAGAAAGAGCCGCAGCGGGTCATTTTCCTCCATATCCGAGGGCTTCAAACCCTTTTGCGCATATTCTTTTTCCTGCTTGAGCCGCAGCGCCGCCTGACCCGTGGGGACGGTTTTTGGAAGGGAGGAAAGGTCCAA
The DNA here is from genome assembly GCA_051867315.1 of Faecousia sp. Lineage (GTDB taxonomy): Bacteria > Bacillota > Clostridia > Oscillospirales > Oscillospiraceae > Faecousia. The sequence goes on from JBJDYM010000271.1 coordinate 3,022, forward strand.
GGTCATTTGCTTTTCCTGGATGATTCGAAACGCATCTTCCACCGCTTCATCGTCTTCCTCCTCCAGCATGGAAATCAGATTCCATGCGGAAATGGCCGCACCGTTTTTGCAGGAACTCAGATAAGCCTCCCAGGGGCTTTGCTCAAATTGGAAATCCATCATTCCAGAAAATCCTCCAATCCCATGCTGGTACCCATTGCCTGGAGCTTGTCCATGGCCTGACGTTCAATCTGTCTGGCCCGCTCCTTGGAGATGCCCAGCGATTTGCCGATTTCCTCCAGAGAGTGCTCCACTCCATCCTCCAGGCCGAAGTGAAGGCAGAGAATCTGCCGCTGCCGTTCAGTCAGGGAACTGAGCATCTTCTGCATCATTTTTTCCAGTTCCTGGCGCACCAGGGCCTCCTGGGGCTGGAGGGCATCCAAGTCCTCCACCAGGGAGCCCAAGGTGTTTTTATCGCTGTCGCCGGTAAGTACATCCAACGAACAGACATCGGGAGACAGACTGAGCAGCTCCTCCACCTTGGCGGCGGACAAGCCAACCTGTTGGCCGATTTCCTCGCAGGTGGGTTCCGTTCCATACTGCTGCTTCAGAAGATTTCGTGCCGCCTCCACCTTCCGGATTTTTTCGGCGGTGTGCAGCGGAACACGGATGATGCCGCTGTTGTTCATCAAGCACCGGGTCACGCCCTGGCGAATCCACTTGGTGGCATAGGTAGAAAAACGGTATTCCTTTGTATAGTCAAATTTCCGGGCGGCGGCCAGCAGGCCGATGCTCCCCTCCTGGATCAAATCCATCAGCGCGACGCCCCGTCCGGCGTACTCCTTGGCGATATAAACCACCAGGCGGAGATTCGCGTTCACCATCTGGCGGATGGCGGCCTCATCTCCGGCAGCACAGCGCTTGGCCAAATCCCGCTCCTGCTCCGGCGTAAGCCGGGGAATCCCCCGAATTTCATTCAGATACTGATGAATATCATCATCGAAAGCAGATTCTGCCGTCTTTTCAATGGGTTCAGTCATGTTTTGAGTCCTTTTCGGGCGAGCAGCTGCTTTTGAAAGGACAGAAGCTCGTCGTAATTCTGTGCGGATTTTGCGTTTTGAGATTGATGCTCCGTGCGGATGGTACGGATACAGTCGGACAGCGCCTCCTCTGAGACTGGGCCGTCGTGCCGCTGGACGATCAGGGCAATGTGGGACATTTCCTCGGGGGTAAAATCGGTGAGCGCTGCCAGTGAAACCTCAATCCCCTGTTGGAAGCTCTGAATCAGCTGTTCAAAGACCCGGCCCAGCATCTGAGAAGAGAAGGATTCCGGCGAAAGCGCCCCGCAGGCCCCCAGCAAAGCAGGCTCCCGCAGGAGCATGGCAATGACGTTTTCCTCAGCCATGGCGGATTTGATGTTGTCATAACGGATATGCCGGTCCTTCGGCTGCAAATTGGCGGCCGGAGAGAGATCAATCTTCTCCTGCTTTTTCTTTTCCCGGGAAATCCGGCGCTTGAAGGCCTTGTTGACCTCGATTTTCATGGATTCAGCAGTGATTCCGGCAGCTTCGGCAACCCGGCCGCCGTAGATTTCCCGCTGAACCGCATTGCCCAGGGTACTGATGAATTCGGCCGCTTCCGCAATAAATTGGACGCGCTGGTCATCTTGTTGTAAATCATACTTTTTTTGAATGGAACGAAGCTGGTATTCCACCCGGTTGGAGGATTCCTCCAACAGCAGGCGGAACCGGTCTGCTCCGAATTTTTTCAAAAACTCATCCGGGTCCTTGGCATCCCGCATCTGAAGCACCTTCACCTGCAGCCCGGCCTTTTCCAGCATGGGAATGGCCCGTTTGGTGGCGTTCTGCCCGGCTTCATCCCCGTCGTAGATCAGCATGACCTGCTCGGTGTATCTTGACAGCAGCGCCGCGTGTTCCTCGGTCAGAGAGGTGCCCAGGGAGGCCACAGCGCAGTCGAAGCCATATTGATGCAGCGCAATGGCATCCATGTAGCCTTCCACCAAAATCATGTAGCCCAGCCTGGTTTTCTTGGCAAGATTCAGGGCAAACAGATTTTTTCGCTTATTAAAGATGATGGTTTCCGGAGAATTTAAGTATTTTGGGGTGGAATCGTCCATCACCCGGCCGCCGAAGCCGATCACATTCCCGCGAATATCAATAATGGGAAACATCAGCCGGTTGCGGAACCGGTCATAGATTTTTCCGTTTTTCTGGGAGGTGGAGGCCAGACCGGACTGCTTCAGTTCCTCTTCGGTGTATCCCTTGGCCAGCATGGCATCACACAGATTCGACCAGCTGTTGGGGGCAAAGCCGATGCCGAATTTGGTCAGGATGGATTTGGGCATTCCCCGTTTCTGGGCGTAGGCCAAGCCTTCCGCTCCGGCGGGACTGTAAAGCTGGGCGTTGAAAAACCGGGCAGCCTCCTTGGACAGAGCCCACAGGCGCTCCTGCTGGTGGTAGCGGTTTTGATACTGGGCATCCTCCGGTACTTCCATTCCGGCTCTCTTTGCCAAAGCCCGGACGGCATCAGGATAAGTCAAGCCCTCAATCTCCATCTGGAAATTGATGACACTTCCGCCCTTGTGGCAGCCGAAGCAGTAATAAATCCCTTTTTCCGGATTCACAGAGAAGGAAGCGGTCTTTTCCCCATGGAACGGGCACAGGCCAAACAGATTGGAGCCGGAACGCCGCAGATTTACATACTGGCTCACAACTTCCTCAATGGGGTTGCGTGCAGCAAGCTCCTCCAAAAATGACGGTGGAAAAGCCATTCTTCCTCCTCCTTTCTTTCCACTATTGTATCACACTATCCCCGGATATTCCACCCTGCCGGTACGAAAATCTCGGTAAATTTGTTCACAGCGTAATTGTCGGTCATGCCCGCGATGTAGTCGCAGACAGTGCGCTCCATCCCGTCAAAGCTGAGCTGGGGCTGGAAATCCGCCGGGAGTGCTTCAGGGTGGGTGATGTAGTACTCAAACAGCTTTTGCAGCATGGCTTTTGCCTTGCTTTCCTCCCCTTTCGCAACCGGATTGCGGTAAACCCGGTCAAACATGAAGCTGCGCAGCTCCTTCAGCGCATTGTCCACCATAGGCGTCAGGCAGATGGAACCGGCTTCCCGGGAGGTGAAGATCAGATCGCACACCAAGGTGTTGATGCGCTCTTTGTGGGTGGAGCCCAAAATTGCCACAATGTCCCGGGGCAAATCACTGTCGCTGAGGATTCCGGCACGGACGGCGTCGTCGATGTCATGGTTGACATAGGCAATCTGATCGGAGCGGCGAACAATTTGTCCCTCCAGAGTTTCCGGAATATAATCACCGGTGTGGCCCAAAATGCCCATCCGGACTTCATTTGTCAGATTCAGCCCCTTGCCGTCGTTTTCCAGGTAATCCACCACACGAAGGCTCTGTTCGTTGTGACGAAAGGGCTTTCCCAGGCAGGCGGACAGGGCCGCTTCTCCGGCGTGGCCGAAGGGGGTGTGGCCCAGATCGTGGCCCATGGCAATGGCTTCCGCCAAATCCTCGTTCAGGCCCAGAGCCCGGGTCATGGTGCGGGCGATCCGGGTCACCTCCAGGGTGTGGGTCATTCTGGTGCGGTAATGGTCTCCTTCCGGGCGAAGGAACACCTGGGTTTTGTGCATCAATCTACGGAAGGACTTGCTGTGGACGATGCGGTCATTGTCCCGCTGGAAGCAAGTACGCACATCATTTTCCGAGGGAATTTCCGGCCTGGGACGGCCGGAGCTTTGGTCTGCAAAGGCGGCAAGGGGATTGAGTCTGCGATGCTCCTGGTATTCCAGCTCTTCTCTGACAGTCATTTTTTCCCTCCTATGTAATGGGGAACGCCCGGTATTCCTGGCCGGTTTCCATTCCCTCCACGGTGCCGGAGGTCATGTCTGTCAGCCGCTGCAAAAAGGGCTGAACCTGCGCCTCCGGGAACAGGATTTCCATGTCAACTTCCGCTCCGAATTCCGTACTGCGGATGATGCCGCCAAAGCTTTCCGTTTCCAGCTTCACCCGCTCGTAAAAGCTGTAGGGACAGGGCACATACAGCACCGTCCATACCCGCTTCATGGATTTCCCTGCCGCATCCACGGCAATCTTGGCTCCTTTGGTGTAGGCGCGGACCAATCCGCCCGCGCCGAGAAGAACACCGCCAAAGTATCGGGTCACAACACAGACGATATTATTTAACCCTTCCCGCTGCAAGACCTGGAGCATGGGCATCCCCGCGGTACCGCCGGGCTCCCCGTCATCGGAAAAGCGGATCGGGCCATCGTGGATGATATAGGCCCAGCAATTGTGGGTGGCGTCATAGTGCTGCTTTTTCATTTCCTGGATTCTGGCCAAGGCTTCTTCTTCGGTTTCCACCGGCCAGACCCGACCGATGAATCGGGATTTCTTTTCGATAAATTCATCCTCCCCAAAATCGGTGGGTACCAGGTATTCCTCCAAGCTTCAGCACTCCTTTGTCACAAACTGGCGCAGTCTTCCGTATAAAATGTCGTCCAAAACGACTTCCATTTCAATGCCGTCGGCGGTATAATCCACATTTTTCACATGGGCGTTATTGTGCAGGGTTTCCACCTGGCCGCCCATGGAATAGGGCAGACAGAGAACCACATGGTGCCGGGCCTGGCCCAGGGCATTTTCAATCGTATGGAGCAGCTGCTCCATTCCGGTGCCCTGGGCGGCGGAGATGGCCACGATATCCGCTCCGGTGGGAATTTCCTCCTGGGATACCAAATCCGCCTTGTTATAGCACCGGAGAACCGGGGTACCGGGCTTTGCCAGCTGGGCGATCAGCTTGTCCACCACGGCAATGTGCTCCTCCCGGTTGGGGTCGGAGGCATCGATGACATGGAGCAGCAGATCGGCAAACTCCAATTCCTCCAGCGTTGCGCGGAAGGCATTCACAAGATGGTGCGGAAGCTTTGCAATAAAGCCCACGGTATCGGAGAGCACCACGTCCAGATTGTCGGACACGGTGAGCTGACGGGAGGTGGTGTCCAGGGTGTCAAAGAGCCGGTTATTGGCCGGAATCCCGGCGCCGGTCAGCTTGTTCAGCAGGGTGGATTTTCCGGCGTTGGTATAGCCCACGATAGCAACCACGGGGACGGAATTCTTTATCCTCCGTTCCCGCTGGACGCTGCGCACCTGCCGCACCTGCTCCAGCTCCTCCTCCAGCCGGTAGATCCGCTCCCGAATGTGCCGGCGGTCACTTTCCAGCTTGGTTTCGCCGGGGCCTCTGGTGCCGATGCCGCCGCCCTGACGGGACAGGCTGTTGCCCATACCGGAGAGCCGGGGCAGCAAATATTTGTACTGGGCCAGCTCCACCTGCAAACGGCCTTCCTTTGTTTTGGCCCGCTGGGCAAAAATATCGAGGATCAGGGCACTCCTGTCCAAAACGGGAACGCCGATGATCTCCTCCAAGGCACGGATATTTCCCGGGGAAAGCTCGTTGTCAAAAATCACCATGGTGGAGTCGGTTGCCTGGGCCAGCATCCTGACCTCCTGGGCCTTTCCCTCGCCGATAAAACTGTGGGAATCCGGGGCATGGCGGTTTTGCAGTACCTTGGCGGTGCAAAAGCCGCCGGCGGTTTCAAGCAATGCTTCCAGTTCTTCCAGTGTCTCGTCTGTGGCAATTTGTTCTTTTGTAAAGCAGTCGGCGTTCAGGCCGACCAGTACTGCCCGTTCCTGCGCATGTTGTTCAAAATTCAATTCCATAAAAACCTCCAAAATTTCTGGGCATACCACAGTTAGTATACCACACTCTGCGCGGTGCGGGCAAGACAAAAGGAAATAAAAAAAGAAAAGTCCGCACCACGCAAACGTAGTGCGGACTTCGATCTTACTTCAGGCCAAAACGCTTGTTGAAGCGATCAACACGTCCACCGGTGTCAACCAGCTTCTGCTTGCCGGTATAGAAAGGGTGGCACTTGGAGCAGATCTCAACACGAATGTCCTTCTTGGTGGAGCCGGTCGTAAAGACGTTGCCACAAGCACAGCGAATCGTGGTCTGTTCATATTTGGGGTGGATACCTTCCTTCATTTCGTTCACCTCTTTCTTATCAGTTAAAGGGCAGAAATGCCCCAGCAATCTTTAATCGCCCGGCTATCATATCACACCCGGGGACAGAATGCAAGTGTTTTTTCAAAAATTTCTGTTTTTTCTTAAAAAGCCCAGTTGCCGCCCCGGAAAATGGGAACCACGCGGCCGTCAGCGCAGGTGGCGTCGATGTCCATGCTGTCGCAGCCGATCATGAAATCCTCATGGATCATGGAATCGTTGATGCCCAGCTCCCGGCATTCCTCCAGGGTTTTGTTCTGGAAATCCTGAATCGTGTCGGCAAAGCCCATACCCAAAGCCAGGTGGCAGGCGGCATTTTCATCAAACAGGGTGTTGTAAAACAGAATGCCGCTTTCGGAAATGGGGCTGGCCTGGGGCACCAGAGCGCACTCGCCCAGGTAGGCAGCGCCCTCGTCCATTTCGATCATGGTTTTCAGCAGCTCCTCACCCTTTTCGGCGTGAACCTCCACTGCCTTTCCGTTTTCAAAGCGGATGGAGAAATTCTCAATCAGCTGCCCCCGGTAGGACAGAGGCTTGGTGGAGTAGACGATACCCTCCGCCTCGCCGCGCTTGGGAGAAATGAAGCATTCCTCCGTGGGAATATTGGGATTGAAAAAGACATTTTGCAGACTGGTCTCCCCGCCGCCGCAGAACCGGCCCTGCTCGATCATGCCCACCGTGAAATCGGTACCGTTATCCGCAGTGTAATGCAGAGAACGAATGTGCAGATCATTGAGATACCGGCACCGGGCAGCCAGATCCTCGTTGTGCTGTTTCCAGGCCGCAACAGGATCTTCATTGACCCGGGAGGTGAAAAGAATGGCTTCCCACAGCTTTTCAATGGCGGTGCTGGTCCTCATGCCGGGGAAAACCTTTTTCGCCCAGGCGGCGCCGGGAACGGCGGCAATACACCACTGCTCCTTGTTTTCACGACGGTCAACATAGGGCTTGAGAATGGGGTATCTCATTCTGTTTGCTTTGGTCACCTTGTCCATGTTGATCCCCTTCATACCGTCGGGGTCCTCGGAAACCAGATGAATACGGGCAGGAAGCGTTTCGCAGTAGTATTCCTGCCGGGCTTTTTCCCACTCCTTCACGGTGCCCAAGTTTTTGACGGAACGGTAGCGGTAGTGAATCTTGTCCAGCGGCTGATAGCTCCACTGGACGTTGACCTCGGCGGCCTTGGCCTTGTAAGCCTCTTCCACCACCATCTGAACAAACTCAGGCTGGTCCAGGTCGGCGTAAATATTCACAACCTGGCCCTTCTGCACGTTTGCGCCGCAGCGGACAATCAGATTGGCATATTTGCGCAGGGTCGTTTTATTCATGTTTTACAGCTCCTTTTCTGTTTTTACGTATCGTATCAGATTTTATCCAAAAGGTCAATCAATATTGCATTTTCGGAAGAAATATTATATAATGGCTCCGTTACGCAAAGACACTTGTCCACAAAGACGGAGGGAATCTATGTTAACCAAACAGGAATTTCGCCAATATCTATCTCAGGGGACTCATTTTCTGGACGGCGCCACCGGCTCCAATCTGCGCAATGCCGGAATGCCCAAGGGCTGCTGCACCGAGGCATGGGTTCTGGAAAATCCGGAGCCGTTGGTCCAGCTCCAGCGGGGATATGCCAACGCAGGCTCCCAAATCATCTACGCCCCCACCTTCCAGGCCCAGCCCATTGCGCTGAAAACGGTTGGCATGGAGAAGCAGACCGAGAAAATCAATGAAGCTCTGGTGGCATTAAGCCGCTCTGCGGCCCCGGAGTGTCTGATTGCCGGAGACCTGACCACGCTGGCCACGTTTTGTGAAAGTTGGAATCCGGACTGCTTTGATGAGCTGGTGGAAAACTATCGCCGCCAGATTCACGGTCTGATGGAGGGCGGTGCGGATCTGCTGGTGGGTGAAACCCTGCTCTACCCCCAGGAGGCGGAGGCCATCCTGACCGCCGCAGAGCTGGAATGCGCCGGCGCGGTGATGTTCTCGTTTACCATGCAGGCGGACGGTTCCCTGTTTTCCGGTGCGGATGCGGGAAAGGTGCTGCACGAATTGGAGGAAGCAGGGGCGAACGCGGTAGGCTTCAACTGCGTGGCTGCGGATATGATGACCCCTTATTTGGTCAGCAAACTGCGCAGGTACACTTCCCTCCCCCTGATTTGTAAGCCCAACGCAGGGATTCCGGTCATCAACCAGGCGGGCATGGCTGAGTACAGCCTTTCCCCTGACGAATTTGCCGGAATCATGAAGCAATGTGCAGACAATGGAGCCCTCCTGCTGGGCGGCTGCTGCGGCACCACGCCCGACTTTATCGCGACAGTAAAGCGGGAATTGGGGAAATAACGGATCGGGGAGAAAGAGATGGAAAACAGGATTCATTTATTTGTCAATAAGAAAAATGTGTTCACCTGGCTGATGGCGCTTTGTCTTGCGTATTCCGCCGTGGCAAGAATCGTTGTTTTCGGCTTTACGAAGCATGCGGGGACCGTGGGCCTATGGGGACAGATCGTGCTTCCCGTGGCAGCGACGGTATTGTACCTTGCAATTGTGCTGATGGACGGTACGGAGTGCTTTTATAAAACGTCGATTCCCGTCTGCATGATGGCTCTTTACTGCGCCATTTGCGTGGCCGGCAGCGTGCAGGGGAAGCTCTATATTTGGCTTTTCTGGATCGCGCTGGTTTTTCTTTCCCTGGTGTATGCGGAAATCGTCTCCGGCAGCCGCCAAAAATGGGTCTGGTTTCTGCCTTTCCTGATTTTTTCCGCGTTGGTCATTGTTGTATACAACAATAAGCACATCCTGCTTTCAAGGAACTGGGACGGCCTCGTGCGCATCCATTCGGACCTTCTGGCCATAGTTGGATGCCTGTTTGTGACTTTTGCGGTCCGGATTCATCCTGCGGGGCAATACCACCGCAGATGGGGCGACCGCTGCGACGGACGGAGAATCCGCACCCTCAGCGCCATGGACCAGGTCTCCCCTTATATCATGGTCACCCGCAATACGTCCACCAATTCCTTTGAGGAAGCCTTTGAAATCAACAATGTGGACCGCTACATCCGGCAGAAGCGCCGGGAGGGCCTGATCAATTTCGGTATCATGCATGTTTTCCTGGCAAGCTATTGCCGGACCCTGGCCAAATATCCGGGGCTGAACCGTTTTATCTCCGGCCAAAAGGTCTATTCCCGGGGTGAGGATATCCAGTTCTGCCTGACCATTAAAAAAGAAATGAGCACCAATGCGCCCGAAACCGTGATCAAGGTGCACCTGTCCCCGAAGGATACCGCTTATGATGTCTACAACAAGCTGAACGCGGAAATTGAGAAAGCAAAAAACACCCCTTTGGATTCGGGCTTCGACAATACGGCCCACGCTCTGATGCTGGTACCCGGCGTATTCCTGAAATTCCTGGTCTGGTGCCTGAAGACCATGGATTATTTCGGACTTCTGCCGAAATTCCTTTTGGAGGTCAGCCCCTTCCATGGCAGCATTTTCTTCACCTCCATGGGCAGCCTGGGTATTCCTCCCATCTACCATCATCTTTATGATTTCGGCAACCTGCCTGTTTTCGGCTCCTTTGGCTGCAAGAGAAAGGCGGTCGAGGTGCTGGAGGACGGCACCGTTGTGGAGCGGAAATATGTGGATTTCAAGTTCACCCTGGACGAGCGGATCGTGGACGGCTACTACTACGCCACGTTCTTCAAGCATTTTAAGCGGGTGATTGCAAGACCGGAGGTGCTGGACAATCCTCCGGAGGAAATCAAGGCCGACATTGACTGAGGAAACGCTATGCTGCATGAAATACTGAAAAACCTATCCGGGGACAATCCCTGGCGGGAGCAGATCCAGTTCTTTGATACCATCACTTCCACCAACGATGTGCTGAAGCAGATGGCGATTCAGGGCGCGCCCCAGGGCACGGTTCTGGTGGCGGACAGCCAAACCGGGGGAAGGGGCCGTCTGGGCAGGACCTTCCTCTCCCCTTCCGGGGTCGGCATTTACTTGAGCGTTCTGCTGCGGCCAAGCTGTATGCCCACGGAGCTGATGCACTTGACCTGTGCCTGCGCCAGTGCGGCCTGTACTGCAATCGAAAACGCGGCGGGATTTCGTCCCGGGGTGAAATGGACCAACGACATTGTGTACCGGAAGAGAAAGCTGGCCGGAATCTTAACGGAGCTGGGACTGAACCAGGACGGAAGTACTGCCTATGCCATCATTGGCATCGGCATCAATTGCACCCAGCAGCCGGAGGATTTTCCACCGGCCATCCGGGAGATTGCAGGTTCTCTGAAAATGGTTTCCGGGCGGGAGGTTCATCGGGCCCAGGTGGCAGCGAAGATGATCGATGCCTTTTATGATATGAACCGGTTGCTTCTGACAAACAAATCCCAAATCATTGCCCGTTACCGCCGGGACTGCATCACCCTTGGGCAGGAGGTAAGCCTGGTCAAAGGCGAAGAGGTCCGCCATGGGAGGGCGCTGGATGTGGATGAGGAAGGCGCACTGGTTGTGAAATATCAGGACGGAACGGTGGAAACGGTCAATTCCGGAGAAGTCAGTGTCCGGGGACTGTACAATTACCTGTAATTTCGGCCGGACATGCATAATTTGCAAATTCCATGTTGCATTTTTTGCTGTAATTGGGTATACTATTTCCGTTAGATAAAATCCAATGAGGAGGTTTATTCCATGAAGTTCAATACCATTGTGAAAATCGTTACTGCTCTTGCCGCCGCCGTCGGCGCTGTTTACATCGTCGCCACCTTTGGCGATAAGATTGTTGCGTGGGCAAAGGGAATCATGGGCGGCTGCTGCCCCGAGCATGTGGTGGATGTGCCTGCTGCCCCCAAAGTCCCTGCTGAAGAGGCTGCCCCTGCCGAGGAGCCTGCACAGGAAGAAGTGCCTGCTGCTGAGGAAGCTGCTCAGGAGCCCGCCGCCGAGGAAGCCGCACCGGAGGCTGTCCTGGCAGATGATGCCATTCCCGTTGCCGATGAAGAGGATTTTGAGGGCTAATGCTCCTCTCTCCGCAAAAAAGAACTTGGAGGCCACCCGTCACTGGGCGGCCTCCTTTTTTGCGATTATTCCCTTAAAAATCCCGGAGAATGTGCTCCAGCATGTCCACACAGGCTTCCATATCCTCCACAGGTATAAATTCAAACCGCCCGTGGTAGTTTTCTCCGCCGGTACACAGGTTGGGACAAGGCAGTCCCTCGAAGGACAGTCGGGCGCCGTCGGTACCGCCCCGAATGGGCACTTCCTCCGGCTCCATACCCGCCGCCCTCATGGCCGCTTTGGCCCGCTCCACGATGTGCATGTGGGGTTCGATGCACGTTCTCATGTTGAAATAGCTGTCCTTGATGGTGAGTTCCAAAGTACCTTCGCCGTATTTGCGGTTGATGAAGTCTGCCGCAGCAGCCATCAGGGCCTTTTTCTGTTCAAATTTCCCCATGTCGTGATCCCGGATGATATAGTCCAGGCGGCTCTCTTCCACCTCTCCCTCCATGTGCAGCAGATGGATGAAGCCCTCATAACCGTCGGTATATTCCGGCTTCTGGGCAGCGGGCAGCAGGTTCTGGAATTCCATGGCCAGATACATGGAATTGACCATTTTGCCTTTGGCGGAGCCGGGGTGAATGTTCAGGCCGTGGAACACTGCTTTGGCGCTGGCGGCGTTGAAATTCTCGTATTCAATGCAGCCAACGGTCCCTCCGTCGGCGGTGTAGGCATAGTCCGCCCCAAAGCCTTTCACATCGAACAGGTCAGCGCCCCGGCCGATTTCCTCGTCGGGGGTAAACCCAATTTTTAAAGTGGCATGTCTGCCGCCGCCTGTAATCAAGCGCTCCGCAGCAGTCATGATTTCAGCAATTCCGGCTTTGTCATCGGCACCCAGCAGAGTAGTACCGTCGGTGACAATCAAATGCTTGCCCCGGCTGTTTTTCAGAATGGGATAATCCGCCTCCCGGAGATAGATACCCTTCCCGGGATTGAGAAGAAGGTCGGAGCCGTCATACTCCAGGATCTTGGCTTTGACATTTGTGCCGGAAGCATCCGGTGAGGTATCCATGTGGGCAATCAGGCCAATGGTGGGCAGGGCTTTATCCCCCGGCACGGTGCCATAGACATAGCCATGCTGGTCCATACGGGCATCTGAAATGCCCATTTCCCTCATTTCCTCCACCAGGGCGGTGCCCAGCTCCTTTTGCTTCGATGTGGAGGGACAGGTTTCGGATGATTCATCGGATTGGGTATCAAAGGAAACATAGCGCAGGAAGCGTTCGGTAACGGTTTTCATTCGGTTCACTCCTTACAAAAGAGCCGCCGCAAAAAGCGGCGGCTCCCATCAAACGGATTTTTACTTCCGGGCAGCGTTCACCAGCTCGGCAGTATCCTGAGCGATCATCAGCTCTTCGTTGGTGGGGATAACCCAAACCTGAACGGCGGAATCCTCGGTGGAAATCTTCATCTCCTGGCCGCGGATCTTGTTCTTTTCGGGGTCGATCTTCACACCCATGAAGCCCAGGTAGGAGCAGATAGCCGCACGGGCATCGGCGTCGTTCTCACCCACACCGGCGGTGAAGGTCAGCATGTCGATGCCGTTCAGGGCAGCGGTATAGGCGCCCACATACTTGGCGACTTCATAATAGAACTTCTCCAGGGCCAGCTTGCAGTCCTCGTTGCCGGATTCCGCACCTGCAGTCAGGTCACGGAAGTCGGAGGAAACGCCGGACAGGGCCAGCACACCGGACTTCTTGTTCAGCATGGTCAGGCAGTCGTCCACGCTCATGCCGTACTTGTTGCAGATGAACTGCACCACGCAGGCGTCGATGTCACCGGAACGGGTGCCCATGGGCACACCGGCCAGAGGAGACAGGCCCATGGAGGTATCCTGGCACTTGCCGTCCTTCACGGCGGACAGGGAGGAACCGTTGCCCAGATGGCAGTTGACCATCTTGAAGTTCTTGGTGCCCATCAGCTCAGCAGCCCGGCGGGCGATATACTTGTGGGAGGTACCGTGGAAGCCATAGCGGCGGATGTCATCGTTCTTGTAGTATTCCGTGGGGATGGCATAACGGTAGGCCTTGGGAGGCATGGTCATGTGGAAGGCGGTATCGAACACGGCAACCTGGGGGGTATTGGGCATGACCGCCTGGCAGGCACGGATGCCCATCAGGTTGGCGGGGTTATGCAGGGGGCCGAGCGGGATGCACGCTTCGATGGCCTCGATGCAGGCATCGTCAATGATGCAGGAATCGGAGAACTTCATGCCGCCATGCAGCACACGGTGGCCGACGGCATCAATCTCGTCCACGGACTTAATCACACCGTCCACAGGGTCGACCAGAATCTCCAGCACAGCCTGGATGGCCTCGGAATGGGTGGGCATGGGGATGTCCTTCACGACTTTCTTGTCGCCCACCTTGTGGGTCAGGCGGCCGTCGATGTAGATGCGCTCGCACAGGCCCTTGGCGGACACATCACCGGTTTCCGGATTCATCAGCTGATACTTCAGAGAAGAGCTGCCGGCATTGATAACCAGAACATTCATTGGAATTGCCTCCTAAATAATTAGATATTTCTTTTTTGCAGAAAATATGGTATGATTTCCATAGCTGGAGATATTATAGTCTATCTTTTCGGTTTTCTCAACCCCCAATTCTGAAAAATTTTGCCAAAGGAGGATTTTTCTTGAAGACCGTTGGAATTATCTGCGAATACAATCCCTTCCACAACGGCCACCGGCGGCAAATTGAGCTGATTCGTGCAAAATACGGAGAAGACTGCACGGTGGTATGCCTGATGAGCGGAAATTACGTGCAGCGGGGCGCACCGGCCATTGTGGACAAATCCATCCGGGCCCGGGCGGCGGTGCTGTCCGGTGCGGATCTGGTGCTGGAGCTTCCCATCTCTATTGCCCTTTCCTCAGCGGAAGGGTTCGCCGCCGGAGGTGTGCGCATTCTTTCCGGATTCTGTGATGCACTCTGCTTCGGCACCGAGACGATGGCGGAGGCAGAGCTTTCCCGGACGGCGGAGGTGCTGCTGAGTCCGCAGTTTCCGGAACTTTTAAAAAAGGAATTATCCTCCGGCTACTCCTTCCCTGCTGCCCGGCAAGCGGCCCTTTCCCAAATGGGAGTATCCGCGCAGCTGACCACCCCCAACGATATTCTGGGCGTGGAATACACCAAGGCGATTCTGTCCCAGCATTCCAATATGTCCATTTTCCCCATCTTCCGGGAAGGCTCCTATCACAGCCAGGCCCTGGATGCCCATGCGCCGTCGGCAACGGCCCTTCGCAAAGCCCTGCTTTCCGGGGAGGATTGGGCGTACGCCGTACCGGAGGCCACGGTTTCCCTGCTGCAAAACGCGCCGCTGCATACCCTGGAGGCGGGTGAGCGTGCAATAATTGCACGGCTTCGCTCCATGACCGACGAGGAATTTGAACGCCTGCCCTATGGCTCCGAGGGACTTTGGCGCAAGCTGATGAAGGCCGCCCGCAGCAGGAGCGATCTATCCTCCATCATCGCTGCCACCAAATCCAAACGCTACACCCGGACGAGAATTGACCGAATGATCCTCTGTGCTTTCCTTGGATTAAGCGAACAGGATTTGGGTCTGGTTCCCCCACAGGTTCGCGTCCTGGCATTTACAGATCGGGGGCGGTCGGTTCTGCGGGCGCATTCCTGCTTCTGCAATGCAGGAGAAGCGGTGGATGAAGCCGAAAAGCGCATCGGAAGCCTCTATGGTCTGTTCTGCACCGGTGGAATGGAAGCTCCTGACGCAGAGGAAAACCGGCGTATTTTTTACCAAAAGCAAACACCATAAAAAATCCAGCCGGTTCACGTTTGAAGTGATTCCGGCTGGAAATACTTTAATTACAGATGCAGTACCCGGTCTTTAATCTCCTGGGTACGGCCCTGGTTCCAATACTGGGTACCGATGTAGCCGCAGGTACGGCGGGCCACATTCATCTTGCTCTGGTCCCGGTTGCCGCACTGGGGGCAGACCCAAACCAGCTTGTTGTCATCCTCCTGAATCTCGATTTCACCGTCGTAGCCGCAAATCTGGCAGTAGTCGGACTTGGTGTTCAACTCGGCATACATGATGTTGTCATAGATGAACTGCATCAGCTCCAGAACGGCGTCGATGTTCTGCTGCATATTGGGGACCTCCACATAGCTGATGGCCCCGCCGGGGGACAGCTGCTGGAACTCCGCCTCAAAGCGCAGCTTGGTGAAAGCATCGATGGGCTCAGTCACATGGACATGGTAGGAATTCGTAATATAGCTTTTGTCCGTAATGCCGGGAATCAGGCCGAACCGTTTCTGCAGGCACTTGGCGAATTTGTAGGTGGTTGACTCCAGGGGCGTGCCGTAGAGCGAATAGTCGATGTCCTCGGCGGTCTTCCACTCCAGGCACTTGTCGTTCATCTTCTGCATGACGGACAGGGCGAAGGGCTTGGCCTCCTCGTCGGTGTGGGACTTGCCGGTCATGTACTTGACGCACTCATACAGTCCCGCGTAGCCCAGGGAGATGGTGGAGTAGCCGCCGTAGAGCAGCTTGTCGATGGGCTCGCCCTTCTCCAGACGGGCCAGGGCGCCGTACTGCCACAGGATGGGCGCGGCGTCGGACAGGGTGCCCTTCAGCCGTTCGTGGCGGCACTGCAGCGCCGTGTGGCACAGCTCCAGCCGTTCCTCAAAGATCTCCCAGAATTTGGTCATATCCCGGCCGGAGGACAACGCCACGTCCACCAGGTTGATGGTGACCACGCCCTGGTTGAACCGGCCGTAGTACTTGGGCTTGCCCGGCTCATAGTTCTTGGCCCTGGCCACATTGTCCCAGCCGTTGCCGGAGCGGTCGGGGGTCAGGAAGCTGCGGCAGCCCATGCAGGTGTACACGTCGCCGTTGCCCGGAGTCTCGCCCTTGGAAAGCTTGTACTCCTTCATTTTCTTCTCGCTGATGTAGTCGGGCACCATCCGCTTGGCAGTGCACTGGGCGGCCAGACGGGTCAGATACCAGTAGGGAGTCCCCTCCCGGACATTGTCCTCCTCCAGCACATAGATCAGCTTGGGGAAAGCGGGGGTAATCCAAACGCCCTTCTCATTCTTGACGCCTTCATAGCGCTGGCGCAGGGTCTCTTCGATGATCATGGCCAGGTCCTTCTTTTCCTGCTCGTTTCTGGCCTCGTTCAGATACATGAAGACGGTGATAAAGGGCGCCTGACCGTTGGTGGTCATCAGGGTGACAACCTGGTACTGAATGGTCTGAACACCTCTTCTCACTTCATCGCGCAGACGGTCCTCCACAACCTTGGAGATGGCCTCGTCGGAAGCCTGAATGCCAAAGGTCTCCATTTCCTTTTCCACGGTCTTGCGAATCTTCTCCCGGCTGATCTGCACGAAGGGCGCCAGATGAGTCAGCGAGATGGACTGGCCGCCGTACTGATTGGAGGCGACCTGGGCGATGATCTGGGTGGCAATGTTGCAGGCGGTGGAGAAGGAATGGGGCTTCTCGATCAGGGTGCCGGAAATGACGGTGCCGTTCTGAAGCATGTCCTCCAGATTCACCAGGTCACAGTTATGCATATGCTGGGCATAGTAATCGGAGTCGTGGAAGTGGATGATGCCGCTTTCGTGGGCCGCTACGATTTCCGGGGGCAGCAGAATCCGGTTGGTGATATCCTTGGAGACCTCGCCGGCCATATAGTCCCGCTGCACGGCGTTGATGGTGGGGTTTTTGTTGGCGTTCTCCTGCTTGACCTCTTCGTTGTTGCACTCGATCAGGCTGAGAATCCGGTCATCCGTGGTGTTGGACTGGCGGAGCAGGCTGCGGGTGTACCGGTATGTAATGTATTCCTTTGCAACTTCAAAGGCACCGTGTGCCATGATGGACTTTTCAACCAAATCCTGGATCTCTTCCACAGAGGGGCTGCGGCCCATTTCCTCGCAGGCGACTTCCACATGCTCGGAAATCCGCCGGATCTGAAGCGGAGTCATGCGCACCTTTTCATCGGCGGCTTCGTTGGCCTTGGTAACGGCCATCACGATTTTATTGATGTCAAAAACGACCTCAGTGCCATTTCTTTTGATAATCTTCACGTATGGTCCTCCTTTTGCGCGGGTGGGGTTCTGATGTCCCGCGCATGACATATTATACTATATATTGTGGTTTTGTCAAGAGAAAAACACAAAATATGGGATTTGACGAAAATAAGTAGAAAAGTACGGAATTGAACGGGCAGCGGCACGGCCACGGAAAAAGAAGAAAGTTCCGTTTTTTCCAATTGCCGTAAAAGAAATAATTGAAAATCGTCGAAGAATATAGTATAATCAAAGGAAGCAGTCTTTACATAATTCTGAGCATTATACCGCAAAAATGAAAGGGGCTTTTTATGAGAAAATTTTTTGGCAAACTTCCCTCCGGTGAAGAAACTTTTTTGTACACCATTTCCCGGGGCGGCATCACCGCGACGGTGACTGATTTCGGCGCGACGCTGGTGAATGTGTTCGTTCCCGATGCCGATGGCAACATTGCCGACGTAGCCCTGGGCTACGACGATGCGGAAGGCTACCTGAACGGCACCTGCTTCCTGGGCGCCATTGTCGGCCGCAGCGCCAACAGAATCAAGGGCAGTGCCTTCTCCATCGGCGAACGGAAGTATGCCCTCATACCCAACGAGAACGGCAACAACCTCCATTCCGGCCCCGATTTCTACCACACCCGGATGTGGAGCGTGACGAACTGCACAGACACCTCCATTTCCCTCCATCTGGACAGCCCCAACGGCGATCAGGGGTATCCGGGCAACGCTTCCATTGACGTAACCTACAGCCTGGACGAAAAGGGCGGTCTGCACATCGCATATGATGCCGTATCCGACCACGATACGATCTTCAATCTGACCAACCACAGCTACTTCAACCTGGCCGGCCAGAACAATCCCGCCGCCGCGATGGACCAGCTGCTGATGCTGCCCGCCAGAGTGTTTGCCGTTGCCGACGCGGAGAGCGTCCCCACCGGCGAAATGCGCAGCGTGGAGGGCACACCCATGGATTTCCGCACCCCCAAGCCCATTGGCAGAGACATTGGCGCCGACTACGAGCCCCTGAACCTCCAGGGCGGCTACGACCACAATTTTGAAGTATTCTGCAATCCCTGCGCCGTGGTGTCCGACCCGGTCTCCGGCCGCATTATGGCCGTTTACACCGACCTGCCCGGCATCCAGTTCTACGCCGGCAATTTCCTCAGCGGCAAAGGCAAGGGCGGCATAGAATACGGTAAGCGCAGCGGCATCGCCCTGGAAACCCAGTACTACCCCGATTCCATCCACCATCCCGAATGGGAGCAGCCTATTACCAAGGCCGGGGAAAAATACCACACCGAAACGGTCTACCGTTTCTCCAATTGAGATTGACCTCAGGCTCCGGCAAACAGTGCCGGAGCCCTTTGTCTGATATGAAAGCTGTGGTGCACACGACGCATTTGCATGCATAAACTGTCTTATAAGCGGTTGCAGCTTATGCGAACACGTTTTCAGGAGGGATTCCCATGTCAGACAAATGCCAGGACATCCTGCGCTGTGATCCGGAAGATCTGCGCCAGGCCATGTCGATTCACACCCGGAAAATCACGGATTCCTGCCGCGACAAAGACTGCATCGAGGATCTGCCTGTGTACCTCACCGCCGGCTCCCAGGCGCTTTTGAACAGCAGCGCCGGAACCCGGGTGCGGTGCGCGGAGCTCATCAGTACGTATATCGATGTGGAGCCGGTGGCCTTTGACCGAAACCACTACTGCATCGACGTCACATTCTATTACCGGGTGATTGCGGACACCATTGTGGGCGCTGCCCGTCCCGCTACACTGTACGGCCTGGCAGCCTTTACCAAGCGTGCAGTGCTGTGCGGTGAGGACAGCTGTGCCCACATCTACAGAAGCGACACCCGGCTCTACAGTCCCGACGGCATGACCAGAAGCTACGCAAACCGCCCCACCGCTGTGGTGGAGGTGCTCGATCCCATGGTGCTCAGCTCCCGGGTGCGGGATGCCGGTGACTGCGGCAACAAAGAATCCGCGCCCGTTCAGGTACCGGACGCGGTGCGGGGGATGTTCGATGAGGAACTGAGCATCTGCCCGGACAGCAGAAGACTGTTTGTCACCCTGGGCCAGTTTTCCATTATCCGGCTGGAGCGGGATGCACAGCTGATCGTTCCTGTGATGGATTACAGCATCCCCACCAAGGAATGCTGCGACAATCCAGGCTGCACGGAAGACCCCTGCGAAATGTTCAGCCGAATCCCCTTCCCTGCCTCCCAGTTCACCCCCAGAGGGTGCGACAACAAAAAGGACGGCAGCCATCAGGGAGAAGACGGATAAATAAAACAGTGGCCGCTCTGAATGACAGGGCGGCCACAAATTTTACATATCCACATCCACATTGGGCACCGCTCTGCGCTGCTCCTGGGACTCGGTGACGGCAAGGAATTTCATGCGGGTATCCTGAACCTCGTGCAGGGCCTGGGAAATGGTCTCCTCCGTGCGGCGAAGGGACTCTTCCATGTAATCATTGCCGGCTTTGCGAAGCTGGTTAATCCGGTCCTGGGTCTGGGCCACCAGCTCCTCGCTGCGTTTTTTGGCTTCCTTGTAGATCTCTTCCTTGGCAACGAGCTCGTTGGCCCGATCCTGGGCCTGACGCAGAATGGCCTCCGCCTCCCGGCGGGCCTGGCTGATCAGCTCGTTGCGGGACTCCACGATGGTGCGGGACTGCTTGATTTCGGCTGGGAGCTGAGAGATGATCTCATCCAGCAGATCCAGAACCCGGTCTCTTTCCAGAATGCATTTATCCGCAGCAAGAGGCATGGAACGTGCGTCCTGTACCATATCGTATAACGTGCCGATGATATCTTCCGTGCTGTTGTTGCTCATTATGAATCCTCCAAATTCTTTATTTGCCTTGGGAAACGCCGGAAAACCTTGCAGGTTACAGCTTCCCTAATTTCTTACGAAAATCCGGAATGATTTCTTCCGGCAGAAAGTCGGACAGCTCCGCACCGTAATTGCCCAGTTCCTTTACCATACTGGAGCTCAGATACATATACTGGCTGTCGGCGGTGAGAAACATGGTGTCCAGTTCGGGGTTGATCTTCCGGTTGACCAGGGCCATCTGGAATTCGTTTTCAAAGTCCGAACCGGCGCGCAGGCCCTTCACAATCACACAGCTGCCCCGTCTTTTGGCATAGTCAGCCAGAAGCTCATTGGAACAATCCACTTCCACGTTGGGCAGATCCGGCGTGACCCGGCGGATAAGCTCCTCCCGCTCCTCCAGGGTGAACATGGGATTTTTGCCCGCATTCACCATCACGCAAACGATGAGCTTATCGAAAATATTGGCAGCGCGGCGGATGATATTCAGATGCCCGCTGGTGATGGGGTCAAAGCTGCCGGGATAAACTGCTGTTTTCATATTATATCCAATTTTTCCTTATCTTTTACGGTAAAGGGTCAGTATAATTTTGCCGTACTTGTAATCCCGGGAACGGGTATAGCCCTCAAACTCCCAGGGAAGCTCCTTGCCCAGAGGGCGTTCTGCGACTATTATACCACCGGATTGCAAAATGTCAATTTCGGTTATCCTTTTTATGGCATTTTCCAAAAAAACTTCCGCATAGGGAGGGTCCAAAAGAATCAAACCGAACTGGTCTGCGCACCGGTTCAGATACTCCATATAATCGCTCTGAACCACGGTACCCTGGGCTTCCAAATGGGTTTTCTTTAAATTGAAACGAATCAGCTGGCAGGCCTCCCGCCTGGAATCCACAAATACCGCTTTGGAGGCTCCCCTGCTCAGCGCCTCTATGCCCAGCTGACCGGTGCCGCCGAACAGATCCAGCACCTTTGTCCCGGGCAGCTCAAACTGGACAATGCTGAAAAGCGCTTCCTTGACCCGGTCAGTGGTGGGGCGGGTCAGCATTCCATCGGGTGTATTCAGCTGAATTCCCTTTGCTGTTCCTGCAATAACACGCATGGTAAGCTCCTTTCTGGAAAACCGGTTACGCTTCCGGCTTCTGATGGAAATGCTGATACACGGCGAGGGCTGCATCCCTCGGCAGGAAACGCTCCAGCTCCGGGAGGGTTGCCTGGCCGATGGCCTTAATGGACTTGAACTGACGCAGCAGCTCCTGCTTGCGTTTCGGCCCGATGCCGGTGATTCCGTCCAGCTCCGAATAGCGCAGGCGCTTGCTGCGCAGCTGGCGGTGGAAGGTGATGGCAAATCGGTGGGTTTCCTCCTGAATGGTGCCCACCAGGGCGAAAATGGCCTGATTGGTATCGATGGAGATCTCCTGAGCCTCGGTGGTGACCAGAGCACGGGTGCGGTGGCGGTCGTCCTTCACCATACCAAACACCGGGAAGGACAATCCCAGCTCCTCCAATGCGTTTTTTGCCACCCTGGCATGGTTGATTCCGCCGTCAATCAGAAGCAGGTCCGGGGCGGCGTCAAAGCCCTTGTCCCCTGCCTTGTAGTGGGAAAAGCGCCGTTTCACAACTTGGTGCATGGAGGCATAGTCATCCTGGTTGGAAAGTCCCTCCAGCTTGAAGCGTTTGTAATCGCTTTTTTTGGGCTTTCCGTCCTGAAAAACCACCATACTGGCCACGATGTCCGTGCCGGAAATATTGGAAATATCAAAGGATTCTATCCGTTTCGGCGTGGGAATATTCAGCATTTTTCCCAGCAGAACCAGAATTGCCTGGCTGCGCTCCTCTTTATCCGTGACCCGCTTGGCTTCCTCGAAGGCATTTTTGCAGGCTAGCTCCACCAGGCGCACATTGTCCCCCCGCTGCGGGACACGAAGCTTGGAGCTTCTGCCATACTGCTGCTCCATCAATTGGGAGAACAGCTCCCCATCCTCCAACTCGAACGGAAGCAGAACCTGCTTGGGCGCAAAGCCCCGGCTGAGATAATACTGCTTCATCAGGCTGGAAACAGCCTCTTCCCGATCGTCTGGGGTTGGAAAAACCTCGTATTCCTTATCCAGCAGATTGCCGCCGCTGAAATGGAGCACGGCAAAGCAGGCCTTCACTTCGGTCTGTCCGTAGCCCACCACATCCGTATCCGCCAGGGTCCCTGCCGTTACCAGCTGCTTCTGGCCCAGGGCCTCCACGGCGTTGAATCTGTCCCGCAGGGTGGCCGCCAGCTCGAATTCCAAATGGTCGGCTGCCTCAATCATCTGCGCTTTGATCTGCTCTGCCACGGTTTTATAGTTCCCGGAGAGAAGCTGCCTGGCCTGCTCCATGGTCTGACGGTATTCGGTGCAGGTTTTGCTACTCTGGCACCAGCCGGCACACTGGTTCATGTGGTAGTTGAGGCAGGGGCGCTCCTTGCCGATGTCCCGGGGGAACTCCTTGCTGCAGGATGGAAGCTTCAGGGTGTGCTGCACCGCCTCCATCACATCATGGGTCACGCTGCGGCTTCCGAAGGGGCCGTAGTATTGGGCGCCGTCGTCCGCGAGCTTGCTGACCAGGGTGATTTTGGGGTACACCTCCTTCATATTCAGCCGGAGGTAGGGATAGCCCTTATCATCCTTCAAAAGGATGTTATACTTGGGCATGTATCGCTTGATCAGGGAGCATTCCAGCACCAGGGCTTCAAATTCACTGGCAGCTACGATCACATCAAAGTGATGGATTTTGCTGACCATGATGCGGGTTTTCGGGGTATGGGAGGCGGTGTCCTGGAAATACTGGCTGACCCGGTTCTTCAGTTTTTTTGCTTTCCCGACGTAGATGACTTTGTCGGTTTTGTCCCGCATGATATAGACGCCCGGCGCATAAGGCAGGGACAGCGCTTTTTCCTTCAGTTCATCAAAGGTCATCTTCAAACTCCAAAAAAGAACCGCCCCATGCAGCGTTTGGCATTGAGGCGGTCAATTGAGGGACACTCCGGCCAGGCAACTGTGCCGGAGATTCCTACGTAAAATCAGTAAACATCCCGCTGGAGCAGAGCTTCCAGTGCATTCACAGCAGCCTCAGCATCGGGACCGACAGCGCTCAGGGTGACCTTGGTACCGGTGACAATCCCCAGGGACATGATACCAAGCAGACTCTTGGCATTCATCTTGCGGCTCTCGGATTCCAGCCAAATGCTGCTTTCAAACTCATTGGCCTTCTGTACGAAGTAGGTAGCCTGTTTGTTGTGCAGGCCGGATTCACAGCGCACAACAACTTCTTTGTTGAACATATCCATACACTCCTTTACACCGCGCCCAATCGAACGCAATGAATCTACCTACATAATACCATTTTTACTGAAAAAGTCAACCAATTTTCGGATGAGTTGCACAAAGCAAAATATTTTTGTGCAATTTTTCACAATCCTGCTTTTTATAGCAGGATTGTCCCCCAATCTTTATGCAAATTCCGCAATGGTAACGCCGTCTTCCCCTTCTCCATAGACCCCAAGACGGAATTTTTTCACGAACTTGTTACGCTTCAGGGACTGGTGAACAGCCTGACGCAGTGCGCCGGTTCCCTTGCCGTGGATGATCCGTACAGAAGAGAGCTTTGCCCGCATGGCCTCGTCCATATATCGGTCCAGCACGCAGATTGCCTCCACGGTATCCATGCCCCGCAAATCGATTTCCGAGGACATGGCGGCCATTTTCATCTCCCGGCCGGAGTGGGCCGGATGGCCGCCCTTGGCCTTATAGGGATTTTCATTTTCCAGCAGATAGATTTCATCCGCTTTGGCGGTAAGCTTCATGATACCGGCCTGGAGCTGGTAGGTACCATCCTTGTTGATTGCAAGGACACTGGCTTTCATGCCCAGCTTTAAAAGCTCCACGGTGTCCCCCACCAGGATCTCCCGGGTGGGTTGGGGACGGGCCTTTACCGGCTGATTGGCCCGGATGCGGTCCTCCGTCTCGTTCAGGGCCCGGCGCAGCTCCGCCTGACGCTGGTTGATGCCGGTGGTATCGGCACTGTCCTGGAGCTGCTTGCGCAGGGCCTTCAGCTCTTCGGAGGCCAGGTTGGCAGCAGCCCGGGCTTCCTCAATGATTCCCTGAGCCTCCCGGCGGGCGGATTCCATGGCCTTTTCCTTTTCCTTGCGCAGCTGGGCCTGGTATTCCTCGCTCTGCTGCTTGATCTTGGCGGTTTCCTGTTTCAGCCGTTCGGCCTCGTAGCGGGCGTTTTCCATTTGCTGGCGCTGCTGCTCCAGCTGGGAAAGCACATCCTCAAAATCCTTGTCGCTTTTTCCCACCAGATCGCTGGCTTCCTTCAAAATGTCCTCCGGAAGCCCCAGCTTTCTGGAAATGGCAAAGGCGTTGGATTTGCCGGGGATTCCAATCAACAGCTTGTAGGTGGGCTGCAGCGTCTCCACGTCGAACTCACAGGAGGCGTTGATAACACCCTGGGTGCGCATGGCATAGAGCTTGAGCTCGGCATAGTGGGTAGTGGCCACCACCCGGCTTCCCATTTTCCGGCTGAACTCAATCAGCGCAATGGCCAGGGCTGCGCCCTCCGCCGGATCGGTACCGGCTCCCAGCTCGTCGTAGAGTACCAAGGTACGGTCGTCGCACTGCTCCACCACATCCACGATGGTTCTCATGTGGCTGGAGAAGGTGGACAGGCTCTGGGCAATGGATTGCTCGTCGCCGATGTCAGCCAGGATGGCATCAAAGGTGGAAAGCACGCTGCCATCCCCGGCGGGGACATGGAGGCCGCACTCCGCCATCAGCGTCAGCAGGCCGATGGTTTTCAATGTGACGGTTTTGCCGCCGGTATTGGGACCGGTGATGATCATGGTATCGAAGTCGGAGCCCAGCCGCAAAGAGATGGGCACCACCTTCTTGGGATCGATCAGCGGATGGCGGGCGTTGCGAAGCTCCACCTTGCCGGTATCATTCATGATGGGGGCCCAGGCCCGCATTCTGTAGGCCAGCTTTGCTTTGGCGAAAATCACATCCAGCTGCACCAGCAGGCTATAGTCCAGGTTGATGTCCTCGGCATGGGCGGCTGCCTCGCTGGACAGCTCGGCCAAAATCCGCTCGATCTCCTTCTTTTCCTTCAGTTCCAGCTCCCGCAGTGCGTTGTTGGCGTTCACGGCGGACATGGGCTCCACAAAATAGGTGGAACCGGTGGCGGAGACATCATGCACCAGACCCGGAACGTCATTTTTACACTCCGCCTTCACGGGAACAACGTACCGTCCCTGACGAATGGTGATGATGGGCTCCCGGAGAAACTTGCTATAGGCCGGGGAAGAAATGACCTTTTGCAGGCTGTCCCGGATCTTTCCGGCCTGAATGCGCATATGGCGGCGGATATCCGCCAGTTCGGAGGACGCGGTGTCTGCGATCTCCTCCTCCGAAAGGATTGCACCGAAGATCCGGTCTTCCAAATACTTATTGGGGGTCAGCCCATTGAACAGGGAATCCAGCACGGTGGCCTTGTCGTCTTCCGACACATAGCCCTTGATGGTTCTGGCGCACCGGAGCACGCCACCGATGGTGAGCAGCTCCTTGGGCTGGAGGCTTCCGCCCCGGTCCGCCCGTTCCAGGCTGAAGGACACATCGCATACATTGGAAAAAACCGGATTCCCCTTTCGGGTGCACAGATCGGAGGCCGCCGTGGTCTGCTGGAGCATCAGCTCCACCTCCTCCAGATCGGAGGTGGGACGAAGCTGCCGGCAGCTCTCCTTTCCGCCCTCGCTTCCGGCGCAATCGGCCAGCAGCGAAAGCACCTGATCCAGCTCCAGCTTGATCAGGGATTTCTCATATAGTTCAGACATTTTGATCTCCTAAATTATGTAGATTCCATATTCTCATGGTTCAGACACAGAGATTTATAGTAATCCAGCGCCGAAAACCCCCGTTCCAGCTGGGTGGTCAGGAAGCCCTCCGTCAGCTCCGAAAGCCGGTGCAGCTCCGCCCGGTTCAGCCGGAAGGAAAAAAGCTTTTTGGGGTCGCAAAAGCAAATGTAGCGCATGGCATCCAGTATCCCAGGCGTCACCGGCAATCGGATACCGGAGGAGGAAGTGTCCCGGCAGAGCTGGCATTCCAGCAGGCCGGAGGATAAATCGAACCGGTCCGGTGTTTGGCTTCCGCAGACATGGCAGCCGAACAAATCCGGGGTGTAACCGGAAAGGCAGGCGGCGCGAAGCTCAAAGACGGCCTTGACCTGATCTGATGGGAGGTTCAGGTCGGAAAGGCCGTAAAGGCAGTTCAGCAGCAGCGACTGGAGCTCCGGTGTGGGATAATCCTCCTGGGACAGAACCTCCGCCGCCTGGGCAAAATAAGAGGCCAGCGAAAGCTGCTCCAAATCTCCACGGAGGTTTTGAAACAGATTCAGAACGTGGGCCTCGTTGATGGAGTACTGGCCCCGGTATTCAAATACGGTGAACTCCCCATAGGCAAGGAGCTGGCATACCGCGGCAAGGGGACTGTTCTTCCGGCGCAGCCCTCTTGCCTTCACGGTGAGTTTTCCGTGCTTTTTGGTCAAAACCGTAAGCAGCGCGTCATGGTCATTGTAGTCCGACACTCTGAGGACGATACCCTGGATCGTCAGGTACATGATTTCCCTCCGTTTTCAGCGCGGCGCTGTAGAGCAGATATGCCTCCGGTGCACCGGTTTCCAGGAAAACATTCCAAAAATCTTCCGCTTTCATTCCAATCCCTCCGGGAATAGGATTTGCAGCCGGAATGGGAATACTCCTGGTAATTATTCACTATAGCCAAAATTGCGAACCAGGAAGTCACTGTCCCGCCAGTTTTCCTTCACCTTGACCCAGGTGGTCAGATACACCTTGGTGCCCATGAATTTTTCGCAGTCCGCCCGGGCCATGGAGGAAATCTTTTTCAGCATCTCGCCGCCCTTGCCGATGATGATGCCCTTGTGACTGGCCTTCTCGCAGTAGATGGTGGCATCAATATCGATGATTCCATTGTCCCGCTCCGAGAATTTGGTGATCTCCACGGCGGTTCCGTGGGGCACCTCCCGGTCCAGGCACCACAATAGCTTTTCCCGGATGATTTCCGCCATCACCTGGCGCTCAGGCTGGTCCGTGGTGATGTCCTCCGGAAACAGGAAGGGGCCCTCCACAGCATACTTTTCACACACTGCCAGCAGATCGTCCACTCCGTCGCCGGTTTTGGCGGAAATGGGAATGATGGCGTCGAAATCAGCCTTCTGGGCATAGACCTGGATCACTTCCAGCAGCTTGTCTTTCTCTACGGTATCAATTTTGTTGATGGCCAGAACGGCGGGGCACCGGCTGCCCTGGATTTTCTGCAGCAGTCCCTCCTCCTGGGGGCCGATGGAGGCGATGGGCTCCACCACCAGAATGGTAAGGTCCACGTCGGCGATGGACTCCTGAGCCACGTTCACCATATAATCGCCCAGCTTGGTTCTGGCCCGGTGGTAGCCCGGGGTATCCACGAATACGAACTGAGTGTCACCCCGGGTGACGATGCCGCAGATCCGGTTCCGGGTGGTCTGGGGCTTGTTGGAAACGATGGCGATTTTTTCCCCCACCAGATAGTTGGTCAGGGTGGACTTGCCCACATTGGGGCGGCCGGCAATGGTGATCATTGCGGTTTTTGTTTTCATATGAAATCTCCTGTATTCTTTGTTATATCAGTCCCGCTGCATGCCCGGGATCTGAGAAGCAATGGCCTCTTCCCTGCTGCGCATTTGGCGCTTTTGCGCTCCTTCGTCCAGATGGTCATAGCCCAACAGGTGGAGCATGGAGTGGATGGTCAGATACCCCACCTCCCGTTTGGTGCTGTGGCCGAATTCCTTTGCCTGGGCAACGGCCCGCTCCAGGCTGATGCACATATCCCCCAGGGGGCACAATCCGGTGCCGGGGTCGATGTACTCCCCCCAGTCCTGGGGCGGCGCACCGGCAGTCAGGTTGAACATGGGAAAGCTGAGCACGTCGGTGGGCTTATCAATATTTCTGCTGGCTTTGTTGATGGTTTGAATTCCAGAGTCGTCGGTAATCAGCACGTTGATTTCACAGGGGACGGTGATCCCCTCAGCCTTCAGCGTTTCATTGATGCAGGTTCGGATGTTGGCGCCGATGACCAGCTTTTGGAGAAGATTCCCCTCAAAAACCAGATTGATTTTATTTCTCATGATTTTTTCCTCTGATACGGCCCATTGAATTCCCGGGGCTTATTCTTTTCCTCCGCCTTCTGGGCGGCCCGCTCGTAGGCGTTGATGATTTCCTGAACCAGTGCATGGCGCACCACATCGGCGGAGGTCAGGCGGCAGATGGCAATATCCTTGACCCCATCCAGGACCCGGATGGCATCCTTCAAGCCGGAGGTTTTGTCATCCGGCAAATCAATCTGGGTAATGTCGCCGGTGATCACGATTTTGGAACCGAAGCCCAGCCGGGTGAGGAACATTTTCATCTGCTCCCGGGTGGTGTTCTGAGCTTCGTCCAGAATGATGAAGCTGTCGTCCAGGGTGCGGCCGCGCATGTAGGCCAGGGGCGCCACCTCGATGGAGCCCCGCTCCTGGTATTTCTGGAAGGTTTCGGCACCCAGCATGTCGTACAGGGCGTCATACAGCGGGCGAAGATAGGGGTCAACCTTGTTCTGCAAATCGCCGGGAAGAAAGCCCAGCCGCTCCCCTGCCTCCACCGCCGGGCGGGTCAGCACAATTCGGTTGACGGTCCTTTCCCGGAAAGCAGCCACGGCGGCGGCGACGGCCAGATAGGTTTTGCCGGTACCGGCAGGGCCCACGCCGATGGTCACGGTATTCTGGCCGATGGCCTTCATGTATTTCTGCTGACCGACGGTCTTGGCCTTAATGGGTTTACCCTTGGCGGTGATGCACACCACGTCCTTGGTCATCTGAGCCACCTGCTGGTCGTTGCCCTCGTTGACCAGGGTAATGAGATAGCGCACCCGCTGTTCGTCAATGGTCTCCCCTTTGGAGGCCAAGGACAGCAATCCTTCCAGGGTGCGGACGGCTTTGTCCACCATCTCCTCGTCGCCGGAAACCTTCAGGTCCGTCCCCCGGTTGATGATGCGGACATTCATGGCATCCTCAATTCTTTTTATGTTCTCATCGAAGGACCCGAAAACGGCGATGACATCCTCCAGACGATCCGCATTGACAATTCTTTCAATCACTTTGCTCATGCTGGGCTCCATTCTCCAAACGTTCCCTGCCGATCATCTCGGTGCAGATGTACTGCCCGTTCAGCAGATACACGCCGGGCTTTGTCTCCATGACCTCGTCGGCATAGGAGACGGTTCCGGCAATCATTTGGTCTGATAAATAGTTTTGGGAAAAAGCAATCAGCTCATCCCGGGCAGTTTCCTCGTCCACGTTTTCCTCTGCTTCTGAATACCAGGACAGGGTTTCACAGGCAATGGACACGGGCAACGTAAAGCCTCCCGGAAGGGTTAAACGGTATTCCCTGCTTATTCTACCACAACTGCTATCCCAAATTCCACTATCTTTCCATAAATTTATTCGTTTTTTTCCCAGGATGATGGTATACCGCCGCTGCTCACGCTGCTGCTCCCGGGTCTGGCATGAAGAAGGCGTAACTGTCTGAACAGTTCTCAGGGTCTGGGCATACACTTCCCCCTGGGCCCGGTCTGCCCGGATACAGATACCGCAGTCCGTATAGCCGGAGATCAAAATCTGGCCCTTCTTTACCGCCTGCCCCTCCCGGCACTGGGCAGTACCCTGCAGTGCAGTGAAGGATTGAATGATTCCGTCCCGGTCAGCGATGATGCTGCTCACCATTTTGGAATCCTGCTTCAGCGGTTCGGCAGCGGCTCGTTCCTGCACGGAAATCACAGCTTTGCAGCCGTAGGTGTTAATTCCTGCCCATTGCAGCTCCGGGATGGCGGAAAGCAGCGCATTTTTCATTTTCTCACTGCGCACCTGGGCACAGGGGGTAAACAGTTTGATTCCGGCCTCATCCGCCGCCTCCAGAATTTTTCTGGTGGGGATGATTTGATTGCCCTCCACTTCTACCACCAGAATCCTTGTGGGGAGCAGCAAACTGATCGCAAAGAAAAGGAACAGGCCCATATACAGCACCGGACGCTGAAGAATGCTCTGCTGAACAGCGTGAAGGAAGGTCTTCTGAACCAGGGCAATCCGGTCTCCCCTTTTTTCCAGAAGCGCCCGGAGCGCAGAAAAATGTTTCCGATTGATTTCAAAGGAAAATGTAAGATCATCCTCCTGCCGGACGTGAAAAACAGGAATGGAGTGATCGTTCAGCAGCCGAATGCTTCCCCAGATGTTGGCACTGGTAACCCGGATTCGGACTCTGTCTCTGGCAGAACGCATGTACTTCATGGATCATCCCTCCGAAGCAGACAAATACTGTCGATCCGACCGGTGACAATCAGCTTCACCCTGGTCATGTGCTCCAGCATCAGTCCGCAGCCGCAGATTCTGATTTCTCCGTACTTCATTTTGATTCCAATCATTTCCGTGGAATATTGGGTCACCCCAAGGTGGTTTTCCACCAGAACCCGGTGGCTTCCGGCAAGCTCCACAATCGGCACAATGGGAAAGAGCTCCGGGTTCACGGCTTTCTCCGGCAGGTAATCCTTGAGCCTCCGTCTGGGCATCATCGCATCACCTCTTGTGGAAAGCATATGTATGGAGGAGGTTTCTTTTGCATAGATTCTTCCGAGGTGAAGCGCATTGGAAAAAAGGAAATGGTTTGCCGCCGTGGCGGCTTCGGCAGGGATGCTGGCATTGATCCTGGACAGCAGGACAGCCTTCTCAGGCGCAGCTCAGGGAGTGGAGCTCTGTTTAAAGACCGTCATTCCGTCCCTATTCCCCTTTCTGTTCTTATCCGGGATTTTCTCCGCAGCATTTATGGGAACAGAGCTGCATGCTCTTCGTTTTTTGGGAAAAGCCTTTGCGCTTCCGTCACAAATGGAATATCTTCTGGTCCCAGCCTTTCTGGGGGGATATCCGGTTGGAGCCCAGTGTGTTTCCGATGCTTACGCCTCCGGCCTTATCAGCCAAAGAGGGGCAGAAAAAATGCTGGCCTTCTGCAGCAATGTGGGGCCAGCCTTTGTATTCGGAATTCTCTCTTCCAAATTTCATCGAAAAACGCTGATCTGGGCGATTTGGGTGATTCAAATCCTCAGTGCCTGGACGGCTGCCAGGCTCTTCGCAGATCCCGAAGGGGACGCCAAACCGGAAATGAGTGCCGGAAATGCCTCTCAATTCGGAATCGAGCCGGCGATTGGCGCCATGTTCAAAATCTGCGGCTGGGTCATTCTGTTCAGAGTCGTCATTGCCTTTTTGGACCGGTGGATCTTTTGGGCCGTCGGCGCTGCGGGCCGTGTGGCGATGATCGGGCTGCTGGAGCTGTCCAATGGGTGCTGCTGCCTGAATCTCATTTCCCAGGAAGGGGGGCGGTTTGTGATCTGCAACGCTCTGCTGGCCTTCGGTGGGCTTTGCGTTGCCTACCAGACGGCATCCGTCTGCCGGGGTCTTCGTCTTCGGTATTATTTTGCCGGAAAGGCCTTGCAGGGGATTACCGCTGCTTTTCTTTCCGCCGCTTTTTTCTATCAGCTCTGGGCCCTCCTCCCTGCCTGGGTGGCAGCGACGCTGCTTGTATCGAAATGTTTGCAAAAAAAGAGTAGAAATCCTGTATTACTTGGTGTATAATATTTCTTAGAAAAATGGAGGAATGAGTTATGCTGTTTCGTAAAAAGATAGAACGCGCCTGCTCCTACTGCGCTTACGGCGCAAAGCTTGATGACGGCGCGTATCTTTGCAGCAAGCGGGGCCTGAAGCGCGGAGATGACAGCTGCCGCAAATTCCGGTACGACCCCTGCAAGCGCATCCCCTTCAAAGCAAAGGCAATGGACTTCTCACAATTCAAGGACAGTGACTTTTCATTGGATGAATAGCTGCCCACAGCCAATTCCCGTTCAAAGCGAATGCTTTGAACGGGAATTTTTATGGAATTTATGGAAAAAGCTTTTCGGGAACAACCTCTCCACCGGCTTGAATGAAGGTGTTTGGAACGTCTCCTACAATTACGGTCTCGGCAACAACCACCTGGCTGGAAACGGAAAAGGTGCTGGTCTCTCCCAGCACCAGCACCGCCGCGTCCACATTGATCTCCATCACGAGCTGATGCAGCGTTTGGTTGATTCCGGCCTGGTAAAAATTGCTGGTAAAAGAGGCCTCACTGTTTCGAATGGCAAGGATATGCACCGGGATTGCCGGGCCCCTGCCGGAGAAGAATTCCGGAAGAAACAAACTGCCGATGGGGATTCCGATGTCGGCTGCGTCCAGAGAGAGGATTTGGCCGTTGATGATGTTCAGAATATCCGTTTTCAGGCGGTTGATTTCCCCGATGTTGGTTTTCAGCGCCGTGATCCGGCCGTTCAGATCCTTTTCAAAATAGACAATACGGTCATATTGGATGGTGCCGTTTTCAATCTGCTTGGCAATGGCGTCATTGGCCAGATCCGATGTGGCGTTTTTCACACTGGTTTCCGCCAGATCCCGGATGGTCAGGCGATATTTGCTCCGCAGTAAGAAAAACGAGGCAAACAGAATGACGATGAAAACAAGAAAAAAGATACGTATTTTTTTCAGCCTTTTCCGCATGATGCTCCCCTCCGGGAAAGACTATGCGGGAAAAAGGAAAACCATCACAGCTTTTTCAGATAGACCGAGGCGGTCTTTGCCATAAGCTTCTTCGTGCCGATGTCATCGAAGGCGATTTCCAGAAGGGCATCTCCCCCCATTTTGGTAACCGTCAGCACCATGCCCCGGCCGAAGGCCGCATGAACCACCATATCCCCCTGCTGCAGCTCCAGCATGGGGACGGCGCTCTTGGAGGAGACCATGGAGCTTTCGCTGTGATACCTGGGCTTGGGACGGGCAGTGTAGGTAGAATAGGGTCTCTCGTAACCCGTGGAGGAACTTGACTGGTAGGGGCGGAAGCCTCCTTTTTTTAGGATGCATTCCTCCGGGATCTCTTTCAGGAACCGGGAGGGCAAACTGGACGATGTACGGCCATAGATCATACGCTGCCGGGCGTAGCTGATGGTGAGCGACTTTTTTGCCCGGGTAATGGCCACATAGCACAGCCGGCGCTCCTCCTCCATCTCCTCGGCATCGCCGATGGAACGTTGGCCGGGGAACAATCCGTCCTCAAAGCCAACCAGGAACACATGGGGGAATTCCAACCCCTTGGCGGAGTGCATGGTCATCATCACAACGGCATCGTCGGATTCATTGTACTGCTCGATGTCCGTATACAGGGCAATCTCCTCCAGGAAGCCCGCCAGGGTGGGATGCTCCGTGTTCTCCATATAGGAGTGAATGCTGGATTTTAACTCATGGACGTTTTCCAGTCTTGTTTTGTTTTCTTCCGTATTCTTGGCGGTGAGCATATCGGCATAGCCGGTGCGGCTGACCACCTCGTCGTAGAATTCCGGCAGGCTCATGCCCTCCTCCAAAAG
Source organism: Faecousia sp. (assembly GCA_051867315.1). Taxonomy (GTDB): domain Bacteria; phylum Bacillota; class Clostridia; order Oscillospirales; family Oscillospiraceae; genus Faecousia. The sequence goes on from JBJDYM010000271.1 coordinate 36,557, forward strand.
CTTTGCCAGTTCCTCAATCATGGCGGAAAACTGCAGGAACTTCATGGCGGATTTCTCCAGCGGGGCGTAGGAGAAGGGATCGGAAATCACAGCGTAGAGGGGCTTATCCTCGGCCTGGGCCAGCCGCTCCGCCATTTCCATGGCTTTGGCTCCCAAGCCCCTGGGGGGATTGTTGATGATACGGCGCAGACGCAGGGAATCCGCCCGGTTGTTGATGACGCACAGATAGGAGAGCATGTCCTTGATTTCTGCCCGGTCAAAGAACCGGGTACCGCCGATAACCCGGTACGGGATGCCGTTGCGCTTCATGGCGTATTCCAAAGCGTTGGACTGGGCGTTGGTCCGGTAGAGGATGGCGAAGTCCTTCATGCCCTTTCCCCGGGTGGCGGCCAGGATCTGACCGGCCACATAATTGGCCTCCGAGCCCTCGTCCGAGGCCTCGTAGACGGTAATGGGGTCGCCGGAACCGTTGGCTGTCCAGAGTTTTTTGCCCTTGCGGCCAATGTTATGGGCAATCACCGCATTGGCCGCGTTCAAAATGGACTGGGTGGAACGATAATTCTGTTCCAGACGGATGGTGCGGCAGCTCCGGTACTGTTTTTCGAAACTCAGAATATTTTCAATGGTGGCGCCACGGAACCGGTAGATGCTCTGATCATCATCGCCCACCACGCAGATATTCTCGTATCCCCCTGCCAGCAAGGAGGTGAGCAGATACTGCATATGGTTGGTATCCTGGTACTCATCCACCAGCACATAGCGGAATTTCCTTTGATAATAGCGGAGAACATCCTCATTCTGCTGCAAAAGCTGGACGGTGACGTAGATGATGTCATCAAAATCCAGGGCGTTGTTCTCCTTCAGCTGGGTTTGATACTTTTCATAGGCCCGGGCAATGTATTTGGCCCGGATGTCACCGGAGTTCTCGGCGGATTGGAGCATTTCGGCAGGGGAAATCATCCGGTCCTTCTGCCGGCTGATGGCGCCCAGGACGTACTTCGGAGGGAAGGTTTTTTCGTCCATGTCCAGCTCCTTCAGGATTCCCTTCATCGCCCGCTCGGAATCCGAGGCATCGTAGATGGTAAAGCTGCGGGTATAACCCATGGCTTCAATGTCCCGCCGGAGGATCCGGCAGCAGGCGGAGTGGAAGGTCATGGCCCAAATGTCCTGAGCATTCGGTCCCAGCAGGACGGAGAGCCGGTCCTTGATTTCGTTGGCGGCTTTGTTGGTAAAGGTAATGGCAATGATGCTCCAGGGCACCGCCGGATCGACGGCGCACAGCCCATCGGCCCGGCGGCAATCCTCCTCGGAGGCGTTTTCATCCATCCCTTCCAAAAACGCAACGTCCTGCTCCGTCAACGCAGCGGGGATTTCGCTGCTCTCGCTGCCCCGGCCGAAACGCATCAGGTTGGCAATACGGTTGATCAGCACCGTGGTTTTGCCGCTTCCGGCACCGGCCAGCAGAAGCAGCGGCCCCTCAGTGGTCAAAACGGCTCTGCGCTGCATCTCATTCAGCTGCTGGAACTGGGATGCAATATATTTTTGTCTTGCGGCTAAAAAACGTTCTTCCATTTGTTCAGTCATAGGCGCACCTGTCTATCTATAAGATGCTCCTATTTTACTTCATTTCGGGCAAAAGGTAAAGAGGGACTATCGCATGAATTCCCGGATTTTCTCCAAAGCTTTTTTCTCAATTCTGGATACCTGCACCTGGCTGACATTCATCACCTTTGCCACCCGCTGCTGGGTCAGGCTGTGATAATACCGAAGCTGGATCACCAGCCGTTCCCGCTCCGGCAATTTTTCCACCGCCTGGCGCAGGGCGATTTTTTCCACCATCCGCTCCTCGGATTCCGTATCGGTGAGCACATTTTCCAGGCAGAACCCATCCTCTCCCGTCTCCTGGTGGATGGACTCGGTGGCGGCGGTCGCTGTTTCCGCAATGGCGATTTCCTCCGGAGAGAAGCCCGTCTGGTCCGATAACTCCTGGATGGTGGGCTCTCTTCCCAGCAGCGTGGTCAGCTTGTTTCGGACACTTTTGATGGTGGCGGCCTGCTCTTTCAAGCTGCGGGAAACCTTCAGGGTCCCGTCATCCCGGAGGAACCGGCGGATTTCTCCGGAGATTTTGGGAACGGCATAGGTGGAAAATTGGGTTCCGAATTCCAGGTCGAACCCCTCCACCGCCTTCAAAAAGCCCAGGCAGCCCAGCTGATAGAGGTCATCCGTTTCCACACCCCGCCCGATAAACCGCCGGGCAACCGACCAGATCAAACCGGAATTCTCGTTGATGAGCTGCTCGGAGGCCTCCCGGTCACCGTTCTGGGCCAACCGGATCAGTTCTTCCGTTTTGCTCATTTCCGGCGCTGGAGTTTTCGGCGCATATGGACGGTGGTGCCCTTGCCGGCGGCGGATGTAACTTCAAAACTGGTCATGAAGCTCTCCATGATGGTAAACCCCATGCCGCTTCTCTCCGCTCCCCCTGTGGTGTAGGAGGGACGCCTGGCCTGCTCCACGTCGGGGATCCCCACGCCCTTGTCCTTGATGACGATATCCAGCACATTATCCTTCAGAATTCGGCACCGCAGGGTAATATTTCCGATTTCGTCCGGATAGGCATGTACGATGCAGTTTGTCACCGCCTCCGAAACAGCGGTTCGGATGTCCCCCAGCTCCTCCAGAGTGGGGTCCATCTGGGCGGCAAAGCAGGCCACCGCGCTGCGGGCGAAGCCCTCGTTGGCAGAGCGGCTGGGGAACTCCAGGATCATGTAGTTGTCAAATTTCATGATACCGCCTCCCGAATTTCCACCAGCTTGTCAATGCCCGAGGCCCGGAACACCCGCATTGGCTGGGGCGCAATCCCGGACAGGAGCAGCTTACCCTCAATCTGGGACATATTGCGCAGTGCATTGATGACCACGGCGATGCCGGAGGAATCCACAAAGGTCACATCCCGAAAATCCAGGACACAAACCTCCGGCATATAGGCTTCAATTTTAGAATTGATGATCTGGATATAGGCCTTGGCACAGTGGTGGTCAATTTCACCGGTCAGGGCAATGGTCAATTTTCCGTTTTCCAAAAAGCTGGTAAAGTGCATTTTTGAAATCCTCCTTTGAAAAGCTGCTGAGTGCAGTATAATCCCTGGACCGTAAAAATACAGTCGGAAACCAGAGCATAAAAAGAAGGCAGAAGAAAAACAAGCGTTTCTCCTCTGCCTTGCTGATGATGCTATTGTCCTTCTGCTTCCAGTATCTTCACCCCAAGCTCAAAAGCAAGCAGGGCAATTTTCCCCTTGTCATCCAGCCGCGTTTTGCCGGACAGGCTGCGGGGGTCCCAGGTGGAATGATCCAGATTGTCGCCGGCATAGAAAAACTGGAAGAAATCCACATTCCGGAAGTCTGCCGCCGCCTGCATTCCTGCGCATTCCATTTCCACACAGATGGCTCCCCGGGCTTTCCGCCGGGCGACTTTTTCCCGGGTTTCCCGGTAGGGAGCATCCGTTGTCCAGGTGGTGCCCTCCACATAGGGGTAGCCATGTTCGCTCAGCACCCGGTGGAAAAGGTCGCGGTATTTGTGGTTAACATCGATGAAGTCCGCAGCAGGGGCATAATGGTAGCTGCTTCCCTCGTCCCGGAGAGCCCGGGTGGGAATGATGATGCCGCAATCTTCGATCGTTTTGTCCAGTACGCCGCAGTTGCCAAACAGAATCAGCTTTTTCAGGCCCATCACAATCATATCTTCGAAATCCCCGATGCAGGCAGGCTCCCCCACCCTGGACTCAAAGAACGCGAACCGCTTTCCTTTATAGGTAACGGCATAGATGGGCTGCTTTCCATTGGCTCCGCCGACACGGGCGATTTCTTCCGGTTCAAAGAAAGCAAGCACCGCTTCAAAAAGATGGTGAGAAAAACAGGAGATGGTGATCTCCGGGTAATGCTCCACCGTATTCTTTACACACATCTCCGGGTTGATCACCGCATCCCGGCGGGGATCAAATTCTTCCAAGAGCATATCTTCGCCTCTTTTCTGTTTATGAAAAGGCCTGGTTGATGATTGGTCAACCAGGTCTTTTGAAATGAGCACGGAATTAAAGTGCCTTCATGGCAGCCAGACTCTGCTCCAGGCCTGCGATCAAATCACGGGCCTTTTGGGCCTTGGCCCGTTCGGCATTCACCACAGCCTCGGGGGCGCGGGAAACGAAATTCTCGTTGGAAAGCTTTCCTTCCAGATTCTGGAGGTTCTTTCTGGCCTTTTCCAGCTCCTTGGTAATCCGCTCCACTTCCTTGGCTACATCCACCAGCTGGCCCATGGGGATATACAGCTTGGCATCCGCGGTGGCGCAGGTGACCATTCCGTTCAGGTCTTCCGGCTCGGCATCCAGGATGGTCACGCTGTCGGCGTAGGCCAGGCGCTGGATAAAGCCCTCGCCCTCGGCAAACACCTGGGGCTTGGAGGTCAGCACATACAGTGCCGCCTTCTTGGAGGGGGGAACATTCATCTCTGCCCGACGGTTGCGAATGGAGCGAATGGCGTTCATCACGGATTCCATGTGGGATTCCTCTTCCTGGAAGGCCAGCTTCTCATTGTATTCCGGCCACTTGGCCACGATCAGGGCTTCGCCCTCGTGGGGCAGACTCTGCCAGATCTCCTCGGTGATGAAGGGCATGAACGGATGCAGCAGCCGCAGCGTCTGATCCAGCACATACACCAGCACCTGAAGTGCAACTTGCTTCCGCTCCTGATCCTCGCCGTAGAGTCTGGCCTTGGTCAGCTCGATATACCAGTCGCAATAGGTGTCCCAGATGAAGTCGTAGACCTTCTGGACGGCAACGCCAAGCTCATACTTTTCCAGATTGTCGGTGACTTCGGCAACCAGGGTATTCAGCTTGGACAACACCCATTTGTCGGAAATTTCCAGTTTTTCCATCCCAGGCAGTGCATTCACAGCCGTTTCGGACAGGTTCATCAGGACGTAGCGGGAGGCATTCCACAGCTTATTGGCGAAATTGCGCATCGCCTCGCACTTCTCGGTATAGAACCGGGTGTCGTTTCCGGGGGAATTGCCGGTAACCAGGTTCATACGAAGGGCATCACAGCCGTATTGGTCGATCATTTCCAGCGGATCAATGCCGTTGCCCAGGGACTTGCTCATTTTGCGGCCCTTATCATCACGCACCAGGCCGTGAATCAGCACGGTGTGGAAGGGGGTCTTTCCGGTATGCTCACAGCCGGAGAAAATCATTCTGGCAACCCAGAAGAAGATGATATCGTAGCCGGTGACAAGCACGTCGGTGGGATAGAAGTAATCCAGATCCGCATTTTTCTCGGGCCAGCCCAGGGTCTCGAAGGGCCACAGGGCGGAGGAGAACCAGGTATCCAGCACATCGGGGTCCCGCTCAATATTGGTGCTGCCGCATTTTTCACATTTGCAGACATCCTCCCGGGAAACGGTGATGTGGCCGCAGTCGGCGCAGGTCCAGGCTGGGATCTGATGGCCCCACCAGAGCTGACGGGAAATGCACCAGTCACGGACATTTTCCATCCAGTTCAAATAGGTTTTGCTAAACCGGTCGGGGACGAATTTTGTTTCGCCCTCATTCACCACCCGGATGGCCTCCTCGGCCAGGGGCTTCATCTTCACGAACCACTGGGCGGAGATGATGGGCTCCACATCGTTGTGGCAGCGGTAGCAGGTGCCCACATTGTGGGAGTAATCCTCCACCTTGACGAGATATCCGCCCTCTTCCAGATCCTTGACGATCTGCCTGCGGGCTTCGTAGCGGTCCAGGCCTTCATATTTTCCGCCCAGCTCGTTGACCTTGCCATTATCGTCCAGGACCCGGATGACCTCCAGATTGTGGCGCAGGCCAACTTCAAAGTCGTTGGGGTCGTGGGCGGGGGTCATCTTGACGCAGCCGGTTCCGAATTCCATCTCGGCATAGTCGTCGGCCACCACGGGAATTTCCTTGTTCATCAGGGGCAAAATGACCTTTTTGCCCACGATGGCGGTGTAGCGGTCGTCATTGGGGTTGACGCAGACGCCGCTGTCACCCAGCATGGTCTCAGGCCGGGTGGTGGCAACCACCACTTCCCCGCTCCCGTCGGCCAGGGGATAGCGGATATGCCACAGATGGCCGGGCTTATCCACATATATCACCTCGGCATCGCTGAGAGCGGTGACGCAGTGGGGGCACCAGTTGATGATCCGGCTGCCCTTGTAGATCAGACCCTTTTCATACAGGGAGACGAACACCTCCCGGACGGCCTTGGAACAGCCCTCGTCCATGGTAAACCGGGCCCGGTCCCAGTCGCAGCTGGCGCCCAGCTTCTTCTGCTGCTCCACGATCCGGTTGCCGTACTTCTGCTTCCAGTCCCACACCCGCTCCAGGAACTTCTCCCGGCCCAGGTCATAGCGGGTCTTTCCCTCCTTGCGAAGCTCTTCCTCCACCTTGATCTGGGTGGCGATGCCGGCATGGTCAACGCCGGGGATCCACAGAGCGTTGTAGCCCTGCATCCGTTTAAAACGAATCAGGGTGTCCTGCAGGGTGGCATCCATCGCGTGGCCCATGTGCAGCTGCCCCGTCACATTGGGGGGCGGCATGACGATGGTAAAGGGCTTCTTGCTTTCGTCCCGCTCTGCGCGGAAATACCCGCCGCGCTGCCACATGTCGTAGATTCTCGCCTCCACGGCCTGGGGCTCATACACCTTTTCCAGTTCTCTTGCCATAAAAATCTCCTTTCAATCAGAAACGCCCTGGCTCCATTTGGAGTCAGGGCGAAAAAATCCGCGGTACCACCTGAATTCCCGGCTGCCCGGGCACTTGAAAGCGATAACGGGCTGACCCGTATCATCCTACTTCTTTCAGACGATCCACTCCGGGGCGACCTGCGGCATCATCCAATCTGTGCTTGCACCAACCGCACATTCTCTGCATTGGAGGGTTATGCCGCTCCTCCCCTTCACTGTGTTTTGCATTTCCGCCATTTTACTGTAATACTGCGGTTTTGTCAATAGAGTTTTTGAAAAAGATGGCAATTTTTAATTCATAACCCTTGAAAAAACGGATATTCACTTGACGAATCGGTAAAATGAAATATAATAGTCGTATTCTATAAAAATGTGAGTTGATGATAAGTGAAACTATCTTTGATCGTCCCATGCTACAATGAAGCGGAAAATGTGGAACTGTTCCAGGAGGAAACCATCAAGGCCTTTCAGGGCTGCGGGTATTCCTATGAAATTATTTTTGTGGATGACGGCAGCTCCGATGCGACGCTGCATAATCTGAGAAAAATCCACGCAGCGGGAAAATGCTCAGTGAAGGTAATCTCCTTCTCCCGGAATTTCGGCAAGGAGGCCGGACTGTATGCCGGGCTCCAGTATGCTTCCGGCGATTACATCAGCCTGATCGATGCTGATTTGCAGCAGCGCCCGGAGATTGTGCGGGAGATGGTGCAATTTTTGGATGAAAACCCGGATTATGACGTGGTGGCCGCGTACCAGGACCGGCGGCAGGAGGGAAAGGTTTTGTCCTTTTTCAAGAAGTCATTCTATCGGATCATCAACAAAATGTCCCGCGTAACGCTCCAACCGGAGGCCAGCGATTTCCGCACCTTTCGAAAAAGCGTGCGGGACAGTATTTTGACCCTCGGAGAATACCATCGCTTTTCCAAGGGAATTTTTGCATGGGTTGGCTATAAAACCCACTTCATTCCCTACACCGCCTGTCAGCGGGCCTTTGGTACAACCAAATGGAATTTCCGAAAACTGATGAATTACGCCATTGAGGGAATCATCGGCTATTCCACCGCACCGCTCCGCCTTGCCACCTGTCTGGGCGGTGTTACCGGCATTGCGGCAGTGTTGTATCTGATTGCCGTTGTCCTGCAGAAGCTGATCTGGGGCATTGATGTTCCCGGTTATGCAACGATCATTGTTCTGATTTTGTTTTTCAGCAGCGTACAGCTGTTCTGCATTGGAATTATCGGAGAATACGTAGGCCGCATTTTTGAACAGTCCAAAAAACGCCCCATCTATATTGCCAAGGAAATTCTTCTTCCTCCTGAACAGGAATAATGTTTCAGCCGCACGTTTCGTGCGGCTGATTTTCTGCTTATTGCTTTTTTCGAACGCCCAAAACGCAGAAACGGAGGAAGGGAATCCGGCTGAGCAGCTCATTCAGCCCAACGGTGAGCAGGAAGCTGAGCACAATGCCCAGAATGTACACCATCGCGGCGGGAAGATGCAGCACAAAGCGAAGTGTCCAGCAGGTGAAGGCCATCACGGGACAGTGGAGCATATAGATCCCGCTGCTCTGCCGGGTCATGAAGCTGCACAGCTTGCTCTGTGCATCCAACCATCTCTTCCCGGCGCCCAGTATGGCCAGCACCGCGATCCAAAGATACACCGCCGTAAACACACTTTTCAGGCATTCATCTTCCGCATAATTGGTACCGAAATAATACCAGGTATAGACAATGCCGAGAATCGCTGCCGCAGTGCAGAGGGGAACCGCATTCTGCGCCAGGGAATTCTGGAGCTTCTCGTGAGAAAATACATAATAGCCCAGAAGATACGCCGTGAAATAGATGCCGAATCGATAGACCGTAATCACCGGGGTATTTAAAACCTGGGCAGAGGCCCAGATCAGCGGCAGAAACACCAACACTCCCCAGGCATTCATGTTCCGGAAGCAGCTGAACAGCGCGTCCTTCCGATCCAGCTTCCGAAGAAGCAGCAGCAGCCCGGAGAAGAGCCAAAGCATCTGCGCAAACCACAGCGGTCCAATTCCCGAGGCCACGGAAATCAAATAGCGAACAAAGCCGGGCAGCTCCGCCGGCATCTGCTCCCAGCCGCCGCCGACCCAGACGTTAAAATATCCGGCAATCCAGTAGAAAACAAAAAGGCCAAGGGTAGAAGGCACCAGCAGCTTGACGGTTCTGTCTTTGAAGAATTCCTTGCCGCTGCGCTTTTGCAGGGAGTATCTGGCAGAAATACCGGCGATCACAAACAGCAGCGCCATAAACCAGGGATAGACGAAATAAAGAATGACGTCCTGATACTGCACCTGGGTGAATGGCCCGAAACCGCCAAAGACACCCTGCGCGTTAAAATAATAGAATACATGATAGATGAGCACCAGCACCACGGTTGCCCAGCGGATGTTGTCAAGATAAGTTTTTCGTTTCATAGTCACTGCCTCCTTTGATGGAAGCAGTATAACACATCCTCAGGAAAAATGTGAAAAAACGCGATGAACGGCAGGATTCCGGCGGTAAACGGCAAAGAAAAAGCGGACGGCTGAAACCGTCCGCATCATCATATTTCCTGTCTGCCCTCCAGAGCCCGGGAGAGGGTTACTTCGTCCGCATATTCCAGCTGGCTGCCCACGGGAACGCCGTAGGCCAGGCGGGTGACCTTGACCTCCATGGGGCGAAGGAGCCTGGAAATGTACATGGCCGTGGCCTCGCCCTCGGTATCGGGATTTGTGGCCATGATAACCTCTTTCACGGTTCCGGTGCTCACCCGTTTCAGCAGCTCCCGAATACGGATATCCTCCTGAGTCACATGGTTCAAAGGGGAGATTACGCCGTGGAGCACGTGGTATACCCCGTGAAATTCCCGGGAGCGCTCCATGGCGATCACATCCTTTGGCTCTGCCACCACACAGATGACATCCTTGTCTCTGGAAGCATCGTCGCAGATGGGGCACACTTCCCTGTCAGTGATATTTTGACAGCAGGGGCAGGTATGGACGGATTTTTTAGCCTCCAAAATGGCATCGGCAAAGGCCTGAGCATCCTCCAACGGGAGCTCCAAAACATGGAACGCCAGACGCTGAGCCGTTTTTCCGCCGATGCCCGGAAGTCTTGCAAAATGGTCGGCCAAATCCTGCAATGCCGCGGGAAAAAACTGCATACAGCCTCCTTAGAACAGGCCGCCCAGGTTCAGTCCGCCGGTCAGCCGGGACATATTATTGGCGGCTTCATTGTCGGCGGTGCGCATCGCCTCATTCACGGCGGCGATCACGGTATCCTGAAGCATTTCCACATCCTCAGGGTCCACCGCCTCGGGGTTGATGGTCAGGCTGACCAGCTCATGCTTACCGTTCACCGTAGCGGAAACCATTCCGCCGCCTGCGCTGGCAGTGAACGTCTTGCTCTCCTGCTCCTGCTGCATGCGGAGCATTTCCTGCTGCATTTTCTGCGCCTGCTTCAGCATTGCGCTCTGGTTCATGCCGCCGGGCATACCGCGAAATCCATTTTTAGCCATGATTCAATCTCCTATTCCAATATTTATTCTTTCATATGGATGATATCGCTGTGACTTCTGCCGAAATTGAGCAGATTTTCCATTCTGGGATTTCCCAAAGGCTTGGCCGAAAGATCCACGGTAACAACCTTCACGCTCCGTCCAAGCTGGGCGGAAGCCTTCCGGGAAACAATTTGAAGTGTTTCGCTCTTGCCGATCATCTCAGCGGTAAAGGTATTCCGGCACCGCAGCTCCAGCACTCCGTTTACCATCACGCCCCGCACCGGCGCGTTATCCGTGGAGACAAAGAACCCGGAAACGGGAGGCTTCAGCTCCTGGCGAACGGCGGCCACCAGCTCCGGCCAGAATCCAAGAGGAACGTCATCCGGAACCGGCTCTTCTGCTGCGGCTGGCTCCGGCATTTCCGCCCGGGCTTCCGTTTTGTCGGAAACCGGAGTGTTTGACTCGGCGCTCTGGGGATTGGATACCACGAAGCATCCGCTCTTGATCTGATCCTCCAGACGGGTCAGCCGGGCGTTCAGGGATTTTGCGTCCAGACTCAGCTCCGGCTGGCACAGCTCCAAAATGCAAAGCTCTGCATCCATCCTGCGGCTGGCGCTCCTTGTGAAATCCGAAAGGGTCTGCTGAATGAGGTTCATCATCCGAACCAGTTCTCCGCTGGACAGCTTCCCGGACAGCGCCGTCACCTCCTGATCGGAGGCCACGCCGGAGAGCATGGTGATGCCGGAGTTCGGTGCGGTTTTAATGACCAAAATGTCCCGGATCAAACAGGCCAGCTCATCCAGCATCGCGCCCAGGTCCTTGCCCTCGGTATAGAGCTGGTTGAACAGCGTCAACGCTTTTTGGGAATCGTGGGCTGCAATATGGGAAAGCATTTCCCCGCATTTCCGTTCCCCGGCAATGCCCAGACAGGCGTAAACCGAATCGGCGGTCAATTCCCCGGCGGTGGCGGAGGCGCATTGATCCAAAAGGCTGAGGCCGTCCCGCATGCCGCCGTCTGCAAGACGGGCAATGACTCTGGCTGCGGACTCGTCCAAATCGATGTTTTCCTGATAGGCGACATATTGAAGCCTTGCGGCGATGTCCTCCTGGCTGATTCTGCGGAAAGAAAAACGCTGGCATCTGGACAGGATCGTTGCCGGAACCTTGTGCAGCTCCGTGGTGGCCAGAATAAACAGCAAATGCTCCGGCGGCTCTTCCACGATTTTCAGCAGGGCATTAAAGGCAGAAAGAGAGAGCATGTGTACCTCATCGATGATGTACACCCGTTTTTTTACCTGGGACGGTGTGTAGATGGCATCGTCCCGCAGATCCCGGATGTTATCCACGCCGTTGTTGGAGGCGGCATCGATTTCCAGAACATCCATGCAGGTTCCGTCATCAATGGCCCTGCAGGCACTGCAGCAGTTGCAGGGATTGCCGTTGTCCGGGTTGAGGCAGTTTACCGCCTTGGCCAGAATCTTGGCGCAGGTGGTTTTGCCGGTGCCCCGGGAGCCGGTAAAAAGATACGCATGGCTCATCTTGCCGGTCATCAGCTGGTTTTTCAGGGTCTGGGTGACCGCCATCTGACCGGAAACATCGTCAAAGGTCTGGGGACGATATTTGCGATATAGAGCCTGATAGGCAGCCATTGCTTCTCTCCTTTCAAAATGCCGGAAAACATGCCGGCTCATAACAAGATCGCACACCCACATTTGTTCAGGCAACATACCCCGAAGCCGTGCAGAAAGCTCAAAATCGGCAATCCCGCGGCACACGAGAAGATCCGCTTAATGCTGCTTGGTTCCCCACCTGACATGGTTCACGGGATCTCATTGCGCAAGACCGACTTCTCAACACCTCTTACACGGGTCGGACGGGTACATTACACCTAACCGGGTGTGGGAATTCATCCCTGCTGTAGCGGATTGCAGGTACAGGGCACCGCTAACTCCCCGACTAGTGCGACCTTGTTATAAGCCGGCAGCTCAAACAAGGAAACTATTCTGTTTTAGTTGAGCTTGGACTCCACAAAATCAGCCAGCTCCTGGAAGGTCGTGATCTTCTGATCCTCCATATCCAGTTCAATGCCCAGCTCACTCTCCAGGTCCATAATCATCTCCACAATGTCCAGGGAGTCAATGCCCAGGCTTTCAAAGGTGCTGTCGGGGCTGATGTCGGAAGCGTCAATCTCCAGCTGCTTGGCGGCGTATTTCACAAGTTTCTCGTACATTCTTTATGTCCCTCCGAATATTCTGTGTAGAACATTTCCGTAATATTCTAGTACAGGACGGCAAATTTGTCAATCCTTGATTTTGTGAATGATGAATGAACAGCCTCAAAGCGGCTTTTTCACCGGTCCGCCGGAACGGACATCCCGGCTGCATAGGCCGTTGCCCAGGCAATTTGCAGATTAAAGCCGCCGGTATAAGCATCGCAGTCCAGGATCTCTCCGGCAAAGAAAAGGCCGGAAATCAGCTTGGATTCCATGGTTTTCGGGTCAATTTCCGAAACCTTCACGCCGCCGGAGGTGATGATCGCCTCGCTGACCGGGCGCTTGCCCGTAATGTCAAAGCTGAACGCTTTCAACAGCTCCACCAGAGCCCGGCGTTTTTGCTTTGTCAGAGAATTGGCCTGCAGATCGGGGGAAATTTCCAGCCGGCGCAGGACAACGGGAATCATGGAGCGGGGCAGCAAATCGGTGAGGGCATTCTCCATGGCGCGGTTTTGGTAAAGCTCCAAATCCCGCCGGATGCGCTCATCCAGCTTATTTTCTTCCAGAGCGGGCTTCAAATCAATCACCAGGCGGCACCCCTCCCCTTTCAGGTGGCAGCTGGCGCTGAGCACCGTGGGGCCGGATACACCGAAATGGGTGAACAGCAGTTCGCCAAAATCCCTGTACAGTACCTTCCCCTTGGCGTTCAAAAGCTTCACGCCCACATTGCGAAGCGACAGCCCCTGCATTTCGGGACAGTCCGGTCCATCCGCTGTCAGGGGTACCAGGCTCCCTTCCTGGGGGATGACGGTATGGCCCATTGCTGCGGCAAAGGCATACCCATCGCCGGTGGAGCCTGTCGCGGGATAGGAAACGCCGCCGGTGGCCAGAATCACCCAGGCTGCCTCATAGGTATTTTTCCCGGTCCGAACACCGGAAACTCTGTCATTTACGGACAAAAGCTCTGTCACGGTCTCATTTTTAACGGTAACCTTCCTCCGGCGCAGCTCACTCAGCAGGCAATCCAGCACGGATTGGGAGCGGTCCGTCACCGGAAAGACCCGGTTGCCCCGCTCGGTTTTCAGCGGGCAGCCATGGGCTTCAAAAAATGCGATGGTTTTTTCCGGGGGGAAAGCGGTCATGGCACTGTAGAGGAAGCGGCCGTTGCGGGGGGTGTTCTGCAAAACCTCCTGCTCCGTGCAGCGGTTTGTCACATTGCAGCGGCCCTTACCGGTAATGAGCAGCTTTTTCCCCAGCCGGTCGTTTTTTTCCAGCAGCAGCACACGGCAGCCCCTGGACGCAGCGGTAATCGCCGCAAACATTCCGGCAGGTCCGCCGCCGATCACAATGCCGTCATACTTCATCCTCTTTTACCTGCTTCTCATAAACATCATATTCATCCCAGATTTTCTCCAGGTTTTCAAAGGTTCTGGAGAGTTCCTTTTCCCGCTTGGCAGCAATGGCGACAATCAGTGCGTTGATCAGACTGAGGGGCGCCACCAGGCTGTCCACCAGGGAAACCATGTCGCTTTTCGCGATCAAAACATGGTCACAACATTGGCCCAAAGGGGAAAGCTTGCTGTCGGTGAAGCCAATCACCGTTGCACCGGCGGAGCAGCAGTACCGGGCGCCCTTGGTAGTAGAAGCGGAATAACGGGGAAAGCTGAAGGCAATGACCACATCCTCACTATTGACGCCTACGATCTTTTCAAACATCTCGCCGGCGCTCATGCCGGAAATGACATGGACGTTATTAAACATATAATTCAGATAATACCCCAGGAAATTGGCCAAAGGGGCGACAGAGCGGACGCCCAGGATATAAACCCGTTTCGCCTTGAGGATAGCGTTCACGGCATTGTTGAATTCCTCCCGGCTCACCGTTTCCTCGGTTTGGCGGAGCTTTTCAATGTCCGAGCGGACAACCGTCGAGATGATGTCCTGGTTGCCCAGCCGGTCGTTGGCCACTTCAATCCGCTGCACAGAGGTGAGACGGTTTAAAACCATCTCCTGCATGGCCTTCTGCATGGCGGGATACCCGTCGAAGCCCAGGTCCACCGCAAAGCGAACCACGGTGGATTCCGAAACGCCCACGGTCTTTCCCAGGCGGCTGGCGGTCATAAAGGCGGCCTTGTCGTACGCCTCGGTGATATACTGGGCGATCCTACGCTGTCCTTTTGAAAAATCCGGTGTTTTCTCCTGTAATAGTGTCAAAAAATCGTGATTCATAAAGATGCCTCGATTTCATGAATGAATTTTTTCATCTGCATCACAATACTAGCAAAAACCGCTGCATTTTGCAAGAGACCGTGCAGCGGTTTTCCATTATATTTTATTTCGTTCCTCCTCGGTCAGGTAGCGCCATTTGCCCAGAGGAAGCTTTCCAAGCTCCAATTGGCCCTCCCGGATTCGTTTCAGCCGGGTCACCTGCATTCCGGCCATTTGGCACATCCTGCGGATCTGCCGGTTGCGGCCCTCGTGGATGGTAATCTCAAATTCCGCCCGGTCTTCTCCGGTGCTGCGAAGGCGCAGCTTCGGGGGGCGGATTTGATATCCGTCCAGTTCCACCGGTTCGTGAAGCTTCTGAAAGCCCGCCCGGGAATAGCCGGAGACCTGAACCAGGTAGGTTTTCTCAATCTCATGGCTGGGATGCATGGCTCTGTTGGCGAAGGCGCCGTCGTTGGTGAACAGCAGCAGTCCCTCGGAGTCCATATCCAGCCGCCCCACGGGATAAACCCGCTGTCCGCAGCCCTCCACCAAAGACGCGGCAGTGGGTCTCCCCTTTTCGTCGGACAGGGTGGTCACATAGCCCCGGGGCTTATTCAGCATCAGATATATGTAGCCCCGGGCGGAGGGAAGGGGCTTTCCCTCCACGGTTATTTGATCAACATCCGGATCCGCTCCGTCACCAACGGAAGCAGTTTCCCCATTCACGGCTACAAGGCCGCCGCGGATCAGCTCCTCCGCCCTGCGCCGGGATGCAACCCCCCGGTCGGACAGGATTTTTTGAAGTCTTTGCTTCACTCGCTTTTCCTCCAGAAAAGAAAACGGTTTTGTTTTTTCTGCTCCGGCTGGACAATTTCAGAGGTTTCTCCGTATACCACAGGGATTTTTCCCACGGCCTTGCCGGAAAGCAGCACATAGGCGAAGCCAGCGTCCGCTCCCTCGGCCACCGGAGCGTATATAAAGCCGCTGCCCGGCAGAAGAAGCTGAGGGTTTTCATCCTTGGAAATGGAATACACATAGTTTTCCGCCGCCAAAACGGCAACCTTGGAAGGTGCTCCGCTGGCAATTTCCCGGTAGCCGACGCAATCGCCGACGGTTACAATCCGCTGTAAATTGTATTTTGAAAAGCCCTGGTCCAAAAGCGAAGCGTGATCCCGCCAATCGTCCGGATCGTTGATGGTCACGGCAACCAGCCTGCGGCGATTCTGCGTTGCGCTGGACACCAGAATCCGTCCGGCTGCCTTGGTGTATCCGGTTTTCACGCCGTCCGCTCCGGGGTAGAGCCACAGGAGCTTATTATGGTTTCGCAGGCTGCGATTTCCAATGGTGATGGTTTTGGTGGAAACGGTTTGGGAGAAAACCGGATTTTCCATGGCGTAGGAGGCCAGAATCGCCAGATCCCTTGCGGTGGAGTAGTGGTTTTTGGCATCAAGACCGTTGGGATTTTCAAAATGGGTCTGGGTCATCCCCAGGCTTCTGGCCTTGTCGTTCATCAGGTTCGCAAATTCCTCTGTGCTGCCGCAGCAGTAAAGGGCCAGCGCCACCGCCGCATCGTTTCCAGAGGAGAGCATCAGACCATAGAGCAGTTCCTGAATGGACAGCTTCTCCCCTTCCCTCAAATACATGGAGGAGCCCTCAATTCCCACCGCTTCCTTTGGAATCCGCATTTGGTCCAGGACATTGCAGCGTTCGCAGATGAGCAGCGCAGTCATGATTTTGGTGGTACTGGCAATCAGGCTCTGACGGCTGCTGTTCTTGTCATAAAGAAGCCTTCCGCTGATGGGGTCCATCACCACGGCGCTTTGCGCGGAAACAGCACCCGTCTTTACCGGGACAAACAGAACGGCGGCCAGCAGTGCTGCCGCCGCTCCGGCGAGTAATCTTTTCATCTTCTTCACCCGGAAATAGTCTTTCCGGGAAAAGACACTTTATTCCCCTTTTCCGCCGGATTTGGAATCGATAAAGGAAGTGATCTTGTCCAGGGTGTCGGGAATCATTTCCACCAGCCTGTCCGCCGTGGTGTTGGCCGCCTGGGCCACGGGAATCATGCGGACATTGCCGTCCTTCACAATCAGAAAGCAGATGGGCGTGACCTTCACACCGGCACCCACGCCTCCGCCGAAGGGGTTATCACCGGAAGCTGTTTTTCCCTTGGTGAAATCGGAACCGGCACCGCCAAAGCCAACGCTGACCTTGGAAACAGGGATGATGGTGACGCCGTCCGGGGTGGAAATGGGCTCGCCGATGACGGAATTCACGTCAATCATTTCTTTTATCTTCTGAATGGTACTTTCCAGCATACCGGGAAGCTTTTGACTCATGATACTGCACCGCCTTTACGTTTCTTCTTGAAAATCAACAATTCTTTCAGCAAACGGACCCCATAAACCGCCCCAAGGGAAACCAGCTGCCAAACCAGCAGCGTCAGCTCCATCCGGGCAATCACCAGGGTCTCATCGGCTGTGAAGTCGCATTCCACCTCACAGTCCCGTTTTTCGATGATAAACACCTTTTCCAGCATGGGGAGCAGATTCCCCAGGGCTGCCCAGGCTCTGCCGTAATTCACCGCCAGATCACAGGGGTCATCTCCCGCCAGAATCAGCTTCAGCTGCAAATGGTTGATCCGCATTTTCTTCCGAAATTGGTTCAAAAAATCCAGAGCAACCTTGATAAGAGGTAAAAAATCCCGAATACTGCCGCCTTTTTGAGGGCTGCCGGTCTGCGGATCGCTTTTGGGCTGAGAGGCAGTCATTTCTTTCTGCTCCGGTTTGGATTCATCAGTGGATTCAGATTCCTTCACCGGCTTCTTTTTCCGTTTTTTCAGAGGAAAAATTGTATAATGGAAACATCCGGCAATGATGCGAACCAAAAGCCCTCCGGAATCGTATCGAACCGACACGCCCATCGGCAGAAAAGCAATCAGAAGGACAATTGCCAGCGCAATCAGCCAGCCCATTACTCTGCCCCCTCCGGTACCGGTGTCTGTTCCGGCTCGATGGGTTCGCCAAAGGCAATTTTCTCAATAGGAGGAAGCTCTTCCAGAGACGAGAGGCCAAAGGTACGCAGAAAATCCGGCGTGGTCCGGTACTGGATGGGTCTGCCGGGCACGTTTAAGCGTCCAGCCTCTTCGATCAGCTTTTTATTCAGCAGGGCTGCCACAGAGTAGGAGCTGTCCACCCCCCGAATCTGCTCCACCATGGCCTTGGTGGCAGGCTGATAATAGGCAATGATGGTCAGCGCCTCCAGCTGGGAGGAGGAAAGCTTGGGCGGTTTTCTGGTCTCCAGGGCTTTGGTGACGTAATCCGCCATTTCACCGGAGGATACCATCTGGTAGCCCCGCTCCAATCGGACGATGCGGATGCCCCGGCGCTCGAAGGAGAGCTGATTGGCCAGCGCGTCGGCGGCTTCTTCGATTTCGTTTTCATCGACCTCCAGCACCGCCGCAAGCCGGGAAATATCCATTCGCTCCCCGGAAGCAAACAGGATGGCTTCCAGAATGCGCTGGATTTCGGACTGTTCCATCAAAGGGCCTCCTCCACATTGGCATCGGTTTTCAGCAAACGGACATTGGGATTCTCGCCGGAGTTATCATCTTCCAGGGCAACGGAATTTGTTTTGCACAATTCCAGTATCGCCAAAAAAGTGGCAACAATTTCAGAGCGGCTTTTATTTCCCCGGAACAGACTTTTCAGCCGCTCCACACCCCGCAGCACCAGCTGGCGCAGCACCTCGCCAGCCTTTCTGGTAACGGGATAGGGCTCCTTTGCCACAATCCCCTTGAAATTCGCCGTGGGCGGGGGCAGCTGACGCTGATTCCGCTCGGCAATCAGATCCAGCGCCCGCAGAAGATCCAGAACACTGTGCTGATAGCGATAGGTACTGTCCTTGCGCAGCGGCTCCGGGTCTTTGGTAAAGAGGCACCGGCCGATTTCGTTTCTGGGCTCCAGCTGACTGACTGCGAGGCGGATCTGCTCCATGGCTTCCTTACGCCGCCGCTCAATCAGGCTCTGGCGAAGCAGGTCCAGCTCGGATTCCGCTTCGGCCTGTTCGGCGGCGGAAAGAAGCATTTTGGTTTTGATCAGCATCAAATGGGATGCCATGGAAATGAACTCGCTGGCAATTTCCATGTCCAGCCGTTTCATCTCGTCAAGATATGCCAGGTATTGCTCCAAAATCGCGGTAATGGAAACATCCTGGATTTCTATTTTGTTTTTACTGAGCAGCAGGAAAATGACGTCCAAGGGCCCTTCAAAATCCTCCATGATTTCGGTCCGGGTGTGGACGATTCCCTCCAGCTTATATTGGGGTTCAGCCATATCGGAGCACCTATTCTCCCATTTTTCGCAAATAATTTGAATGATCCTTTGAATTATATCACGAAATTACACCCAACGCAAGCAAAACGAAAAAAATCTCCATTTCGGCTTAAAATGATTGCATTTTATTTCCGAATGTGTTAAGATGATACTACATCATTCATGGAGGGATGTCCTGTGGCAAATCATAACCGTAGTCGTAACCGTTATCGCGAAATGGAGAGCATCATGATGAAAGTCCTGATTGGTGACGGTTTGATTTTCTTCTTATATATGTTTGCCGCAAGCCGTGTAGGTGCGTGGTCCGTTATCAAGGTGATTTCCGCCGTTCTCACCATTCTCATCTCCGTGCTCTGCATGGTGTGGCTGTATCTTACCCGGGAATTCACCCGCAGGCGCAGCCTTTGGATGGTGACGGCCTGTGTGTCGATTTTGGCCTGTGTGCTGGTCTCCCTGTGCTTGGGGTACCCCTGCCCTCCCATCGTTGCGGTGAATTAATTCATGAAAAAATATGAAAGTGGCTGGCGGTTTCATCAGCCACTTTTTCTCCTCCGGTGCGGAAACCGCACCGGAGGAGTGTTATTATCGGTAAAAGGAGTTTCCACCGATGAATTCCCGGACAATGCTGGTGGGCGGGATCTCGTCATCCACATCCGCCTCCCGGATGTAATTCAGGATCTTGACGATGGAGCGCACCTCGTCGTAGCAGCTGTCCTCCGGCGTAATTTTCGTGAGCAGGGGGAAAATGTGCTTTTTCAGCACAGCCAGCTCATACAGGGTGGAGCTGTTGAAAATCACGTCCGCATTCTCCTGGTAGGGGAAAATCCAACGCTTTTCACCGTTCTGAACGGACTCCCACATGGAAATGGTTCTCTGAACCGAGGAGCCCCGGGTTTCGTAGTCCCGGACGATCCGGCGCAGCAGACGCAGATAGCTGGTAGGAATTCGGTTGTGATTGTCCAGATTCAGCGGCAGCAGCGGGCTGACATAGAGCTTGAAGATCTCGTTTTCCGCCACGTCCTTTGGAACCATCTGGGGATTCAAACCGTGGATGCCCTCCACAATAATGACGGAGTTGCCGCCCAGCTTCAGCCTGCGTCCGTTCCACTCCCGCTTTCCCGTCACAAAATTGAAAGTGGGGAGCGCGGTTTCCTGGCCGGCCAGCAAATCCGCAATATTGGAGCGGAACAGATCGGTGTCCAGGGTGTTGATATGTTCCAAATCCAATTTACCGTCGGGACCGGGGAGAATTTTGTCCCGGTCGATATAATAATCATCCAGGCTCATGAGGATGGGCTTTTTGCCGTGCACCCGCAGCTGGGTGGCCAGGCGGTTTGCGGAAGTGGTTTTCCCGGAGGAGCTGGGTCCGGCCAGCATCACCACTCTGGCGTTTCGCTGACAAACCATATCCGCGATTTGGGAAAATCGTTTTTCGTGGAGCGCCTCGTTGACCCGAATCAGCTCCCGAATGCTGCCGGACAGGGTTTTCTTGTTCAAATCCGCCACGGTTTCACATTCCATCAGGGTTCCCCAATGCTCTCCTTCCGAAAACACGGAAAAGAAATTGGGACTGTCCTTAAATTCGGCAGGCTGGTTGGGCTTCAGATCGTCGGGATAGAGCAGGATAAAGCCGCCGTCGGCGGGAAGGATGTTCCAAACCGTGAGATAACCGGAGGAGGGCAGCATTTCGCCGAAGAAATAATCCGAAAAATCCTTGTAATCGTATTCATCAAAGACCTCCGAATCATACCATTGGAGCAGCTCCGCCTTATCCTGCTGATTGTTCTTTTCATATTTTCGGATTGCCTCTTGAAGGGGAACCCGTCTGCGAATAAGGTGGAAATCCTCCTGAATATCGCACCGCATCTGAGCTTTCAGCGCTTCAATGGAGAAACCCCCGCAGTCCTTCACGGAAATATAGACACTGTTGCCCATGGTGCAGCTAATTTTTGCCGTACCGGCAGGCCAGAGCTTTCGGATGGCCAGAAACACCATAAAACAGGCCGTGCGGGTGTAGACCTTTTTCCCGGAGCCATCGGAATAACGCAAAAGGTGGACTTCTCCGTTGGATGCAGCCATGGCCCGGCGAACCGAGGGATTCTCCGGCGCGGAATCGGACGCGCGGACGGGAATATAATTCAGCGTAAAAACTTCTCCGGCAATCTTGGCCGCAAGGGGACGGGTCTGCAATTCGTCCGTATCCATCCGATTTTTTTGGATGATTTCCCGCAGGGACTCCCCTGCCTTGGCCTGCACTGGGGTCCCATCAATGATCAGCCGCATATGAAGCACCTCCGATTTCATCTATTTTGGAAATCATAGCATAATTTATCATCAATTGCAATTTTAAATTCAGAGATGACCGTCAGTTTTCCTCTCCCAAATCGATGATTTTTTTCAGTTCCGTTCCGGTATAGTAATATTGCAGAATTTCCTCATAGGTTTTCCCCTCCAGGGCCATGGCATCGGCTCCAAATTGGCTCATGCCCACCCTGTGGCCGTAGCCCTTGGTATGGAAGAATACCACATCATTTTCGATGGAGACGGAAAAAAGGGTCGAGCGAAGGTTCAGCGCTTTGCGAAGCTCCGTGCCGGAAAAGGTTCGATTTCCAATTCCCACACTGGCCACTCCTCCTCCGTTTGTAAATTCCCAGTCATGAAACCACGCCTCCGGATCATCCCCCAGTTGGGCATGTAAGGTGGATTCCAGATATGCCCTGGAAAAGGCCTTGCTTTCCTCCCCCTCCAAATCCGCCTCCGGGCTTTCCTTGGCGGTAAGATAGGGATAGTCATTCCCCCAAACGGCGGCTGCATCCTCCGTATAGCCGCCGGAGCTGGAAAAATAAGTAGCTTCAATCAACTCAGCTCCATAAGTAATAACTATACCGGCGGTGGCATCAACCGCCTTTCTGACTTTTTCCACTTCTTCCGCCGTACCATAATAGCTCAAATAGTTTCCTTCGGATAGATATCCCTGGCAGCACGCAGAATTGGTGCAAAGCGTATAATCTCCATGTTTTCCCCCAGTGGTGGCTGCTTTCCAGGCGAAGGTCCGGGCCACTACCGCCTGGGCTTTTAGCGCTTCTGCCTCAAACTCCGCCGGCATTTCCGCCAGTACGACGCCAAACACATATTCTTCCAAATCCATTGCAGATTGTTCCACTCCCCAATTGACGGTAACGAAATACGCCTCGCTCTGGGGAGTAAACCGCGCCGCGGCCACGCCGGTATCCAGCGAGCTGAACTGGGTAACAGAAAGCAGCATTGCAGGAAACAGAAATGCCATTATAAAGATTTGAAAAAGAAATGACTTCATTGATTTCATGGTTATAATCCGCCTTTCTGCGAAAGGCACCGACGAGGTTA
>JBJDYM010000272.1:0-16180 GCA_051867315.1 Faecousia sp.
ATGGGGCAAAAGACCCGCCGCCCAGCCGCAGACGATTGATTCAGAGGTTCCTTAGCTTTCTACTGGTGCCGGGATTCTTCCGGGCCCAAATAGGAATCCGGAAGGGTGGTCTCTGCGGGGGAAATGACGATTTTCTCCAGCACCACCCCCGGCTCCAGGGCGGAGACGGTGAGCCTGTGGATTCCGGCCTCAAAATGGAACCGGGTTTGGGCGGTGTGGATCTGATCCATGACACCCTGGCACCAAATGGGGTCGCTGTTCTCTCCTGCCCGGAAATCCGGGGCGATGAGCTGCACTTTTTGCGTCTGGGTGCCGGTTTCCACCAGCAGGTTCACGCTTTCTCCCAGGGCAACCGGGTTATTGGGAGCAGTGAACAGCTCTACCCGGTACTCTCCCGGCTGATCGATTTGGAAGGAATAGGTCAGGGAGGGCTTTTCCTCCTCCATAGAGAATTCCGCGGTGGAAGGGGAGACCTTCATGCCGCTGCCGTATTTGCCGTAGCCGTCGATCCGGTAAAACGCACCGCCGGGGAGATCCTTTTTCTCCGCATAGTGCTCCGCCAGAATGGAAAGTACATTCCCTCGAGGCACAAAGGTCATGGAGGGCAAATGAGAATTGTCCCGGGCCTTGCCCGCCACCTTGACGATGACCAACCCCTTCCCGTCGGAGATGAACAGCGCCACCAGCTGCTTTTCTGGGGGGAGCTTGTCCCGGTGGCAGATCAAGCTGACCTCTGCCTGCTCCGTGACGGTGCCCCTGGCAGGCTCCACCGTCAGCCATTCGGGCAGCTCTCCCACGGGGCCGATGGTGAAATCAAAGGGCACCTTGCCGCTGTTGGCAATCTCCAATGTGACCCGCTCCCGGCCTTCAAAGCAGAAATCCTCCACCGGGATGGTGGTTCCGCCGCCGTAGACGTGCATGGAAAACGCCTCCCGGTCAGCCCGGGAGACCTTCATCTCTGCCTTGGGCATGGGGGTCACATGGTGCAGCACCGGGTAGCAGCTGCCCTCGTCATTCCACCGGGTAAAGCCGATATGGGGCGCCAGCTCCATTCCGGCCCATTTTCCCTCCCGGAAGGCGGCAAATTCCTCCGCCAGCTCCAAATCCCGCCGGATGCAGTCCTCCGTCAAGGCGGCGTATCGGTTGGCGACTACCTTGCCCTGGGCGGCGTAGTGGTGGTTTTTCCCGGCGTACAGGTGCATTTTCAGAAGATTCATGGAGGCCATGGCGGAAAAATGGATCATACTGTAATAGGCATCCCGCTCCTGAGGACAGAGGGAGCGCATCAGCTTTTCCGAGCGGGCTTCGATATTCTCTGCCAGAGCCAACATCCGGTCTGTTTCCCTGTAGTGGCAGGGGTGATATACTCCGGCGTGGAGGGCCTCCGGGCGGCGCAGGCTGTTTAGGTTTACATAACCCATAAATACCTGGGCAATTTCGGCCCGCTGCTCCTTGGAAGCCCGGGGGAAATTCTGAATCGTCCATTGCTCCAGATACTGGGCAGGGCTGTGGGGGTTCCCGGTGCCCCATTTATCAAAATCGTAGGCCAGAGCCATGAAGTAAGTCAGGGGCACCTCGTGGAGCTTCAGATCCCCCACGTTCACGATCCACAATTCCCGGATGCCGTAGTCCCATGCCTGGGTCATGGCTTCCCAGGTCTGGGCCAGGGTGGTGGAGTCCACCCATTCGTAGGAGATGGGGCCGCCGTGGTAGTCGAAATGGTAGTACATGCCCCAGCCGCCGGGGTGACTGCGCATTTCCTTGGGCGGAACGGTGCGCAGGTGGCCGTGGTTGTCCTCGCACAGCAGGAAGAGCACATCCTCCAGCTCCTGCCAGTCCTTCAGGCCCTGGGTGTGTTCGTCCCCGTAAAAATACTGCTCCACTTCTTTATAGAGGGCCAGCAGCTGGGTGTGTTCGCCGGGTACATGGCGGGCAATCAGCTCCCGCTGCCGGGTGATGATTTTTTTCAGCAGGGAGATGTTTTCCTCCAGCGTGGCGTCCTCGCCCAGCATGGAGCTGTCCCGCTCTCCCCGCATGCCGATGGTGATGATGTTTTCATATTTTCCGCTGCGCTTCAGAGAATCCTCCCAGTAGCGCAGCAAGCCGTCTTCGTTGGTGTAATAGTTCCATTCGTTGCCGTAGATGCTGTTTTCGCCCCGAACCTTGTCCCACTCTTCGCTGGAGCGGAGGCAGGGCTCGTGGTGGGAGTAGCCCATCACCACGCCGTACAGGTCCGCCAGCTCTTCGTTGGCACTGCCGGGGCCGTCCAGGGGGAAGGAGGAGGCCCACATGGCGGGCCAGAGATAATTGCCCTTCATGCGAAGCAGGAATTCAAAAATCCGGTCGTAGCAAGCTGCGTTCACATCCCCAAAATGGCCGGTGGCCCAGGTGCCGAAGCAGGGCCATTCGTCGTTGATGAAAAAGCCCCGGTATTTCACGCTGGGCTCTTTGGAAATGGTCTCGATGTCCCTTCCGATGGTCACGGTCTCCCGGCGCACCGGGGTCACATCCCCCCAGAAGCACAGGGGGGACACGCCGATGTATTCCGACAGGGCGAACAGGCCGTAAATGGTGCCCCGCTTGTCGCTGCCGCAGATCACCAGGGCAGGGATTTCATCGATTTGGGTCAGAGCGATTTGGTAGACCTCCCGTTTGCCGGAAAGGCGGCTTTGATCCAGCACGCCCTGGCAGGCCAGCTTCTGCGCCAGGGGACTGTTCCCCAACGTGGCGCACACCACCGCCTGGCCGCCATCCCACCGGTCCGTGACCGCCGGACAGGTTCCGGTGACGGCCTCAATATCCTTTGCCACCTTTCCGGCAATCCGCCGCACGCCCTCATAGGCCTGGGGTTCGACGTAGAAAAAGGTGGCTTTTGTTCCCAATTGAAAATTCACGGTGTTCCTCCTTGAAGGTTTTGCAGTTAATTTCGACCGCGGTTTTACCTGACAGACAGGTAAATTGTTGTTTGGCGGGTTGAACGGTACCAAGGAACGACACGCATCAGCCGAGCCCCCCTTGTGTAAAGGGTGGTGCGCCGCGCAGCGAATCTAGAATAGCCATGATTGCCGGTGGCAATCATACCTTAATTCGTGGGTAGGGGGGGATTGGGCAGCTTCGCTGACAGCTCCCTTTACACAAAGGAGCCATGGGCGCTGCCGCGCCAGTGGGATAAACGCCAATTTTTCTTTTACTGGCCGCCGCCCCATTGCTGCTGCTGTAGTTTTTCGTACACGGCGGTGAGGTTCAGGTGCTTGTCCAGGGCCGGGTAGAGGATCACGCAGGCAATCAGCATGGGCAGCCACACGCTGGTGAGCACCAGAATCACCAGGGTCAGGGGGAACCAGATCAGCATGATGCCGTAATAAATGAGCTGGAGCAAAGCGGCCAGCAGGCTCTTGACGGGGTGGCTGAAAAACAGCACGAAGCAGTTGCGCAGCAGCGTTCTGTTCGGCAGCTCCATGCACACCAGCATGGGAAGATAATACTGCGCAATGCCCGTCAGCACCAGCATGGCGGCAAAGAGCATCCAGAATTCCTTGGTGGGGTCGGAGAGCAGGGTGATGTAGTACAGCAGATAGATGTACAGCCCGATGACCAGGCCCAGAATGGCGCCGGGGAGCAGGGTCTCCCGGGCGTTGCGCTTCCAGGCCTTTTTATAGGTGTCCCACCACCACCAGCCCACCTCGTCGCGCAGGCTGCGCATCACGGTGTCCGCCGCGCCGGCGATCTCCGGGGCGGCCAGCATTCCCGTGGGAATGCACGCAAGCAGCAGCACCGGCGCGTTGTTTGCCAGGGCGAAAAGCACCGCCAGGAAAAAGGGAACCAGCCCCAGCAGGGCCAACACACCGGATTTGAAGAATTTGCCGCTGTCCCGGTCCAGCAGCTCGATCATGCGCATCAGGCCCTTTTTCCGCTCCTGGGGAGCGGCGCCGGTTTCCATCAGTTCTTTCTTGCTCATTTGATATGCTCTCCTTGGTTGTGTTGATCCAGGCGCACCTGGAACATGCCCCGGTACTGGGTGGGGGTGCAGCCTTTCAGTTTCTTGAAGGTCCGGTTGAAGGTGGATACGCTGGAAAAGCCGGACTGCAGCGCGATTTGGGAGATGGACAGCTCCGGCTTCATCAGAAGGGCCTCGGAGGATTTGATCCGCCGGTGGCACAGGTATTCATAGAAATTGCAGCCGGACAGCTGCTTGAAGGTCCTGGAAAAATGGAATTTGGAAAAGCCCGCCACGGCGGCCACTCCCTCCAGGGTCAGATCCTCGGCGAAGTGCCGGTCCAGATAGGTGAAGACCGCGCTGAACTTCTCCGCATAGCTGCGCTGGCTGGAGGGGGAGAGCTGGCTCATGGTGTACCGGCCCTCCATGGACAGCCGGTATCTTCCGTAATTTAAAAAGAAGGTCAGGAGCCTGGAGTAGATGGTAAGGTCGCGCAGGCTGTCGTCGTGGAGGTAGTCCCAGCAGATTTGGGAGATCAGGTCCGACTCTTCCGCGTAGATGGAGGGGCAGGTGCTCCGGTTGATCAGCAGCGGCTGGGACATGCAGGAGGCAAGATACGACGAGCCCTTGATGGCAAGGATCTGGTCAAACTCAAACAGCAGGAAAAACCGCCCGCCCCGGGAGGGCGCCTTCAAAGAATGGGGCTCGCCGCTGGGGATCAGGAAAATATCCCCCGGAGTCAGCTCGAAGGTCTGGCCGGAGACCGTGGCCAGATAATTGCCCTCCGTGGGGACGATGATCTCACAGGCGCTGTGCCAGTGGGGCTCGAAGCCGGTCATTTCGTCGTTGTACCAGAACTGAAGGGTGGAACCGGGCTGGTACTCCACCGATTCCAGATCATCCGCCAGGGAGCGGACATAAACATACTTGCTCTGCCGGGCCAGATACTGGCCGATGACCTCCTGGCTGGCGGCATAGGGCGTTTGGATGATCACATTTTGGGGCATGCTTCTCCTCCTGTTGGGACGTTCCGGGGAATTGTGCAGATATTGCCATGAGAAAAATGGCGAATATTTGGCAAAATAGCCAATTCCGGCGGTATCTTTGCCGGTTCTGACAAGAAAATTGCTAAGAAGACTATACCACAATTCGATTCTGCTTGCAATATCCAATAATATTTTTTGCCAATAAAAGAATTTTTTGTAAATTATAGCAATTTTTGAAAAGAAAGATAGCAATATCTGATAAGAAGCAAAAGGCTCCTGCTGGTATAATAGTACAAGAAATCACCACAAATAGGAGGTTGGCAATGGCAAAATTAACAAATACCAAGCCGGGCCCTGAGTCTGAGCTGGCGCTCCAGAAAAAGCGCAGTGATTTTGGTCCCTACATCAAGCGATACTGGCAGCTCTATGCGCTGCTGGCGCTTCCTCTGCTGTATCTGCTGGTGTTTAAGTACGCGCCCATGATCTACATCCAGATCGCCTTCAAAAAGTATAAGCTGAACATGAGCGTCTGGGAAATGCCCTGGGCCAACAAGAACGGCTTCGAGTATTTCATCAAGGCCTTCAGCAGCAAGGATTTCCGGCTGGCGCTGCGCAACACCATCAAGCTGAACCTGCTGGACCTGATCGTGGGCTTCCCCGCCCCCGTCATTTTCGCCCTGATCCTCAACGAGCTGCCCTTCCCCCGGTTTAAAAAAGCCGTTCAAACCATTGCTTACATGCCCCACTTCCTGTCCTGGGTCATCATCTCCAGCCTGGCGCTGCAGCTGTTTGCCCCCAGCGAAGGCCTGGTGAATATGGTCATCGAAAAAATCACCGGCGAGTCCGTTCCCTTCCTGAATGAAGAAAGCCACTGGGTGGGCACCTACATCGGCGTTGGCGTGTGGCAGAGCTTCGGCTGGAACTCCATCGTGTACCTGGCCGCCATCGCCGGCATCAACCAGGAGCTCTACGAGGCCGCCGACGTGGACGGCGCTGGCCGCTTCCGCAAAATGTGGAACATCACCCTGCCCTCCATTCGCCCCACCATCGTGGTGCTGCTGATCATGAACCTGGGCAACATCCTGGGCGGCGGCTTCGACCGTCCCTTCGCCATGTCCAACAACCTGGTGCTTCGCGCCTCCGAGGTTATTGCCACCTACGTGTACAAGACCGGTATCAAGGGCCTGCAGTTCTCGCTGACCACTGCCGTGGGCCTGTTCCAGTCGGTGGTTGGCGTGTTCTTCCTGCTGCTGGCCAACTGGCTGTCCAGAAAACTGGGTGAAAGGGGTATCTGGTAATGCGAAACGTAAAATCCACTTCCGCCAAAGTGGGCGACTGGGGCTTCGTGTTCCTGTGCGTCCTGGTCAGCGCCGTGTGCCTGCTGCCCATGATCCACCTGCTGGCCAAATCCCTCAGCGGCACCGATTACCTGGTGCGCCACGAGGTTTCCCTCTGGCCCAAGGGCTTCAATTTTGACGCCTACCTCACCGTTTTGAAGGACCCCAAATACATCCGCTCCTTCTTCTGGACCGTATTCCTGACGGTGGTCTGCACCCTGCTGTCGCTGACCATGACCGTGCTGTGCGCCTATCCGCTGATTTTCCGTCAGCTCAGAGGCCGGGGCTTCATCAACATTTTCATCACCATCACCATGTTCTTCAACGCCGGCACCATCCCCAACTACCTGCTGATGCAGAACCTGAACCTGCTGGATAACCCCCTGGTTCTGATTATCCCCAGCTGTCTGTCGGTGTACAATATGATCATCATGCGAAGTTTCTTCTACGGCATCCCGGAGAGTCTGCGGGAGTCGGCGGAGATCGACGGCGCCTCCATCTTCCAGATCCTTGTGAAGATCTATGTGCCCCTGTCCACCCCCGTGATGGCCACCCTGGCCCTGTTCTACGCCGTGGGCCGGTGGAACGGCTACTCCGATGCCCTGATGTACATGAAGAACGCGGACTTCTATCCCCTGCAGCTGCTGCTTTACAACGTGATTAACAACATCAACTCCGTGGAGGTCGCCACCCAGGAGGGCTTCTCCTCTCCCGGCCTGTCCGCCTCCCTGAAAGCGGCAATCGTCATGTTCTCCACCATCCCCATCCTGTGCATCTATCCCTGGCTGCAGAAGTACTTCATCCATGGCGTGACCATGGGCGCTGTCAAGGAATAACCGAATCCGTTCGATTCGATCATTCAATATTTACCCAAAACCTGAAGGAGGAAACACAATGGCAAAGAAACTGGTAGCCCTGCTGCTGGCCGTTGCGATGGTTATGTCTTTCGCACTGGTCGCTCATGCAGAGGACGAAATCGTGGACGGCAAGTTCACTACCACCCGCCACATCACCGTCGAGGTCTATGACCGCGGCAATGACGGCGGCTCTGACCCCACCAACAACATGTACACCGAGTACATCAAGAAGGGTATGCTGGAAGACCACAACGTGGAAGTGGAATTCGTGAAGGTTCCCCGTTGGACTGAGGTTGAGGAAATCAACAACCTGCTGGCTGCCCAGAAGGCTCCCGACATCTGCGTCACCTACAGCTATCCCACCATCCAGACCTACGCTGACATGGGCGGCGTGATGGATCTGAGCGAGCTGATCGAGGAGAATAAGGACCTGGCTCCCAACCTGTGGGCTTGGCTGGGCGAGACCAACATCTACTGGGACCGCGACCCCGTTGACGGCACCATCTGGGCCATCGAGGGCAAGCTGGCCACCTCCAACCGCGTTCTGACCTTCGTCCGTCAGGACTGGCTGGATGCTCTGGGCCTGGAAGCTCCCACCACCACCGAAGAATTTGAAGCCATGCTGTACGCCTTCAAGGAGAGAGCCTCCGAGCTGCCCGTTGACGACACCAGCAAGGTGGTTCCCTACTCCGTGAGCTACGACGTGGGCTGGCGTGCCGCCACCCTGATCGAGTCCTTCATCGATCCCGACATCTCCGACCGTGAGTTCTATATCAACGGCTTCGACGACAGAAAGCTGACCCAGAACGGCACCAAGGAAGCCATCCGTCTGCTGAACAAGTGGTACAACGACGGCCTGCTGTGGAAGAACTTCGCTCTGTACGGCAGCGGCGACACCACTGAGGACGACAACATGAAGGCCGGCTACGTGGGCGCTTTCACCCACAACTGGGACTATCCTTTCCGTAACGGCGTCGACAGCATCAATGCAAACCTGCAGCGCAACGTCGGCCCCGACGCCAAGTTTGTCGCCATCGATCCCTTCGACGACAGCAACGGCACCCACACCAAGTTTGTCTCCAGCACCGCTGGTGACCGCAAGATCTTCTTCCCCCTGACCAACGATGAGCCCCTGGCCTGCCTGCTGTACCTGGATTGGATCTCCGATCCCGAGCACATTGAGTACCTGCAGATCGGCGACGAGGGCGTGACCCACAATGTTCTGGAGTCCGGCGCCATTCAGACCATGGCTGCCACCGGCGATGCCATCATGAACTCCGGCATGAACATCGACTACACCATCACCTGCAACGGTCTGAACCTGTCCACCCCCGAACTGACCAGACTGTCCAAGGCCTATGGCTATGCCGAAATCGATCCCGAGCTGGTTGCCCAGGCTGATATCTATGCCCAGACCGACGCCCGTCCCGCCAAGAACGTCAACGTTGGCGCCATCGAGGCCGAAGCCGGCATCGGCGACACCCTGAGCTCCAAGCGCGACCAGGTTTATGACCAGGCCGTGGTTGCTCCTGTCGACAAGTTCGACGCCGTGTGGGACGAATTCTACGACGATTACCTGTCCTCCGGCGGCCAGGACATCATGGACGAGCGCGCTGAGAAGTGGGAGCAGTTCTTCGGCGATGCCGATATGCTGCCCTAACCGATTGGACACTTCTACCCTGGTGAAATAGGCGATTCCCCCTTTCCTTCGGGAAAGGGGGAATTTGTCAGGGTAAGTAATACTATTCTTTCATGAAAACCTCACAATCTTTCCGGTGTGATTGCCGGCGGCAGTCACACCATAGTCTAAGCGCCCTGGTTCCACCCGGAACCGATTTTAAAAAGGATGAAATAAGTCAATCAAAGATTGCAATATTTTGAATTGAACTGGAAGGGAGGCGGTTGGCCTCCCTTCTGTTTTGGTTACAGGAAACGGAACTCCATAAAATCGAAATCACAGCCCGGGAGGAACAGGAAGGTGACATCCTGTTTGCCGTACACCGGCTCCAGGGGGAATGTGACTTCCGTCCACTCTTCGCTGC
Source organism: Faecousia sp. (assembly GCA_051867315.1). Taxonomy (GTDB): domain Bacteria; phylum Bacillota; class Clostridia; order Oscillospirales; family Oscillospiraceae; genus Faecousia. The sequence goes on from JBJDYM010000272.1 coordinate 9,160, forward strand.
CGGGGAACTCCACCACCCGGCGCTGATGGCTGCCCTCGCTTTCAAAGCGGAGGTGGATGGTGTTGTTTTCCAGCCGGCTTCTGCCCCGGATGGCGATGCCGGTAAAGCCCCGGGTGCCGAAGTCCAGATTGCGGAACACCAGGGATACGTTGTTGCCGATGCGCTCCACTGCTTCCTCTGTCAGAGTAAAGCGGTCGCCGTACACCGCGTCGAAGGCCCGGGCGCGGATGCTGTCCCAGGCCCGGCTGCGCCGGTGGAAGGTAAAGCCCTTGATGTGCACCTTGCAGTTCAGCTCGATTCCGAACGCATCCTGGCCTGTGAGCACCTCGTCCAGCCGGAAGGTTTCCGGCTTGTAGGTATTCCAGCTGGAGGGCTTGTCGTAAATCCGCTGGCCGATCATTTTGCTGCCAGGGGCGTAGGGGATGCCCTTCCAGAACCGGATGGGGGTGGGAACATTGCACATTTCAAACACGTCAATGGTCAGCGTATCCGCTCCGGCCTCGCCGAAGTCCAGCTGCTCGAAGGCCACCCAGCTCATTTCCGTCCGGGAGAAGGTAATGCCCCGCTCGTTGCCGTTGCCGATTTCGGCGTGAGAATCGGTGAACAGGGCCGCACTGACATATTCATAGGGCGTCAGGTACAGGCTGCCCAGCCCACGGACCTCCATTTCCAGATCGGAGAGCACCGGGCCGCACTGGCAGCGGATGCGCACCGCACCGTCGCCGATTCCGGTGAGCTTCACGCTGCGGCCGTCCGCCATGGGCTCCAAAACCACGTTGGTCATGGTAATGCCCTGATCGTCGGTGGCCCACCAGCGGAGTGCCTCCGCCGCGGCATTTGACGGGAATATCGCGGCATGAACGACGGTCTGGGGCTGCTCCTTGGTCAAACATACCGCGTCCGCCCTCAGCTCCACCTTCCGCACGGGGACGATGGGGGCTGCGCCCTCCATCACCTCCGGCAGCACCGGGAAGACCTCCCCGGCGGCGGGGGTTACCTCCACCCGGATGGAATCGCCTTTCAGCCCCGGGGTGGAAACACGAACCGCGCCCCAGCCCGGTGTCCCGTCCGCCGTCACCACCGCCAGCAGCTTGCCGGAGAACAGGCGGCGGCAATCACATTTGTATTCGTCCATATCGGTGCTGTCGCCGTTGTCCAGGCCCGCCAGCTTCAGGGGGCCGGTCACCTCTACCCGGACGCAGTCCCGGGCGTTTTCCACCGGGTTGCCCTGGGCATCCTCCGCCGTGACGGTGCAGAATACCAGATCCCGCCCGTCTCCCGCGATCTGAGCCCGGTCCGCGTGAATGCGCAGGGCGGCGCTGTCGCCGAAGGAGTGCTTTGTTTCCTGGGCCACCGGGGCTCCGGTATCGTCATAACCGATGGCCTGGATGACACCGGGCGCATAGGGTACCTGCCAGTGGGCCTGGATGTCCGAGCCCCCCGCAAGGCACTTTCTGCCCTGGCTCACGCCATTGACCAGCAGCTCCACCTGGGGCAGGTTGGACAGCACACACACGTCGATCTTCTGGCCGGGGTTAAAGTCCCAGTAGGGCAGCAGGTGGAGCACCTTCCTGTCCTGCCAGCGGTGCCAGCCGGCCTGGTAGGCGTAAAAAGCATCCTTGGGGAACCCGGCGGTGTCCACCAGGCCGAAGTAGCTGTTTTTGGTATGGTAAGGGGTGGGCTCGCCGATGTAGTCAATGCCGCTCCACAGGAACTGGCCCAGATTGTAGGGGTAAAGCTCGTCGGAGGCGATGCAGGCCTGATGACTCTCGGCCCCCCAGCTGGTGCGGCTGTTGCCCAGGCTGGAGCACTGCAAGTCATCGTCCACCAGCAGGGGCTGGGACAGGGGGAAGTGGTAAATGCCCCGGCTCTGGACCACGGAGGCGGTCTCACTGCCGTAGATCACCCAGTCCGGGTGGTCTTTATGGTGCTCGTCATACAGGCTCTCGCCGTAGTTGTAGCCAACCACGTCCAGATAGGGGGCGCATTTCTGGGTGTTTCCCCAGGCCATGTAGTTGGAGCCGAAGGTGGTCAGGCCGTTCTTCCGGGGATCATGGAGCGCCACCTCCTGCAGAAGCTGCTGCATGGTCTCCATGCCGCCGGCATCCACATGGGTATCGTAAATCTCGTTGCCGATGCTCCAAAACAGCAGGCTGGGATGGTTCCGGTCCCGGCGGACCCAGCTGGCCACATCCTTTTGATACCACTCCGGGAAGAACCGGGCGTAGTCATAGGGTGTTTTGCTCCGCACCCAGCAGTCGAAGGCCTCATCCACCACCAGAATGCCCATTTCATCCGCCAGCTCCATAACGGCGGGAGCGGGCATGTTGTGGGAGGTGCGCAGGGCGTTCACACCCATTTCCTGCATGATGGTAAGCTGCCGCCGGGCGGCGGGGCGGGAAAAGGCCGCGCCCAGGCAGCCCAGGTCATGGTGCAGGCACACGCCGTGGAGCACCACCCGCTTGTGGTTCAGCAGCAGTCCGCCGTCAGGGGACAGCTCCACCGTCCGGAAGCCGCACACGGTTTCCAGCCGGTCCAGCTCCTGTCCGGAGCGCAGCAGCGACGCCCTCATGGTATAGCGGCAGGGGTCCTCCAGCGACCAAAGCCGGGGATGGTCCACTGCCAGAAGCGCATCCGAATTGGGCTCAGCCAGGGCGGAGGCAACGGATTTTCCGTCCCCGTCCAGCAGAGTCAGCTCCACCCGGTCGGTCTCCAGGACATTTTCCGCCTCCGCCGAAACGGTGACCTGCCAGCAGCCCGGTGCGGTTTCCCGGGGGGAAACATAGAGTCCGTCGTTGACCAGGTGGGCCTGGGGATATTCCAGCAGCCACACATCCCGGTAGATGCCGGCGCCCGAATACCAGCGGGAATTGGGGTGGCGGAGCCGGCAGCGCACCAGCACCTCGTTCTCGCCGGGGACCAGGAAATCCGTCACGTCGGCCTGGAAGGAGGAATAGCCGTATTTCCACTCGATTGCCTGCCTGCCGCCTACGAACACGGCGGTATCCATGTACACACCCTCAAAATACAGGCAGCACCGCCGCCCGGGGGTCCAGGTAAATTTCTTCCGGTACCAGCCGGTGCCGTCCTGGTACAGCTCCTGCACATGCCAGATCTGCCAGTCGTGGGGCAGGGTCACCGGCTGCCAGGGCAGCGGTCCATCGGGCAGCGTTTCGCCGCAGCCGGTGTCGGCATAGAAATACCAGCCGTCGTTCCAGAGTGTTTGGGTTCTCATTGTCAGTCTTCCTTTCCGGTAAATTACAGCATTCCGGTTTCGCCTGTATTCTATCCCCTTTTCAGCGCAGAAGCAACTAAAATCTTGCGGATGTGTTTGCCGCCTTTTGCGCTTTTCCGGAACGGCGCAGGGATTGGCTTGGAAAAAGCGCAAAAAAGGGCGAAAAAACGTTCTGCATTCGATAAATACGAAAAAAATCTTTTTTAAGGGATAAATCAGTTTTCAAGTGGACATTTATTCCAGGATATGATATACTTTCTGTGTATCAGCATTTATGATCCGGTGGCTTCCGCCGCCGTGGGAGGTTATTTTTCGTGAAAACCACACTTTTGATTATGGCTGCCGGTATCGGCTCCCGGTTTGGCGGGGGCATCAAGCAGCTGGAGCCGGTGGGCCTGAATGATGAGATCATCATGGATTATTCCGTCCACGATGCCATTGAAGCAGGCTTCAACAAGATCATTTTTGTCATACGGAAGGATATTGAGGCGGATTTCCGCCAGCGCATCGGCGACCGCATCCAGCGCCTCTGCGACCGTCTGGGGGTGGAGGTGGGCTACGCCTTCCAGGACCTGCAGGCCATCCCCCAGGGGTTCAGCCTGCCGGAGGGGCGGGTGAAGCCCTGGGGCACCGGCCAGGCAGTGCTGGCAGCCAAGGACATGCTCCGGGAGCCCTTTATGGTCATCAACGCCGACGATTATTATGGCAAGCATGCCTATTCCATGCTCCACAGCTGGCTGATGCAGGACCACGAGGATACCGCCATTGCCATGGTGGGCTTCTCTCTGAAAAACACCCTGTCTGAAAACGGCGGCGTGACCCGGGGCCTGTGCAAGGTCCTGCCGCCCCATTCCCACGTGGTGGACGTGGTGGAGACCCGGAACATCGTCAAGACCCCCCGGGGCGCCGAGGCGGACGGCGTGGCGCTGGATTTGGAAACGCTGGTGTCCATGAACATGTGGGGCTTCCCGGCGGGGCCCGACGGCGTGCCCCGATTCCTGGAGGTGCTGGAGCAGAATTTTGAGGTCTTCTTCCGGGAGGAGGTCCGCGCCAATCCCCTGAAATCCGAGTACCTGCTGCCCACCCTGATCGGCGGCATGCTGCGCAAAAAACAGTGCACCCTAAAGGTGCTCCCCTCCACCGACAAGTGGTTCGGCGTCACCTACAAAGAGGACAAGGCCACCGTCGTGGAGAGCTTCCGGGAACTGATTGAATCCGGCGTGTATCAGAAGGATTTGTATTCCGATCTGTTTTCATGATTCTCCGGCACCCGGGCGGGTGCCGGAGTTTTTTGGGGCAAAATGTTGATCCATCAAAATCTGCCCCTTGTGTTCCCGGGATGACTCATGTATAATTGAAGTCAGTCCGGTCAAGCGGTAAGTTGTCGTTTATCGAGGATGCCATTCGCAGGGCGGTGGGCAAACAACGGATCATCCGCTTGCCGGTGAATGCCGGGAACCGAAAAAATATCGGGAGGGTTTGTTATGTTGATCAAAATAACTCTGGCTGTCTCTGCGCTGGTCGCCCTGGGGATCTGCTTCCTGGCGGGAAGCTTTTCCGGGCTGGGCTGGCTTTGGGTGCTGCCGGTGAGCTTTTTGGGGGCGTTTATCGTCCAGGTTGTGCTGGCGTTTCTGTTTTTGTATATCCTCTGCCGCCGGGTGGATACCTCGGTGCCCCAGGAGCATGACGATCCCTTTTACCGCAAGGTCACTTACCTGTACTGCGAGGCCATCTGCACCCTGCTGCGGATGAAGGTCCACGCCGTGGGCCTGGAAAAAACGCCCCAGGAGGGCCGGTTCCTGCTGGTGTGCAACCACCTGTTTGAGCTGGACCCGGTGGTGCTCTACGCCTACTTCCAGAAAAGCCAGCTGGCCTTCATCTCCAAGCGGGAGAACAACACCATGTTCATGGTGGGCAACCTGATGCACCGGCTGATGGCCCAGCTGATCAACCGGGAGAACGACCGGGAGGCCCTGAAAACCATCTTAAAATGCATTCAGCTGATTCAGGAAGACGAGGTTTCCATCGCCGTGTTCCCCGAGGGGTATATCAGCAAAAACCACCACCTGCAGAAGCTGCGCAGCGGCGTGCTGAAAATCGCCACCAAAGCCAAGGTGCCCATCGCCGTGTGCACCATCCAGGGCACGGACAAGGTGGTGGGCAACCTGATGCACCTGCGCTCCACCACCATCGAGCTGCACCTGATCGATGTCATCTCCGTGGAGGCCCAGCAGGGCCGCACGGCCACCGATATCGGTGAACAGATTTACCAAATGATGGCGGCGGATCTGGGCCCGGATTATGCACCTTTGGAAGCAGAAAACCCTTGATTTGCGGGAAAAACTTTCGTATAATGGGTGCAATGCGCCATTACTACCAATATTCTGGAGGATAGAAAATGAAGAACAGCGAAAAAACACTGGACATGATTGTAAACCTCTGCAAAAACCGGGGCTATGTATACGCCGGCTCCGAAATCTACGGTGGCCTGGCCAATGCCTGGGACTACGGCCCCCTGGGCGTGGAATTCAAGAACAATGTGAAAAAAGCCTGGCTGAAAAAATTCGTCCAGGAATCCGATTATAACGTGGGCCTGGATGCCGCCATTCTGATGAACCCCACCACCTGGGTCACCACCGGCCATGTGGGCAATTTCTCCGATCCGCTGGTGGACTGCAAGGGCTGCGGCGCCCGGCAGCGGGCGGACAAGCTGATCGAAGCATCCGAGTCCGGCAAGGGCGTGAATGTGGACGCCATGAGCTTCGAGGAAATGGACGCGTTCGTGGCGGAGCACGAGGACGTGGTCTGCCCCAACTGCGGCAAGCACCATTTCACCCCCATCCGCAAATTCAACCTGATGTTCAAAACCCAGATCGGCGTCACCGAGGATTCCTCCTCCACCGTGTATCTCCGGCCCGAGACCGCCCAGGGCATTTTCGTGAACTTCGCCAACATCCAGCGCACCACCCGGCGCAAGCTGCCCTTCGGTGTCTGCCAGGTGGGTAAGGCCTTCCGCAACGAGATCACCCCGGGCAACTTCACCTTCCGCACCCGGGAATTTGAGCAGATGGAGTGCGAATTCTTCTGCCAGCCCGGCACGGACCTGGAGTGGTTCGCCTACTGGAAGGACTTCTGCAAGAACTGGCTGATCTCCCTGGGCATCAAGGAGGATTCCCTGCGGCTCCGTGACCACGAGCCCGCCGAGCTGGCCTTCTACTCCCGGGCCACCACGGACATTGAATACCAGTTCCCCTTCGGCTCCGGCTGGGGCGAGCTGTGGGGCATCGCCGACCGCACCAACTACGACCTGGGCCGCCATCAGGAGGCCTCCGGCAAGAGCCTGGAATACTTCGACCAGGAGAGCAACGAACACTATATCCCCTACGTCATCGAGCCCAGCCTGGGCTGCGACCGGGTGGCCCTGGCCTTCCTGTGCGAGGCCTACGACGAAGAGGTGGTGGGCGAGGACAAGAAGGGCAACCCCGACATCCGCACCGTGCTGCACCTGCATCCGGCCCTGGCCCCCTTCAAGGCCGCCGTGCTGCCCCTGTCCAAGAAGCTGAGCCCCAAGGCCGAGGAAATTTACAAAATGCTCAAGCACGACTTCATGGTGGACTTCGACGATGCCGGTTCCATCGGCAAGCGCTACCGCCGGGAGGACGAGATCGGCACGCCGCTGTGCATCACCGTGGACTTCCAGACCGTGGGCGACGAGAACACCCCCGCCGACAACTGCGTCACCGTCCGGGACCGGGACACCATGGAGCAGGTCCGGATTCCCATTGC
>JBJDYM010000273.1:0-2558 GCA_051867315.1 Faecousia sp.
GGCGCCCACCCACATTCTGGTGATTCCCAAGACCCACATCTCCGGCTGCAACGGCATCACTCCGGAGAACAGCGCCGTGGTGGCCCACATTTTTGAGGTCATTCCCCAGATCGCCGCTGCCGAGGGCCTCACCGGGGGCTACCGGGTGGTCTCCAACTGCGGCGACGACGCGGGGCAGACCGTTCACCATCTCCATTTCCACATCCTGGGCGGCAAGAAGCTGGCGCTGGAAATGGCCTGAGCAATGCATTCAGCAATTGCGTTGCAGATTTTTGCGAACAAGGGAGTCCATCCGTGGGCTCCCTTTTGCTTACCGGATTAACGCGGCATATCGTCAAATTGGCGCTTGGCGGGATAAGCCACTGTGGGGGAGGCAATTCGCCTCCCGCCTGGTCAAAAAACGGAGCGCTTGGCTGAATGGTAACACGTCCGATGTGGTGCGAATTCGCCGAACCTGGCCGGTGCTTGTGGGGCCTGTACTGCGCGGGAGGATGAATCAGCCCCTACAGCTGGGGCGGTGCAAACCGCCAAATTCCGATTTGCCGGTTTGCTGCGTCAAGCGGATATCCGCGTTCAAAAAGGGGACCGCCCCACGTTTTTGGTGAGGCGGTCCTTGGGAACCTCTGAATCAATCGTCTGCGGCTGGGCGGCGGGTCTTTTGCCCCATCCGCGCAGTACCAAACCCCAGAAATACACAAAGTATTCCCGGGGGTTTGGTACTTTCGGCTGAGCCAAAATCCCTCGCCGTCAGCTCTTGCCGATTTCATCAGAGCTTCCCTTGCTTTTATACCTGCGGGTCAGCCTGGAATTGGCTGGCCTGGTAGAGGATGCACGCGCAGTCGCCCCGGGTGACTGTCTGGCCGGAGGTCATGTCAAACCCGTTTTGCACCGCGATCTCCAGAAAACTCAGGGCAGCTTCCGCTTCTCCCTCCTGGGTGTAGAGGGCGGGCTGCTCCTGGGGCTCCAGGTGAAGGGCACTGCACAGCATGGCGGCGGCCTCCTCGGCGGTCACCGGCAGATCCGGGCTGAAGCCGTCCGCGGTGCTCAGACCCTCGGTGAGGCCGGAGCGGATGGCGGCGGCCAGGTAGGGCCTCAGCCAGTCGGGCGCGTCGGCGTAGCCGGTCTGGGTGAGGTCACTGTCCGTGGGAATGTCCAGGGCCTTCACCAGCATGGTTACAAATTCCCCCCGGGTTACCGACCGGTCGGGGGAGAAGCAGGGACTGCCCCCCACATTTTCTCCCACAAAGATGCCGGTGTTTTTCATCCATTCTGCGGCGAAGCGGCAGTTCTTCCCGACGGTGTCGGAATACTGCTTGGCGTCCGTGGGCTTTAGGATGCTCACGGTGACGGTGGCCTCCCGGGAGACCTTTCCGGCGGGATCGGTGGCGGTGAAGGTGAAGGAGTCAATTCCAACCTTGTTTTTCTTCGGGGTGTAGGTGAAGCTGCCATCCTCCCGGATTTCAATGGTGCCCCGCTTGGGCGGCCGGGTGAGGGTGAACTGCAGCGGCTGCCCCTCGGGATCGCGCACCTTGAGCTGGCCGGTGACCTCCAGATTTTTGTAGGTCTCAAAGGCACTGTCCTCGGCGATGGGGGCCTGGTTCTCCCGGCCCCGGATGGATAGGGTCATGGTGGCCTCTCCGGCGAGGCCGTTTGAGAAGACCGGAAGATATCCAATGGTGGCGGCGTCGTCCTGCTGTGTGTTATTGGCCGCGAAGGTCATTTCCCCCACCTGCTGGACCGTCAGCACGTCGCCGGGCCGCAGGATGCGGCTGCCCAGCATCACGGTGCCCTTGGCCGTTTCCGGCAGCCGGGTGATGCAGATGCCGGCGAGCTGATTTTCGCCCGGGGCAAAATCCTCCGGGGAGAAGCAGTAGCTGTCCCCGCTGCCAACCTCTGCTGCCGACACCGAAAGCAGCATTCCGGCGGTCAGCAGAAGGCAGCAGGCAAGGCAAACAATGTGTTTCATAATCCATACCTCCAGAAAAAGATTTCCACAGGTATTGTTTGCCAGAGCTGGGAAAAATATTCCGGGAAACCCCATGGATGCCGCCGGCAAAATCATTTTACCCGCCTGATGGCATGCGCCTTGTGTGATTTGGCAACATTCACAGACGGATGCGGAAAAGCCGGGATGGAATCGTCTTTCTGCTTTCTTGACGGAAATCCTTTTATCATGGTATAATACGGATGAACTTTTTTTCTGGCCCTTTCAGAATTTTAGGAGGTAAGTATGAAGAAAGTCGGCATTGTTATGGGCAGCGACAGTGATCTGCCCATCCTGCGAAAGGCCATGGATACCCTGGACAGTTTGGGGATTCCCTTTGAGGCCCACGTGTATTCCGCCCACCGTACCCCTGAGCAGGCCCGTGATTTTGCCCTGCACGCCAGAGAAAACGGCTTCGGCGCAATTGTAGCCGCAGCCGGTATGGCCGCACACCTGGCAGGCGCCATCGCAGCCACCACTACCATTCCTGTCATCGGTATTCCCTGCAAATCCTCCAACCTCGACGGCATTGACGCTCTATTGTCAACAGTCCAGATGCCCTCCGGCATTCCCG
>JBJDYM010000273.1:2658-4570 GCA_051867315.1 Faecousia sp.
CTCGACGGCATTGACGCTCTATTGTCAACAGTCCAGATGCCCTCCGGCATTCCCGTGGCCACTGTTGCAATCAATGGAGCCGTTAATGCCGCTTTGTTAGCTGCCCAGATCATTGCCGTGTCCGATGAAGCGCTGGCTGCCAAGCTGGATGCCAAACGGGCTTCCGACGCGGCCAAAGTCCTTGAGAAAGACGCGGCCCTCCAGGCAGAGCTGGCAAAATAAACCCGAAGCAGAAAACAAGGAGGTTTTTTCATGGGTGGTTTCTTTGGCGCCACATCCCGCCGCAACTGTATTCTGGATGTCTTTTTCGGTACGGATTATCACTCCCATCTGGGCACCCGCCGGGGCGGCATGGCCGCCTGGGACAAGGAAGTGGGCATGCAGCGGGAGATTCACAACATTCAAAACTCCCCCTTCCGCACCAAGTTTGAAGGGATTCTCGACGAGATGAAGGGCACCGCCGCCATCGGCTGCATCTCCGACACCGATCCCCAGCCCATTCTCATCCGCTCCCGTCTGGGGGTTTACGCCATCTGCACCGTTGGCATCATCAACAACGCCGAGGAGCTGATCAATAACCATCTGAACTGCTCCTGCGGCCATTTCGATTCCATGACCGGCGGCCGGGTGAACTCCAACGAGCTGATCGCCGCCATCATCGACCAGAAGGACAATTTTGCCGACGGCATCCGCTTTGCCCAGGACATGATCCAGGGCACTGCCTCCATCCTGATTCTGAAGGACGGCGGCCACCTGATCGCGGCCCGGGACAAAATGGGCCGGCTTCCCATCGTCATTGAAAAGAACGAAGACGGCTACGCCGTCACCTTTGAGGACTACGCCGGGCAGAAGCTGGGCTACGAGGTGGTCCGGGAGCTGGGCCCCGGCGAGATCGTGGAGATTTCTCCCGACGGGGTGGAGCAGCTGGCCGGGCCCCGGACGGATATGAAGATCTGCGCCTTCCTCTGGTCCTATTACGGCTATCCCACCGCCTGCTATGAGGGCAAAAACGTGGAGGTCATGCGCTACCGCAACGGCCGCATCATGGCCAAGGCCGACCGGGAAAACGGCGTGGCCCAGGACATCGACTATGTGGCGGGCGTCCCCGATTCCGGCACCCCCCACGCCATCGGCTACGCCAATGAAAGCGGCGTGCCCTTCGCCCGCCCCTTTATCAAATACACCCCCACCTGGCCCCGGAGCTTCATGCCCGCCAACCAGAGCGAGCGGAACATGGTGGCCAAGATGAAGCAGATTCCCGTGGACGAGCTGATCCGGGACAAGAAGCTGCTGTTTGTGGACGACAGCGTGGTCCGGGGCACCCAGCTGCGGGAAACCGTGGAATTCCTCTATGAGCACGGGGCCAAGGATGTGCACATCCGCAGCGCCTGTCCTCCCATCCTCTATGGCTGCAAATTTTTGAATTTCTCCCGGTCCAACTCCGAAAACGAGCTGATCGCCCGGGCCACCATTCTGGAGCTGGAAGGGGAAGAGGGTCTGAACCACCTGGACGAATATATGGACGGAAGCACCGAACGGGGCAAAAAAATGCGCCAGGCCATCTGCGAAAAACTCCATTTCGCCTCCCTGGAATACCAGACCCTGGACGGCATTCTGGAGGCCATCGGTCTGCCCAGGGACCAGGTTTGCACCTATTGCTGGAACGGCAAGGGTTAACATCGTGAGAGAGAAGGAGCGACTTATTATGGAACACAAGAACTCCCAGTCTGCCAGCTACGCCGCCGCCGGTGTGGACATCACCGCCGGTTACCGCGCCGTGGAGCTGATGAAAAAGCACATTGCCCGCACCAAAAACGAGGGCTGCCTGGATGACGTGGGCGGCTTCGGCGGCTGCTTCGGCCTGCCCATCGCGGGAATGGAGGAGCCGGTGCTGGTCTCCGGCACCGACGGC
>JBJDYM010000274.1:0-16126 GCA_051867315.1 Faecousia sp.
AGCCTCGCTTTTCTCGGCAGCTCCCCCAGAGGGGGAGCCAAGGGTGCGTGAAATAACAATTTATCTGCTTGACAATTGAGCACTTTCGTGCTATAGTGTACGAAACCGTTGAGGAAGAGTGAGTAAGCCGCTTCCCTTTTCTCCCAGAGAGCCGCGGGTGCTGTGATCGCGGCAGAAAAGAACCGGCCCAATGGACTTCCGAGGGCAATCAGAAAGGGCTTTCCCAAGTATGTGCGCCGGAGCTGGACGCTTCGTTATCAAGCAGTCAGCGTATGTTAGTACGCGCAAAGTGGGCGCAGTGTATGCGTCAAGCCGGGTGGCACCGCAGGAGATTTTTCATCCTGTCCCAGCAAGAATTTGCTTTGGGACAGGATTTTTCTTTTCTGTCCCGTCAACTCAGAAAGGAGAAAACGCTATGAAAACTCAGAACATCCCCTACAAAATCTACCTGAACGAAAACGAGATGCCCACGGCCTGGTACAATCTCCGCGCGGACATGAAAAACAAGCCCGCACCTCTGCTGAACCCCGGTACCAAGCAGCCCATGACGGCCCAGGAGCTGTCCGGAGTCTTCTGCGAAGAGCTGGTGAAGCAGGAGCTGGACAACACCACCCCCTTCTTTGAAATTCCCGAAGAAATCCGGCAGTTCTATAAAATGTACCGCCCCTCTCCCCTGGTGCGGGCTTACTGTCTGGAGGAAAAGCTGGGCACCCCGGCGAAAATCTACTACAAGTTCGAAGGCAACAACACCTCCGGCTCCCATAAGCTGAATTCCGCCATCGCCCAGGCATACTATGCCAAGCAGCAGGGCCTGAAGGGCGTCACCACCGAGACCGGCGCCGGTCAGTGGGGTACCGCGCTGAGCATGGCCTGCTCCTATTTTGACCTGGACTGCAAGGTCTATATGGTCAAGGTATCCTATGAGCAGAAGCCCTTCCGGCGGGAGGTTATGCGCACCTACGGCGCATCGGTGACCCCCTCTCCCTCCATGGAGACCAATGTGGGTCGGAAGATTCTTGCCGAGTTCCCCGGTACCACCGGCAGCCTGGGCTGCGCCATCTCCGAGGCGGTGGAGACCGCCGTCTCCAACCCCGGCTATCGCTACGTGCTGGGCAGTGTGCTCAATCAGGTGCTGCTGCACCAGAGCGTCATCGGCCTGGAGACAAAGACGGCGCTGGACAAATACGGCATCAAGCCTGACATCATCATCGGCTGCGCCGGCGGCGGCTCCAACCTGGGTGGCCTGATTGCCCCGTTTATGGGCGAAAAGCTCCGGGGCGAGGCCGATTACCGGATCATCGCCGTGGAGCCCGCCTCCTGCCCCAGCTTCACCCGGGGCATATACGCCTATGACTTCTGCGACACCGGCATGGTCTGCCCCCTGGCAAAGATGTACACCCTGGGCAGCGGCTTCATTCCCGCCCCCAATCACGCCGGCGGCCTGCGGTATCACGGTATGAGCTCCATCCTGTCCCAGCTGTACGACGACGGCCTGATGGAGGCGGTATCCGTGAAACAGACGGAGGTCTTTGAAGCGGCAGAGTATTTCGCCCGGGTGGAAGGCATCCTCCCCGCGCCGGAAAGCTCCCATGCCATCAAGGTCGCCATCGACGAAGCCAAAAAATGCAGGGAAACCGGCGAGGAAAAGACCATTGTATTCGGTCTGACCGGCACGGGCTACTTCGACATGGTTGCCTACGAAAAGTTCCACGACGGGAAGATGTCGGATTCCATTCCCACCGACGAGGAGCTCCAGGCCAGCTTTGACAAGCTGCCCAAGATGGACTGATTCGAAGGAAGCTCTGAATAAATCGTCTGCGGCTGAGCAGCGGCTCTTTTGACCCAGCCGTTCAGTTCCGAAAATGGGAATTCCGCAAACTAAAAACAAGGGTTTGTCCCGCGTGGGGCAAACCCTTGTTGTTATTTATGCAGTTCGCAGATCCTTCTGCTTTTTCTTGCGCTTGGCGTTGCCCTTCCAGGCGTACATCACCAGGGCTACGGCGATGACCGCGTAGCTCAGGAAGGCCCGGAAGTATTCGCCGATGACGGCGTCGCCGAAGAGGGCGCTGGCGGCCTTCTGCACCGTCAGGAACATCAGGTGGAACAGCACCGTGCCCAGCAGGGCCTGGGAGTTGGTGGCCCGGTCGATGCTGGCGCCGCCGACGAGAATGGCAGCACCGGCGTACAGGCCCACCTGCTCATGGGCGGAATAGGTGGTCAGGGTGCCCATGCCGTCGCTCTGGATGAACAGCAGCTGGCCCCAGCCGGCGAGAACCGTGGAGATCATGATGGCAATCAGCCGGACCCGATTGACGTTGATGCCGCTGGCGTTGGCCACGGTCTGGCTCTGGCCCACGGCCCGGAACTTCTGGCCCAGGCGGGTCTTCATAATCAGCACATTGAAGCCGCACAGCAGCAAAATCAGAACCCAGGTAATCCCCGGCACGGTGATGGCTTCGCTGTTTGTGCCGTTGAAGCAGTTGGCCACCGGAGGCAGGAAGAAGATCACTGCCAGCACGCCGCTGCACACGGCGGTGACGATGGCCTTCTTTCTGGAGATCTTTTTCAGCAGGAACATGACCAGGGCATACACCATTCCCGCCCCGGCGAAGATATACACGCAGTACAGGAACGGGATTCTCAAAATTCCGTCGATGGCCTGGGCCAAACCGTTGGTGGTCAGATCCAATGTGTTCTTCACGCCGGTGGCGCCGATGATGGTAACCTTGCTGTTCAGGGGGATGAAATTGCCGAAGATGTAGAGGAACAGCAGCTGATAAGCGCCGTTGGCAAAATAGCCCAGGATCATGGAGCCGATGGTCTCCTGCCCTTTCATCTTATTGAGCATCACGCCCACCAGGTACCCGAAGAGGATGCCCAGAGGCAAGGTGATGGCCGCGGCCACCAGGATACCCGCCGGGCCGGTGAGGTTCCAGTTGATGGCCAGCAGCAGACCGATCTGGGCCGCCATGGCGCCGATGGTGATGGCGAAGTTGATGCCCATACCGGCGACGATGGGGATGATCAGCGACAGCACGATAAAGGCGTTCCGGCTCAGGCGCTTCATCAGGTCCCGGGCGACGGAGGTCATGTCCAAATCGCCCAGCACAATGAAGACCAGGCTCAGCACCAAAAACAGGATGGTAACAATGTATTTTTTCAGGAAGTCGGTGATTTTCTTACTGTCGATCATTTCTGCTCACCTCCGGACTGAGTCAGTGCATAAAGGATGATACCGTTGGAGATCATGATCCGCATGACCTCGCTGAGGCCGCCGCCGCTGACGGCTTCATTGGCCACCTGCTGGCCCATGGAGAGCACGCCCTCGAAGAGGATCACGCCGATGATAACATGGCTGATCTTCGCTTTCTTCACGCTGGCGCCGCCGATCAGGATGGCGCTGGCGGCGATGAAGCCCAGCTGCCGGGGAGCGGTATAGAGCTGGGCATAGCCAAAGGCCTGGGAATAGACCACGATGCCCACGGCTGCCAGAACGGTGGAGAGCACGGTGCCGAGAATGCGCATATGGTCCACATTGATGCCGCTGGCTTCCGCGAACCGGGGATTGGAACCGGCCGCGCTCATGCTGATACCCAGCTTGGAGCGGCTGAACAGCCACATCAGGCCGCAGCAGATCAGGAAGAACAAAATGCCGCCGGTGGGAACGGTGATGCCCCAAATCTTGAAAGAGCCCAGTTCATCCAGCGCGTAGGCGAAGTTGCCCAGCAGGCTATGGGTGACCCGGAGGCCCCGGCCGATGAGCAGGTTGACCACCCTGGGGTTGGTATAGGGGATGCCCATCCACACCATGCACATCAGGGACACGAAGCTGTAGCCCACGTAGGTGGAGATGGTCATCTCGGAGCCCTTCATCCGGTTGAGCAGGATGGCGTAGCCCCAGCCCAAGGGGATGGCCACAATGATGCCCACCACGATGGAGAAGATCAGACCCGCCCATCCGTTGATGTTGAAGTTCAAGGCGGTGACCAGGGCAAACAGACCGCTGACGCAGCCGATGGTCATACCCATGTTCAGGCTGATGCCGCACTGGATGCCGGGCATCATGGCCAGAACCAGAACGCCGTACATGGAAACACGCTCCAGGATATTGCCGACGAGCATGCTCATGTTGATTTTATAGAACTGGGCTGCCAGCATCAGGCAGACAAAGAACAGCAGAATGATGGAGCGGCTGACGCCCATTTTTCCGGTGATGGGCTTCCAGAAGGAGAACAGCACCGCCATCAGCAGCATGGCCACGCCCAGAAGCAGCAGATTCTCTGCATTGGAGGCGGTCACCATCTTCACCTTTGTGAAACCGGCCAGCTTCTTATCCGCGCCGCAGGAGGCGTATTTGGTGTACTGCTGGGCGAAATCTCCCTCAGAGGCAGTGATGACGCTCAGGATCTGCTCCCGCAGGGCGGCGGCGTCCTTGTCCTTCAGCTCGCTCAGGGCGGGGATGCCGGAAACCAGCACATCCCAGATGGAGGTGAAGGCGCTGTTTACCTCTTCCTCCAGAGCCTGGAGTTCATCACTGTAGACAATGTAGCTGTAGTCCACCTCCGTCTGGGTGGCAACGGTTTCCTCCTCCGTTTCCTGGACTTCGCCGGAAACGGCCAGCTTGGCGGAGGCGATCAGCTCTTCTTTGTAGTCGGCGGCCTTTTCATTTTCCGCCAGGCTGGGAACAGCTTCCAGGATCACCGCCCACAGCGCCTCGTCGTCGGCTTCGGCATAGGCCGTCCAGTCCTCCACCGCGCCGCTGGCGCTGGTCCAAAGCTGGCTGACCTCCTGGGCGTGGTCGGCGGCAATTTCCGCCTCGGCCATTGCGTTCACCAGCCGAAGCATGCCGGGACGCAGATGGGCACGCTCGGAGAGGTCTTCCACCTGGGCGCACAGGGCGCTCCACATGGCGTCATCGTCCGGGTTTGCGTCCCGGAAATCGGTCCAGTCGCCTACGGAAGCGGTTACCTCCTCAAACAGGGCGGCGTAGGTCTCGTTTTCCACTTCCTTCATGGTGTTATACTGGCTCTGGATGCCCTGGATACCGGGAATGGCCGCTTCCAACGCTGCGGTATCCACTCCGGAGGTATCGGAATAAAGGGCCGTCGCTTCCTCCCGGGCTTCCGCCTCCGCCTGGTCACAGGCGGCAATGTAGGCATCGGTGCCCATTTTGCGGAAATCCTTGCTCTTGCGCAGCTCCTGGCTGTAGGCCAGACGGCGGGCGGCGGCAATGGAATCCACCAGGCCGCTGGTGGCGGTGCTGAGCACAGCGTCGGTACGCATGGTGTCCAGAATGGTTTGCGTGGAAGCCATCCCCCGGACTGCATAGCCCATGACCGAGGAAGCCAGCAGCGCGGCCACGATCACAAACAGCACCACGCTGATGATGCGCCGGGACATGCCGTTCTTTTTTGCGATTTTGGTATTATTCTCTGTCATGCCAAATCACCTTCATACACTTTCTTACCGCTCATGGCCAGGCCGAAGGCGGTATCGGAGCTGTCGGGACGCAGAATGGAGGCAATTTTCCCCTCAGAGACGATGGCGATCCGGTCGCAGACGGACCGGAGCTCCTGCAATTCGGAGGAGACCACCACCACCGTCAGGCCCTGCTCCCGGTTCAGCTTCACCAGGGTCTCCAGCACCAGCTGCTTGGCGCCGATGTCGATGCCCCGGGTGGGCTCGGAGACGAACAGGAATTTGGGCTTCATGGCCAGGGCCCGGGCGACGCAGACCTTCTGCTGGTTGCCGCCGGACAGGGTGCCCGTGGTCTGGGTGGGTCCCGTGCAGCGGATGTCCAGATCCTGAATGCACTGCTCGGCAAATTTGCGGATGGCCTTGCCGTCCCGCAGGCCGAAGGGCTTTGTGAGGAATTCCCTGTTGACCTGCATGGCAGTAAAGGCGATGTTATCTTCAATGGACTGGTCCAGCAGCAGGCCCACGCCCCGACGGTCCTCAGAGACCATGGCCATGCCGGAGCGGAGGGCGGTCTTGGTATCGTTCAGGGGCAGCGGCTTGCCAAACAGCTCCACGCTGCCCTCGGCGGGATACAGACCCATCACACCGTTGGGCAGGCCGATCTTGCCCTGGCCTGCCAGGCCGCCGATGCCGATGATCTCCCCGGTATACACGTCCAGGTCAATGCCCTTGACCATTTCGCCGGGCATTTCCACCCGCAGGTCCCGGACCTTCAGGGCAATGTCCTGGCCATGGCTGTGGTCGGTCTTGCCCTCGATTTTGATGACGCTGTCGTCGCCGCGGCCGATCATCAATGCCGCCAGCTCCTCGGCGTTGGTCTGATGCTTCTCCCGGGTGCACACCAGAGTGCCGTCCCGGAGGATGGTGATGTTGTCACAGGCGTCCATCACCTCGTCCAGACGGTGAGTGATGAAAATAATGGCGATGCCCCGGCTGGCAATATCCTTCATTACTTTGATCAGCTGGGCTGCCTCGGACTCCGTCAGAACAGCCGTGGGCTCGTCAAACACCAACAGCTTCACGCCGGTCTTATCGATTTCCCGGGCAATCTCCACAAACTGCATGTAGCCCACGGGCAGGGTGCCCACCAGCGTATCCTCAGAAATGTCGATGCCCACGCTGTCCAGGGCCTTGCGGGCGTCCTTTTTCATGGCCCCGTTGTTCAGAAATTCCAGATCCTTGCCCAGCAGCTTGCTCACCGGCCAGGAATTGGCAATTTCCCGGTTCAGCTTGATGTTCTCGGTGACCTTGAAGCCGGGGATCAGCATGAATTCCTGATGCACCATGCCGATGCCCTTTTCCATGGCGTCCATGGGGGACGCAATTTTAACGGCCTGGCCGTCCATCAGAACCTCACCGTCAAAGCCGCCGGTGGAATGGATCACGGGCATGCCGAACAGGACGTTCATCAGCGTGCTCTTGCCGGCGCCGTTTTCACCCAGCAGGGCGTGGATCTCGCCGGGGCGGATCTTCAGGGTCACATCCTTCAAAACGGCATTTTCGCCGTATCGCTTGGAAATGTGGTTCATTTCAAGGATATACTCTGCCAAATTCAAAACCTCCTCTTTATAATGGTAACTGCGCAGATAAAAGGATATCCCCTGCCGGCGGTATCCACCGCCACGGGTTATCCTTCTATCATTCACTTCACGGAAAACAAATCGCCCGGACCCGTGCCGGTGCGGCACCTGGTCCGGGCGACGTATGATTCAATTTGCGGCTGCGATGGAATTAGCCAACGTAGTCAGCGAAGTTGATGGGCTGCAGGGCCAGCAGATAGTAGTTATCCACAGTGGAGCCATCGGCGGCAGTGTAAACATCCAGCTCGATGGAATCCAGGCCGGCAGCGGCAGCGATGCAGTCAGCCATGACGGCCTCGTCGATCTTGCCTTCCAGCTTGCCCTCAGCGTACAGGCAGGCATAGTCAAACATGCCGGAGATCATGCTCATGTTCACAGGCAGGGACCAGGTGGAGAACCGGCCAGTAGCGTCCTTGGAATCCAGGAAGTTGGCCAGCTCGGTCAGAGCGGCATTGATATCGCCCTGAGCGGTGGAGTCCAGACCGAAGGCCTGCTGGAAGCCGTGGAAGGGAGAGGGGCAGCAGGGCAGAGCGTAGTAAGCGTTCTCCTGCTCCAGGATGGCCTGCTGCAGGGCAACCTGCATGCCGCAGTTGGTGCAGTAGAAGCAGACCTTCTTGCCGGCGTACTCTTCCATAACCTTGGGCACATCCTCCAGGATGGCAGCCTGCGCGCCGCTCATGCCGGCATCACCGGTGGGATCGGGGCAGTCACGGTCGACGAACTCGATGCCGTAAGCTTCGGCGGTGTCCTTCATGGCAACGCGCTTGCCCTGGATGGTCTCATAGCCCAGGTGACGGGCGAAGGAGTAGTGAACCAGAACGTCGCAGCCCCACTCGTAGGCCAGGTCAGCGACCTGATAGCCGCAGCCGACCTCGTCGTTGGCCAGGCAGATATCAGCGGCAGCGCCGATGGGCACGGGGTCCTCAGCGGGAACGCCGCAGACCAGCAGGATGTCGGGGCGCTTTTCCTTGATCTGGTTGAAGGCAGCGGTAGCGCCCTGCACGCCCTGAACAAAGAGGATGGCCTTGACTTCGGGGTCCTCAGCAAAGGTCAGAGCCTTGGAAATGGTGGTCTCGACTTCGGAAGAGAAGTTGTCGGGATAGGTATCGTGCAGGACGATATCGGGATACTTCTCCTTCAGAGCCTCGGCAGCGTAGTACTCCTCATCACCCTGGGAAGTGGTGCCGGTGAGGATTGCGATTTTGTAGGGGCTGCTCTCTTCAGCGGCGGCGGCAACAGCGAAGAAGCCGACCATCAGAACAGCAACCAGCAGCAAAGAAACAATCTTTTTCATGGATATTCCTCCTTACATTTTTGTCCTTTTGCAAAAGACGAAAGTCTTCCCTGTAAGAACTGTTTCACATTGTAACATTAAATTTCTGTGAATGCAACTAAAATTCGAAAATTCAAAATATTTTGGAGGTTTGCACCAAAGAAGGTTGATTCTGTATCCGCAAACCTGGAAAAATTCACCAATGATTCAGCCAAATCATCTTATAAAAATACAATGGCTCCCAATATTCCTTTTATTTCTTCCGGTTTTTCCCCGGGATGGGGAAGATCGGGCCGGTTTCGCACCGAAGGACACTTCCCACCGGGTCAGCCCCGTTTTTGCAAGTTCGCCGCAAATGCAATTCATAGCGCCATGTTTTCCCCAATTGCAGCAGAGTGAGGTAAATTGGTATTTATCGCACCAGCCACTGTGGGAGGCTGCAGATGCCCGCCAAGTCACGAAACTGCGTGCTTGGTTGAATGGTAACATGTCCGATGTGGTGGGAATTCGCCGAACCTGGCCGGTGGTTATGGGGCCTGTACCGCGCGGGAGGATGATATCCTCCCCTCTACAGTTGGGGCGGTGCAAATCGCCAAACAACAATTGATTCCGTTCAGCCCTGCGGGGTGTATTCGTGATCGTTCAGGATGGCCTCGGCGGTTAGAATGCCGTCGATGGCGGCGGACATGATGCCTCCGGCGTAGCCCGCGCCCTCGCCGGTGGGGTAAAGTCCCCGCAGGGCAGACTGGCGGCTCCCGTCCCGGAGGATGCGCACCGGGGAGGAGCTTCTGGTCTCCGGGGCGGTAAGCACCCCGTCAGGGTCGGAAAAGCCGGAAAGATTCCCCTCCAAAGCCGGGATGGCCTGCTCCAGCGCCGAGGTGATGATTTCCGGGAGCACCTGATGCAGATCACACCAGGTTACCCCGGGGCGGTAAGTCGGCTGCACCCTTCCCGCTCCTGTGCTGGGTCTTCCCGCCAGGAAGTCCCCCACCCGCTGGGCCGGAGCGCGGTAGCTGCCGCTGACGTTGTAGGCCCGCTCCTCAAGCTCCTGCTGCCAGTACATGCCCCCCAAGCTGCCAGGATAGGGGAAGCTTTCCGGGTTCAAGGTCACGAGCAGGGCCGCATTGGCGTTCTCGCCATCCCGGTCGGCATTGCTCATACCGTTGGTGACCACTCTCCCCTCCTCCGAGGCGGCGGCCACCACGAAGCCGCCGGGGCACATGCAGAAGGTGTACACCGTGTGGTCCGGCAAATGCTTCACCAATTTATAATCCGCCGGGGGCAGTACGGGATTGTCACCGCCGTACTGAGCCCGGTTCACGTCCTTCTGCAGGTGCTCGATCCGAACGCCCATGGAAAAGGGCTTGGGCTCCATGGGAATCCGCTCCTTCTCCAGCATGGAAAAGGTATCTCTCGCGCTGTGGCCGACGGCGAGCACCGCCTTTTCGCATGCGATCCGCTCTCCCGTCTGGGTGAAGAGCGCCCGGAGCCTGCCGTTTTCCTGTTCCAGCCCGGTGACCTGGGTGCAAAAGCGAACCTCGCCCCCCAAGGCGATGATTTTTTTGCGCAGATTCTGCACCACATTCAGCAGCACATCCGTGCCCACATGGGGCTTGGCATCGTACAGGATCTCCTCCCGGGCCCCCGCCTCAACAAATTGCTCCAAAATCCAGGCAATTCTCGGGTTATTCACCCCGGTGTTCAGCTTCCCGTCGGAGAAGGTACCCGCGCCCCCTTCGCCGAACTGGACGTTGCTGCCGGGGTCCAGGGGGCCGCCGGAGAAAAACCGCTCCACCTTCCGGTGCCGGGTTTGGGCGTCCTCTCCCCGCTCCAGCACCAGCGGCTTCTGTCCCGCCAGGGCGAGAAGCAACGCGGCGAACATCCCCGCCGGGCCGAAGCCCACCACCACCGGCCGGATTTCCTGAGCCGGGCGGGGCTTGGGAGGCTGATAGAAGGACACCGGGGCCAGGGACGCCCGCTTGCAGGCGGCGTGTTTCAAAATTCTGGCCTCGCTGCCCTCCACCGTCACGTCCAGGGTATAGATGATTTTTACCTCCGGTTTTTTCCGGGCGTCCACACTGCGCCTGACTATTTTGATTTCCCGGATTTTAGAGGGGGAAAGCCGCAGCAGCCTGGCCGCCTCATACTGAAGCTGGCTGGGGCTGTGCTCCGGGGGCATCGGAAGATCCCGCAGTCTGATCATACTGTCTCCTTTCCGGCGCTGAGGCCCGCCAACCGGCCGGAGCTCCAGGCCCATTGCAGATTGTAGCCGCCGCAGTCGCCGTCCACATCCAGCACCTCGCCGCAGGCGTAGAGCCCGGGCACCAATTTGCTTTCCATGGTTTGATCGTCAAATTCTTTCGTAAGGATGCCTCCCGCCGTTACCTGGGCGCTGTCCATGCCCAGGGGTTCTGTCAGGGGAACGTCAAACTGCTTCACCGCCCGGACCGCTTCCCGCAGCAGCGCGTCAGACAGTTCCCGGATGGGCGTTTGGGCGGAAATCCCCGCCGCCTGGGTCAGCACCCGGCCTAAGCGGTTGTGGAGGATGCCGGTAAACAGCTCCGAAGCGGGCAAGCCCGTGGTCCGGCGGCGGCACAGTTCTGCAAACAGGATTTCCTCCCCCGCCTGGGGCAGGAAGTCCAGGCGGCAGCACCAATCCCCTTTTTCCTGGCACACGTCCCGGGAAATTTCAAAAATCACCGGCCCGGACAGGCCGTATTCCGTAAATTGCAGTTCTCCCAGGCTGGAGCGCACCGGCAGGCCGTCCCGCAGGATTTCCGCCCGGCAGTTGGCCCGGACGCCCTTTAATCCCACCACGCCGCCCCAGGAGGATTTCAGCTGCACCAGGGTGGGCCGCAGTCGGGTACACCGGTGGCCCAGGGAACGCAGCAGCTTATAGCCGGACATGGTGCCCCCCAATTTGGTGCCCGCGAGGCCCCCGCAGGCGATGATCAGGCGCTGGCAGTCCAGGGCTTCTTCCCCGAATTCCAAGCGGAAGCCCTGCTCCGTCTTTCTGATTTTTTCCACCTCGGCCCCCAGTCTGACCGAAATATTCGGCTTTTCCAAAGCAAAACGGAGTACATCCGAAACGGAATTGGCCTGGTCGGAATAGGGATACACCCGGCCCGATTCCTCCGCCACAGTGAACAGCCCCAGCTCCCGGAACCATTCCAGGGTCCTTTCCGGGGGAAAGGCGGAGATGGCATATTCCCAAAAGGATGGCTCCTCCCCATGGTAGCCCCCTTCGGCGGCATGAAGATTGGACAGATTGCAGCGGCCATTGCCCGTGGCCTGGAGCTTGCGGCCCAGCCTTGCCTGGCGCTCCAGCAGCACCACTTTGGTTTGCGGATTCTCCGCCGCCGTCAGCGCCGCCGCCATCCCGGAGGCTCCGCCGCCAATGATTGCGATTACCATATGTTTTCCCTCATTTTTATAATTGCCTGACGATAGCACCGTCACTGTACGCGAGGCGATTGGCTCCCGCGCAGTACATGTCCAGGAAAATGAACCATGTCGGGCGGATTCGCAATGGCGTCCAACATCATTTCACTCAACCGAACACTCAAAAACCGTTACCTGGCAGGAGGATAATATCCTCCCCTTGATTGATATCCCATTATACCCGATATTTCCTGCCCGTACAAGAAAAACTTCTTTCCTGTTGGGCAAAGATGTGGTATACTGTTCCCGGTGATTACATGGATCGAAGCAATATTGAAAAAATTGCAAAAACAACCGAGGATAAACTGCTGCTGGCAAAGCTCTGGGACAAAATCGACGCCGGGATGCGCAAAAACATTCCCGCCGCCACCTGCTTTCTCTCTCCCCGGGAGCTGGAGCTGGCCCGGTATCTCTTCGGAACACCGGAGGGGCTGCATGAATTCGGGGGCTTCGGGGACGCAGAGCGGAAAATGCTGATTTTTCTGCCGGACTATCTGGACGAGAGCGAACTCACAGGGCCGGACAGTCCCATCGTCTGCCTGCGGGCCAGCTTTTTCCAGGGAGACTGCCCCAGCCACCGGGACTTTCTGGGGGCGCTGATGGGCGCGGGTCTGGGCCGGGAGAGCATCGGTGACATCTGCGTGGGCAAGGGAAGCTGTGACTTTTTCGTTACATCCCAAATTGCTCCCTATCTGCTCTCCAATTTCACCGGCGCGGGGCGGACCCATGTGCAGCTGGAAGCCATTTCTTTGGCGGACGTGCAGGTCCCCGAGCCGGAGGTGAAGCAGATCAAAGACACCCTGGCCTCTTTGCGGCTGGACAGCGTGATTGCATCGGGCTTTCGCATCGGCAGAAGCCTGGCCAGCCAGTATATTTCCGCCGGAAAGGCCGCCGTAGACGGTCTGCCCTGCGAAAAGCCGGACAAACAGGTGCCCGAGGGTGCCAAAATCTCCGTCCGGGGGCTGGGCAAAATCAAATTGGCAAAAATAAACGGCACCACAAAAAAGGACCGGATCAGCGTGGTGCTCCATCGATATGTGTGAGGGATATACCATATGAATATGAAAGAAGTCATCGCCCGGATCAACGAGCTGGCCCACAAGGCAAAGGCAGGACCTCTGACCCCCGAGGAGCTGGCGGAGCGGGACAAGCTGAGAAGAATCTACATCGATTCCGTGAAGGCAAACCTGGTGGGCCAGCTGGAAAACACCTACATTCTCCGTCCCGACGGAACCAAGGAAAAGGTGGAGAAGAAAAAATGAGCCTCCGTGATCAGATTCTGGCCTTCCTCCCCCAAAACGAGCAGGAGCAGCGGGACAGGCAGGAGCTGCTTGCCTGGCTGGACAGCGGCATCGACATCTACACCCGAAGCTGCAACGCGGCCCATCTGACCGCCTCGGCCTGGGTGGTGAGCCCGGACCGGAAAAAGGTGCTGATGGCCTACCATAGGCTCTATGATTCCTGGGCCTGGCTGGGAGGCCATGCCGACGGGATGGAGGACCTGCAGGCCGTGGCGGCAAAGGAAGTGCGGGAAGAAAGCGGGCTGACAAAGCTGAAGCCCCTGGGTGACGGAATTTTCTCCCTGGAAATTCTCACCGTAGACGGCCACGAAAAGCGGGGAAAGTATGTATCCTCCCACCTGCACCTGAATGTGACCTATCTGTTTGAGTCCGACCCCGAGGCCCCGGTGCGCCCCAAGCCCGACGAAAACAAGGCCGTAGCCTGGTTTGATGTGGGGGAAGTGCTGCAACAATCCACGGAGCCCTGGTTCTGTGAACGCATTTATTCCAAGCTGATGGACAAGGTGCGCCGCCTGGAATACACCCCCGCCCAACTGTAGCGGAGGATATCATCCTCCCGCGCAGTTCCAGCCATCGGTGATATACCAGATCGGGCGAATTCGTACCCATGACCAACATTGTACCATTGGGCCGAACACTCAGCAATCGTTACAAAAGCGGGAGGCTGATCGCCCCCTACAGTTGGTGCGTCAAAAAAAGGAGAAAACTATGGAATTTCTGCCCATTACCAAGCAGGAAATGTTGAATCGCGGCTGGGAGCAGTGCGATTTTGTGTATGTGTGCGGGGATGCCTATGTGGATCATCCCTCCTTTGGTCATGCCATCATCGGAAGGATTCTGGAGGCCCACGGCTACAGCGTGGGGATGATCCCCCAGCCGGACTGGAAGGACCCCAAGTCCATCGATGTGTTCGGCAGGCCCCGGCTGGGCTTTCTGGTGTCCGGCGGCAACATGGACAGCATGGTCAACCACTATTCCGTGACCAAGCACCGGCGGAAAACCGACGCCTTCACCCCCGGCGGCGTGATGGGCAAGCGGCCGGACTACGCCACCATGGTCTACTGCAACCTGATCCGCCAAACCTACAAGGATGTGCCCATTCTCATCGGCGGCATCGAGGCCAGCCTGCGGCGGCTTGCTCATTACGACTACTGGTCGGAGAGCATGAAGCGCTCCATATTGCTGGATTCCCAGGCGGATCTGCTGATGTACGGCATGGGAGAAAAGAGCATTTTAGAGATTGCGGATGCCCTGAATTCCGGTATGGACGTGAAGGACATCACCTATATCGACGGCACGGTGTTCAAAACGGCAGAATTGGACGAGAGCTTTCCCACCATCGTCCTGCCGCCTTTTGAGGAAGTGAAGAAGAACAAGCGCGCCTATGCCGAATCCTTCAAGATTCAATACGGCAACTGCGACCCCTTCACCGCCAAGCGGCTGGCGGAGCAGTACGGACGGGAGTACGTGGTGCAGAATCCGCCCCAGAAGCCATTGACCACGGCGGAAATGGACGCGGTGTACGATCTGCCCTACTGCCGCACCTACCACCCCAGCTACGAAAAGGCCGGGGGCGTGCCCGCCATTGAAGAGGTGAAATTCAGCCTGGTGAGCAACCGGGGCTGCTTCGGGGCCTGCTCCTTCTGCGCCCTGACCTTCCACCAGGGGCGGATCGTCCAGGTCCGGAGCCACGAATC
The DNA here is from genome assembly GCA_051867315.1 of Faecousia sp. Taxonomy (GTDB): domain Bacteria; phylum Bacillota; class Clostridia; order Oscillospirales; family Oscillospiraceae; genus Faecousia. The sequence continues at coordinate 14,771 of JBJDYM010000274.1, forward strand.
CATTTTAAAAGAAGCGGAGCAGATGGTGAAGGACAAGGACTTCAAAGGCTATATCCATGATGTGGGCGGCCCCACCGCCGATTTCCGCCACCCGGCCTGCGAAAAGCAGCTGACGAAGGGCGCCTGCGGCGGGCGGCAATGCCTCTACCCCACCCCCTGCAAAAACATGAACGCGGACCACTCCGACTACGTGGCATTGCTGCGCAAGCTGCGAAAAATCCCGGGAGTGAAAAAGGTATTCGTCCGCAGCGGCATCCGGTTTGACTATCTGCTGGCGGACAAGAAGGACACCTTCTTCAAGGAGCTGGTGCAGTACCACATCTCCGGCCAGCTGAAGGTGGCCCCGGAGCACGTGTCCGACGCGGTGCTCTGCCGGATGGGCAAGCCCAGAAACGCGGTGTACAACCGGTTTGTGGACAAGTATTTCGCCCTGAACAAGCAGTACGGGATGAATCAGTATCTGGTGCCCTACCTGATGTCCAGCCACCCCGGCTCCACCATGGCCGAAGCCGTGGAGCTGGCGGAATACATCCGGGAAATGGGCTACAACCCGGAGCAGGTGCAGGACTTCTACCCCACTCCCTCCACCCTCTCCACAGTGATGTATTACACCGGCCTGGACCCCCGGACCATGGAAAAGGTCTACGTCCCCACGGACCCCCACGAGAAGGCCATGCAGCGGGCGCTGATTCAATACCGGAACCCGAAAAACTACTACCTGGTGCGGGAGGCCCTGATTGCCGCCCACCGGGAGGAGCTCATCGGCTCCGGCCCCAAATGCCTGATCCGCGCCGTGCCGCCGAAAGCCGGAGGGCATTCCTCCCCGCCGCCGAAGAAGGCGGTCAGGAAAAGCGCTCTGTCTCCAAAGCCCAAAAAGCCGGGAAAACGGTAAAATTGCCCCGTCCGGTTCTTTTGGCCATAGAATTACCCCCTAAAGCAGACTTTGGTTATTTCCAGGGTCTGCTTTAGGGGGATCATATTGATCCGCACTTTGGGACCTCGGTGGTTTCAGAAATAATCCTTCTGCGATACCGAGAAGACTTACCGGTTGAATAACCGCATCAGTTCGCCGTACTGCTCCCGGTATTCGTCGTACACCGGCCCGGCGGCGTCCACCAGAGCCTGGCGGCCCAGGGTGATGGCGGTCATGCCGTTTTCGATGCAGCTTTGCTTGGCTGCTTCACTTTCCTCCATGGCGGCGGCCCATTCCACATCCGCTGCATAGGCGGCAGCCTGCTCCAGCCAGGCACGCTGCTGGTCGGTCAGGCTTTGGTAGGCAGCGTCGGAAATTACCAGTATGCTCAGCTCCAGCACATGGTTGGTCTCCATCACATGGCTCTGCACCCGGCTGAGGTC
>JBJDYM010000275.1:0-16066 GCA_051867315.1 Faecousia sp.
CTTTTTGATGATTTTTTCTGACAGCTTTACGTGCAGTTCGAAAGTTAGGGTTTAATGGCTAACACCGTGTTTCTTCGCCTCCGCTTTTTGACTGGTTTCTCCCCTTTTGGATCGCCCCACTGCTTTGATGAGCTCTTCTTTGCTGCTTTTTGACATAATAATACTCCCCATGGTGTAGTCTCGAAATTATTGTTATTTCGAGTGTCTACTCTATGGGGAGCATATCATATCACTGGCTGCAGCCGTTTTCGCTGTGCTCTTTGCAGCCGGCGCCCTGGGGGATCGGCTTTACTGAGGGGGGCTTTGACAGCCCCTCATTTTGCTGTTTCGTGACAGATGGAATCGATCCAGGCCAGTACATCGCCGGGGTAGTCCGCTTCGCTGTGGGGCTGATCCCAGACCATTGCGTAGTCCACCGTACCGCAGTTGGCGTTCTGGAGCTTCAGGGCCAGGGTCATGGCCACGCTCAGAGAGGTGTCCGCGTCGCTGGCGCCCACCCGGATGCGGTAGTGCTTTGCCTGCACGCTCTTTTCTCCGGTTCCGATGAAAGACAGCGGATTTATCAGTCGGACACGCTCCGCAAGGGCCTGATCCCGGGCAGTGGCAGCATAGGCACCGTAATACATTGCATATTCCTCAGGATACTGGTCCTTCAGTTCCGCAATTGCTCCGGCAATGGCAGGGGCATAGTGGACGTAGTCCTGTTCCGGCGTGCCGAAGGCCTGATTTTCACCGCTGTCCATGGTGAGCTTATCAAAGGAAGTACAGGGCTTCATTCTGCGCCGGTGGTTCAGCACATAGGTATCCAGGTCGGAGACCACTGCCCGCTCACCATCCCAGGTCAGCCAGGGCTTGGCGGAACCGGGGACATCGATGAGCTTGGGTTTCATATCCACGAAGGGCACTCCCTTGGGCGGACGGGACACCAGATCTCCCAGGCTGGGAGGCGCGGGGGGCTTTTCACCCAGCGGGGGAAGCTGCATGCCGGGGCCCGCGTGGTGCATACCGGGATCAGAGCCGTCCCTGGGGCCCACGGGGGCGGGCGCCTTGGCCGTGTAGCGGCCGCAGAGGTAATCGGCGGCGCTGAACCTCTCCGGCAGTCTGCCTGCCTCCAGCCGGGTCAGATAATCCGTTGCGGAATCATTCAGCCGTTCCATCAGATATTCATAGGCGCTGCCGCTTCTGCCATCCGCTCCAAACTGCAAAAGCTCATTGGTCTCGGGATGGCGCAGCTCCAGGGAATTGAAATATTCCACATAATGCTTTGCCAGCACAGCGGACAGCGCTTCTTTGAAGGGCGTCATCACCTCCGCAGGACCTGCGGGGGAATCCTCGCACTCTTTATCCGCCCGGAACATCCATTCATAAGCAAGATCAGCGTGCTCCAGGTCCACGATGGGGCAGTAGATCTGTGCCGCATAAACGGCATCGCTCTCGTCCAGGAATGCCCCGTTCTCTTTCAGATAGGGCAGATAGTTTTGATTGTCGCCGGTGACTGCCAGCAGGGTGCTCATGGCGCCGCCTGCGCTCCAGCCGGTGCTGATGATCCGGTCCCAGTCGCCGGGCAGCACCGCCCGGTTGTGCCGCAGGAAACGGATGGCGGTTTTCAGGTCCACCAGCGAGCAGGGGCCTTTAATGAGCCGGCCGGCATTGTCCCGGGATTCCCGGCCCCGGCAGCCGGCAGATACATAGACCAGCCCATGATCCAGGTACTGCTGGGCGTAGCACCGGGGGCCATCCAGCCACACATGGGGCATCTGCATATAGCCTGCGGCGTTGTTCTCAAACACCACAGGGACATGCCCGGCTTCCTCGCAGAAGATGCCGCCGGCCTTCATCAGCTTTTGAGGCACAAAGATGCTCAGACGCTGGAATTTGGGTGTGGTGGGTGCGGGGGTATACAGGATATCCTCCAGGCACCAGCAGCCGTGCTTCTCGTCCAAAAACCATTTGTCACGGCACGGGGCCAGCTCCATGGTTTGATTCAGAACAGAAATTGGTTCCATATCAACGCTTCCTTTCTAGTCCAGCCGCCATCAGCTCCCGGAGCATTTCGTCACAGGCCTCCGTGATGGCCGCCACCTGTTCTTTCGTTGCATGATCATAGTGAATCCCGCAGCGGACGCAGACAGGCGCCCGGAGCAGGTTCGACAGCTCCACCGCCCAGCGGTCGGAAATGAAGCGGTCCCGATGGTGGGGCCGTTCCAGGGTCTGGGCCGCAATGCCGGGCTCCGCCAGGGTTACGGCCCCCACATGGGTGGCGCAGCCGCCGTATATACCGATGTCCCAGCCCGCATCCAGCCTCCGGACCTCCGCCCGGATGGGATAGCCCAAAACCATTCTTTCCAGCTTCACGGCATTCCCTCCCAGCGCCGGAACCCCGGTACCTCGATGTCGAACTGGTCCAGCACCTTGCAGACGATGTGGTGGGTCATCTCATCGAGGGATTGGGAGCCCTGGTAATAGCTCAGCATGGGCGGAAGGATCACCGCTCCCATCTGACTCAGTTCATACAGGTTCCGAAGATGGATCGCGGAAAGCGGAGTCTCTCTTGCCACCAGTATCAGCTTCCGCCGCTCCTTCAGGGTCACATCCGCAGCCCGCAGCAGCAAGTTGTCAGAGTAGCCGCTGTGAATGCCCGCCACGGTTTTCATGCTGCAGGGAATGACGACCATGCCCATGGTCTTGAAGCTGCCGGAGGCCGGGCCAGCACCGATATCACCGTTATGATACAACACATCCGCCAGAGATGCAAGAGATTCCATGCCGCATTCCTGCTGCAGGGTCATCGCTCCCCCACGGGTGACCATCACATGGGTCTCGATCTGCGTATCCCGAAGGGCTTTCAGCAGCGCCACCGCCAAGGGCGCGCCGCTGGCGCCGCTGATCCCGACTACAAGCCGCTGTTTCATCGCTTCCTCCTAGTGGTTAAAACAACTCCGGCAGCCAGTGGGCCGGGTCAACATCCATAAACTGTGCGCGCCGGAACTTGTCCTTCAGGTGGAAGGGCACCGTGCAGTCGAAAATCGTCTTGCAGGAAATGCCCCGGTTTTCAATGCTGGGAGAATACTCCGGCCCGGCGCTGGGGTCCAAGGGGTGGCACCGGACGCCGGGGATGGTGATGATGTCCCGGTCCGCCTGGAACCGGGTGTTCATGGCCCAGAGCACATCATCGGTATCGAAAATATCCACATCCTCATCCACCAGAATCACATGCTTCAATTCCGGGAAGGCGGAGAAGGCCAGCAGGGCCGCCTGCCGCTGCTTGCCCTCGTCGGTGGGGACGGTTTTCTTACATTGCAGCACCGCCATGTACTTGCCGCCGCCGGAAGGATGGGCGTGGACGTTGAGGATCTTCCCCGGCATGGCCTTTTCGATCATCCGGAAGATGCTGGCCTCCGTGGGGATGCCCGCCATACTGACATGCTCGGCGGAAGGGCCGATGCAGGTCTGCATGATGGGATGCTCCCGATGGGTGACGGCCTTGACCTTGATGAGCCAGCATTCGTGACTGGCCGCGCCGTTGTAGCCCGGGAATTCCGGCATGGCGAAGCCGGTGTGGCTGTTCTGGTCCTCCACCACCTTCACGCCGGGCTGAATCTCGCCCTCGATGACATATTCGGCATGGGCGATGCAGTTTTCCCGGATGGAAACACATGGATGGAGCTCCACGGGCTTTCCCCGGAGCGCGCCCGCAATGGACAGCTCATTGAAGCCCAGGGGCGTCGTGGGGGGCTCAAAGCAGGAGGTCACCTCGATGGCCGGGTCCACGCCGATGGATATGGAAATGGGCAGGGGGATTCCCAGCTCCGTGGCCCGCTCCGCCATGGCGCCGATGTGCCGGGAACCGGGCTGGAGGAAAATGGACAGCTCATCCCTGCTCTGAATGCACATCCGGTGGATGGTCACGTCGCTCAGGCCCGTGTCCGGGTGGGTGGCGTAGCACATGCCCAGGGTGATATACGGGCCCGCATCCACCGGGGTGTTGGTGGGAGCGGGAATCAGCTTGTGCAGGTCAAAGTCCGGGTCAGAAGCCAGATGAATCACCTGCTGGCAGGGAGCGTCTCCCTCCACTACCACCGGGTCAATGGGGTTTTCCGCACACCTGCACAGCAGCTTCCCCAGCTCCTCCCGCTTGCAGCCAAACAGGGCGGCAACACGCTTCCGGCTGCCCAGCACGCCGATGGCAACCCGGGCATCCTCAAAGCCCTTGATGTTGTGAAAGATCATTGCAGGGCCGTCCACCCTGGTCGGGCGCTGAACCGTGCCGCCTGCGCCTACATGGCGGTACACGCCGGACAGCTCTGCCGCCGGGTCCACTTCCACATCGGTCTCAACCAGTTCCCCGGGCAGGGAACGCAGCAGCTCCAGCGCGGAGCGCAAATCCGTTACTTTTTCTTGCATATTGATATCCTCACAGTCTGGTGTCTGGCAGGCCGCAGAACGCATCTACCGGGCTGACACCTTGAAATTTGCTTTTGCCCATGAGCTTGTCGATGGTCAATTCGATGGTGGCTTTTGTGGCGGTGTAGGCATTGATATAGGTCCGGACCCTGGGGACATCCTGCAGATGGAAGGGGTTCGCCAGGGACACGAACACGGAAACCTCCTCATGGACGAATCTCGGCATATCCAAAGCGTGCTTGGGGCACCAATTGATGCGCACCACGGTCTGGTTACTGGCCTGCTCATAGTTGGCCATGTACAGGGTCAGCCGGTCGGCGGGCAGCTGCCGGGTTCCGTGCAGGTCATCGGCAAAGGGCTCGTAAAGCTCCACCCGGAAGCCCTGCTGCTCCAGATATTCCTTTGTGATCTCCCGGACGGAGCCGTCCGGAATGTCGTCCTTGCCCAATGTGATCAGGCGGATATGGGGATAACGCTCCGGGGTCATGGGCAGCTTCTCCGGCTGGGTGTTCTTGACCAGGGTGATGGCTTTCTCCGCGGCCTCCCGGTGCCACTGGGCAGCGGGCACCGGGAGCAGTGCGGGCTTTTCAAAGCAGACCTTGGCTTTCAGCTGCAAAATCCGCAGCACCGCCTCATCCAGCCGCTCCATGGTCAGGCTGCCGTCCGCCACCGCATCCAGGACATACCGGTAATCCTCTTCAAAATCCGTATTGAACACCAGCATGTCACATCCCGCCATGATGGCGGCCGGGATGGCTTTCTTCCGCTCCATGGCCATGGTGAAGCCGCCCATGATGGTGGCGTCGGAGGTGATGACCCCCTGAAAGCCCAGCCTCCCCCGCAGCACATCGGTCAGCAGGGTTTTGTTCAATGTCGCGGGCAGCATGGCCTCTTCCGGGGTCAGCTCCGGGTTGGCCTCCAGGGCGACGCAGGGCTGGGCAATGTGCCCGGCCATCATGCTCAGCAGTCCCTTGCCAATCAGGTTTTGATAGACCCTGCCGAAGGACGCGTACCACTGGTCCGCCGGAAGGGAGTTGACGCTGGGATGCAGGTGCTGGTCACGGTAATCCACGCCGTCGCCGGGAAAATGCTTGGCGCAGGCCGCCACGCCGCAGGCATTGACCGCCCGGGTATATTCTTCCGTCATGGCCATGACACGCTCCACATCGGAGCCAAAGGTTCGGACGTTGGTGATGGGGTTGCTGTAGTTGAGGTTCAGGTCGCAAACCGGCGAAAAGGTCCAGTTGATGCCGATGGAAGCCCCCTCCGTGCCGCAGACCCGGCCGAATTTCCCGGCCATGTCCGGTTCGCCGGTGGCCGCGGTCAGCATGGGCCAGCCGAAGAGCGTTCCGTCCAGCATGCCGCCGGAGCCGCCCTCTTCCAGGTTGGCCGCCTTCAGCAGCGGAACTCTGGCAGCCTCATCCAGCGGCGCGAAATCCGCTTTGATGTCCTTCCCGGGCTTGACCGGACGGAAAAGGACGCCGCCGATTTTGCCGGAGGCCGCCATTTCCCGCAGGACCCCGGGGGCATAATCGCCGCCCATCACGCAGAACAATTGCCCCGCCTTCTCCTCCAACGACAGGCCCGCCCAAGTGGACTCCACCCAGGCCGCCTGCTCATCCGTCAGGCAGAAGGGAGCATTTTTGAGATCAAACATGTTATCCCCTCATAAATCCGTCCAGCCACGCAAAGACGGCATCCAGGTTTTCATCGGTATAGAACAGCGGGTCCTCATGGTCCGCCCCCGCAAGGATGGAGTGCTCCACGTTCCCTTCCTCCAGGTAGCCGGTCAGGCGCTGGGCAAAGTTGATGGACTGGGTGCAGGGTACCCTCTGATCGGAATCTCCCGCCTGAATCCATGCTTTCAGGTCTTCGGGGATCTGGCCGGCATAGGTTTCCCAGTAGGTTGTCTGGGTCAGCTCCTGATCGGCCAGGATATCCTGACCCAGGAATTTGCTCTCGAAGGAACTGGAAGCGCTTTCGGGTTTCCCGGCCTCCTCATACATGGTGTAGAACTCCACAGGGGCGTAGAAGCTGACCAGCGCGGTGACCTTGCTGCTGATGTCACCATTGTCCGCCACATCGCCGTTCAGCTCCTCCACGTCGGGGGTCAGCGCGGTCATCAGGGACAGATAGGCGCCTGCGGATTCGCCCCAGACGGCAATTTTCTCAGCGTCCCAGCCATACTCCAGGGCATGGGCCTTGACGAAACGGACCGCTGCCTTTACATCCGCCAGCGCAGCGGGAAACACCGCTTCGCTGGATTTGCGGTAGTCCACGCTGACCACCGCGTAGCCCTTTTCCAGAGCCTTGGCAATGACGGGCCGGAGGATATCCATGCCCTGGTCGCCAAACATGAAGCCGCCGCCGTGGACCAGAACGATCACAGGCGCATGCTCCACTGCCTCGGGCAGGTAGATGTCACAGACCTGAGCGGAAGAATCGGAGGCATAGGACACGTTGGTCAGGCCATCGGAGGGAGCGTCGGTTTCCTGACCGCCGGAGGAGGCAGCGCCGTCTCCGGGGACAAAGGTCTGGGACGAAAGGTCCACCGTGATGACCGCATTGCCGTCCACGATCCAGTCCCACAGCCCGGGGGTCTGGAAGGAAGAGCTGCTGTCCACATTGGTCAGGCCGGTGATGGAAACGGCCGCGCCGTCCTGGGTATAAGTTCCGGCGTAAACATCGGTGATCATCGGGTTGCCGGGCAGATAAAACCGGACGGTGCCGTCGGGATACAGGTCGATCTGGGCGGTTTCCTTGCCCATCATCCCGTCAAAGGTATAGGTAAAGGCGCTTGCTTCCGTGGCCTCCGCCCGGGCACTGCCGCAGACCGCCAGGGTCAGCAGCATGATCACAGCAAGAATCAGGGAATACATTCTTTTCATATTGGTTTCCTCCATTTCAGTTAAAAAATATGCAGCAGCTCTCCAAAGTTTTGGATGCGGCATGCCGCCTTGTCATAGCCGGCTGCATCGCCGATCCCAACGGCCGGCATCCCAGCGGCACAGGCCCCGTCAATTCCGGAGAAGGCGTCCTCGACGACGGCGCAGTCCTGGGCCTCCAGCCCCAAAAACTGCGCTGCTTTCAGGAACACCTCCGGGTCGGGCTTGGAGCGGGTGATATTGGTGCCGTCGGAGACGGCATCGAAGGCAGCGGTCAGGTCAACCCGCTCCAGAATGGTTTTCGCGTTTTTGCTGGAGGAGCCGATGGCCAGCTTATACCCCCGCTGCCGGAGGGTCTTCAGCGTTTGCCGCACCTCCGGCGTCACGGAATCGGGGCCCATCTCCAGCAGCAGCTGCCGGTAGAAGGTGTTTTTCTTTTCCGCCAGGGCGGCCTTTTCCTCCGCAGAGAGCTGGGGCCCCCGGTGGTTTTCCAAAATGATTTCCAGGCTCTCCATGCGGCTGACGCCCCGGAGCCGGTTGTTGATGGTCTCGTCGAAGGGAATGCCCATTTCATCGGCAATCCTTTTCCATGCCAGGTAGTGGTAACGGTCCGTAAATACGATCACACCGTCCAGATCGAAGATGATTCCTTTGATGTTCATGATTTCCTTTCCTGCGGTAAGGCGCTCCGGGTAATGCTGCCGGGAGCGCCCCGTGATCACAGATACTTCTCAATGAATTTGAACACAAGGTTCATGTTCTCTTCCCGGAAGAAGCGCCGGTCCTCATGGTCCGCTCCCTCCAGAGGGATGTACTCCACCCGGTCGCCGTAACCCTTTTCCCGCAGGTCCGCCACGAATTCCTCGGACTGGGCCCAGGGGACCAGATGGTCTGCGGTTCCATGCTGCACCAGCATGGGGGCCATTTTTTCGCTGGCGTAGGTTCCGGGGTATGCCTTCGCCAACAGTTCGGCGGGCGCCCGGTCAATGGGGCAGCCCAGATACTTGCTCTCGGGCATCATCGCGGGATCGGGATGCACCTCACTGACGCCGTTGGCCACCGCCTGGGCGGTCATGGTCTCGAAGCGGACGGGGCCGAACTGATCGATACACACCTGCACATTGGGCTCGCAGGAATAATCGCTTCTCCCCTCTTCGCCGGGGAAGGCGCCGTTGGGGACATTCATTCCCAGCATGGCCGCCAGATTGCCGCCGGCGGAGCCGCCGATGACGATGATCCGGTTCGGGTCGATCTGGAATGCCCCGGCATGGGATTTGATGTAACGGACCGCTTCCCGGCAGTCCAACACCGCCGCCGGAAAGGCCGCTTCGCCGGACACCCGGTATTCAATGGATGCCACCGCATAGCCGCGCTTCACGCCGATGAGGTAAGCGTCCATGTGGTCATCCCGCTTGTCCCCAAAGGCAAATGCGCCGCCGTGGATGTGGATCAGCAGCGGGAAGGGACCCTCGCCCTCCTCCGGCAAATACAGGTCGAAGCACTGTCTGGAGCTCCCGGTGTCATAGGCCACATCCAGGAATTTCCGTTTGATCCAGCTGATATCCGCCATGGGGGGAACAAATCCGGAAGCCTCCGGGCCGCCCACCGGCGGCATGCTCCCGTCGCCGCCGAAGGGCGGCCGGTCTTCAAAAGGATGTTTCTTCATTTCCATATTGATCTCCTCACTTCTGCACAGGCACTTCCTTACGGACGCGGACCATGGGCTTGGGACGTCCCTTCAGCGCATCGAAGGCGATGGCCGCCAGGAGAATGATTCCCTTCACCGTATACTGGGCGTAGGTGCCCCAGTGGGCCAGCTGCATTCCGTTGGCGATGATCTGCATCACAAAGATACCGGCGACCATGCCGAACACATTGCCCTTGCCGCCCTTCATGCTGATGCCGCCGATGATGGCCGCCGTCAGGCAGGTGATCTCGGTGCCCGGGCCGGTGGTGGCGGAGGTCTGGTTCTGCTGGGCAAGCATATCAATGGTGGCAACCGCAAAGATGGCGCCGGTGATGGCAAAGCACAGCGTCTGGATCAGGTCGGCCTTAATGCCGGACAGACGGGCGCATTCCTTGTTGCCGCCGATGGCCAGCACGTCCCGGCCAAAATGGGTCTTGTTCAGCACCAGCCAGGTGGCAACCACGATCAGCAGCGCCAGATACACATCCAGCGGAAGGCCCAGCAGCTTTGTCTTGTACAAAGCGCGGAACACATCGGGCATGCCGGAATAGGACTTGGAAGAGGTCATGGTGTAGGCAATGCCCTTGAATACCTCGGAGGTGGCAATGGTGACCACCAGAGGAAACAGCTTCAGTTTGGAGGCCAGAATGCCGTTCAACGCGCCCATCAGAGATCCGATGACGATGCAGACAGGCCAGATGGTCCACCACGGCAGGTCGGTTTGCAGCATGATGATGGCAGCGACACAGCCGCAGACCGCCATCTGGTTGCCGACGGACATATCAATGCCGCCAGAGATCATGACAAAGCAAATACCCATGCCGGCAATGATGATGTAGGTGGATTGGGTGACCAGATTGTAGATGTTCTTGGTGCTGAAAAAGATGGGGTTCATGATGCCGAAGAAGACGATCAGAACAGCCAGGATGATATAAACGGTTCCCTCCTGGTACAGGTATCGTCCCGCGGCTTTCAGGCCCCCGCCGGGTTTTCTTTCCTTCATGTCTACGGTTCCTCCTTAGTCTAATCCCGATGCCAGATGCAGGATTGCTTCCTGGCTGAACTGCTCTCTGGCCAGTTCGCCGGATACCAGGCCCTCATGCAGGACGATGATCCGGTCGGACATCCCCAGTATCTCCTCCATGTCGGAGGAAACCATCAGGATTCCCTTTCCCCGGGCTGCCAGGTCGTTCATCAGGTGATAAATTTCCTGCTTGGCGCCAACGTCGATTCCCTTGGTTGGCTCATCGAAGATGATGACATCCGGGTCCGCGGCCAGCGTCTTTGCCAGGACCACCTTCTGCTGATTGCCGCCGGACAGGTTCACCACCATGTCGTTCACACTGGGCACCTTGATGCGCAGGTCTTTGCGGTACTTTTCCGCCAGGTCATTGTTCTTTTTGCTGTTGATGAAACCGCCCACGGTCAATTTCTTCATGGAAGAAAGGGACGTATTGAACTTGACGGTATTGAAGAGAATGCAGCCCTGCTCCTTCCGGTCCTCCGGGATCAGGCCGATGCCATGCGCAATGGCGGATGCGGGAGAGGTGATTCGGACGGGCTTGCCGCTGAGCAGGAGCTCGCCGGAGTCCATCCTCTTCGCCCCGGCGATCAGCTCCATGGTCTCGCTGCGTCCGGAACCCACCAGGCCGGCAAAGCCCAGAATCTCGCCCCGGTGCAGCCGGAAGCTGATGTGCTCCACGGAGTTGCCCGTCAGGTCCCTGGCTTCCAGAATGACATCCCCCACCTGCGTCTTACGCTGGGGAAAGCTCTCGTTCAGCTCCCGGCCCACCATCAGCTTCACCAGCTCAGCCCGGTTGGTATCCCGGGTGTTCAGCGTCTTCACAAAGCAGCCGTCCCGCAGGATGCTGATCCGCTCCGTGATCTGGAACACCTCCTCCATCCGGTGGGAGATGTAGAGAATGGTGACCCCTCTGGCCTTCAGCTTGGCAATCACGGAGAACAGCAGCTCCACCTCCGATGCTGCCAGAGGCGCGGTGGGCTCGTCCATGATCATGATCTTCGCGTTGTTGGAAATGGCCCGGGCAATCTCCACCATCTGCTGGTTGGCGGGACTCAGGCGCTCCACGCGCATGGAGGGGTCCAGCCGGAAGCCGTATTCATCGAAAATCTCCTGGGCCAGCTTATTCAGCCGCCGCTTGGAGTAAACGCTGCCCATTTTCCGGCCCATGAAAATATTTTCCGCCACGGTCATGGGCGTGACCAGGTTGATGTCCTGATAGATGACAGCCACGCCGTTTTCGGCGGACAGGGCCGGCGTCATCTGGGAATAGGTTTTGCCGTCGAAGGAGATGACGCCGCCGGGGTCCGGGGCAATGGCCCCGGCAATGATCTTGATCAGCGTGGACTTTCCCGCGCCGTTCTCCCCCAGCAGGGCGTGGACCTCCCCCTGCTCAAACGACAGCGACACGTCGTCCAGCGCCTTGACTCCGGGGTAGGTTTTTGAAATATGTTCGAGCTTCAGCATCGGCTTGCTTCGCTCCTTTCCTTACGGATTACTGGGCAGGTACAAAGGTACCCGCAGCCTCGTCGATGGTGATGGTGCAGCCGCCATCCACGATCCAGTCCCACAGGCCGGGCGTGGTAAAAGCGGAGCTGCTGTCCACATTGGTCAGGCCTTCAATGGTCACGGCAGAGCCCTCCGCCGTGTAGCTGCCCGCGTAAACGTCGGTGATCATGGGATTGCCGGGCAGGAAGAATTTGCAGGTGCCGTCGTCCATCAGGTCAAACTGGGCCGTTTCGGTGCCCGCCATGCCCTGGAACTCGTAGGTGTAGGAAACCGCGCCTTCCGAAGGAGCGCTCTGCTCCACGGGCTCCGGAGCCTGGGTTTCCTCTCCGCCGGGGACGGTGTAGGTGAAAGCAGCGGGGTCAATGCGGATGACGGTGTCGCCGGTGGCAGCGTCAATGTAGCCCCACAGGCCGGGAATGGTGTAGGCGGAGCTGGTGTCCACATTGGTCAGGCCCTGGATGGAAACCGTGACGCCGTCCTCGGCCACGGTGTAGGTACCGGCGTAGACATCGGTGATCATGGAATTGCCGGGCAGGAAGAATTTGCAGGTGCCGTCGTCCATCAAATCGATCTCGTGGGTCTCATCACCGCCGATACCGGACTGGATGGAGGTATAGGCCGTGCCGCCCTCCAGCTTTCCGCCGGAAACCGCTTCCACAGGGTCGGAAGCAGCGTCGTGCATATCCTTGTTATAGCCGTTTACGCTGTCCCAGTAGGTCATCAGGCCGTCCATGGCAAGGATCTCGGCGTAGGTGTTGTTCTGAATGTAAGAGGGGGTATTGTAGCAGACCAGCGCGGAAACGCCGTCATTCAGGTATGCGTCCACGGGGAAATACAGACCGATGGAGTTGGGATTGGACTTGCCGTAGTCCACACCGGCCTGGCCGAACATCACGTTGGTGCACAGGCTTGCCAGCGTGGCCGCCGCGTCGCCGCCGCCGAACTGGCAGGCGCCCCGGAATACGCTTCTGGTGCCGGAATCGGAAACGGAGCCCAGCAGGTACTCATACTCGTCGCCCATCACGCCGCCGGAGAAGAACGCGAATTGCTCCTGCTCTTCCTCGGAATAGGTGTCCATGATGTACTGGGAGCCGGCGGTGGAAGCCAGAGAATTGTAGGCAATCAGCACACGGACATTGGGATTCTCGGTCAGGACGCTGGCAACAACGGTGCGGTTGTCGCCGGAGATGTCCATCTCGGTGTTCACGTCGCTGTAGCTGCTGACCCGGGAGGCGATCATTTCGCAGTAAACGGGGTTCGCGATCCGGTTGGCCTCGTCAACCTCCTCGCCCATCAGGGTAACATAGGCGCCGTCAGCATTTTTCAGGTAGGGCTCCAGGATCTGGGCTTCTCCCTGGCAGCGCAGCTTCGCGTCCTCGGAAATGGTGGAGGACAGGAACGCGACCTCCCAATCACCCGCAGGGTCCATGTGTTCCTCCACCCAGGTCTTGGCAACGGAGGCAACATACATGCCGATCATATACTCGTCATCGCTGGATACCGCGTCATAGGCGTTCTCGCTGATTGAACCGGTACCGCCGGAAATCACGACCTTGATCCCGGCCTCCCGGGCCTCCAGCAGGGTATCCTCCAGAGCCTCGATCTCGCAGGGCAGAACCACGATCATTTCCGCGCCCAGCAGGATGAAGTTCTGCAGCTGGGCTTTCTGGGAAGACGCGCTGTCGTCTGCGGAAGCCACCTGAACCTCATAGCCCAGAGGCTCGAAGGTAGCCTTCAGCGCTTCCTCTTCCAGGACGGAGATGGAGCTGGACATGTTCTGCATGCACACGCCAATCAGCTTGGAGCCTTCCGAAGCAGCTTCTTCCTTGACGCTGCTGTCGATGCTGTCGCTGCTGCTGTCGCTGCCGCAGGCTGCAAGACAGCCCAGGCACATGCTGAGAACCAGCAAAAGGCTAATGATTTTTTTCATTGTTGTTTCCTCCTCAATCATCTTGGCAAAAGGGCTTCAGGGGCTCTTTTCCCTTATGGCATGATTCTATCATCTTTCGATGAAAAAAGCCACCCGTTTTCCCTCATCTGTTATTTCGTTTTTTTGATATGAAACAGAATTGTCCTCCTCTTTTTGTGGGATTTTACCCCATTGACATCGTGTAATTTCACAAATATAATAGGGATCAGCAGAGCACATTCCACAAAGTTTATCCCTAATTGTTATTCTATTCTTTTGATTCAGGAGCGCACTATGGATTTTCAGCGTCTTGCGGAATTTGTTTCCGTGGCCAAGTATGGCAGCATCAAAAAGGCGGCGCAGGAATTGGGAATTTCCAGCGCCACGCTGTGTGCCCGGCTGCTTCGCTTTGAAGAGCATCTGGGCGCCCAGCTCTTTCTCCGTTCCGGCCAGACCATGCAGCTAACCGCCGCCGGCGAGCATCTGCTGTCCAGCGCGGCAGAGATTCTGGCGGATTACCGCCGGATCACCCAGGAGGTCCGTTCCACCGCGGCGCATTATTACCACCGGCTTCGCATCGCCATCACCGGATCGAATATGCCGCTGTACCTGGGGCCGTTTCTGGATCAGCTGAACCTGACCTATCCCGACATCCAGCTGGACATTCTGGATGACAGCCGCTACGGCATCGTGGAGGGAATCCAGTCCGGGGAAATTGACATCTACTTTGCCCCGGTGATGGCGGATTTTGACTGCAAAAATCTGGCAAAGCATTCCATTTCCTCCACGCAGTACATCATTCTCCCGAAAACCCATCCCCTGGCAGAAAGGAGCATGCTGTCCATCCGGGAACTGGACGGACAGCAGTTTCTTCTCTACCCCAAAACGGCGGAGCCTGCCATTCGCACCTTTCAGCTCCGGAACCTGAACGACTCCGGCATCCGCTACACCGTCTATGAAAGCAGCACCTCCACCGTTTTCTACAAGCTGCTGATTCCGGTGGGGAAGGGTCTGCTGCTGCGCCCAAGCTCCATGATGGATTTGCCCCCCAACTGCGTCTGTCTTCCCGTTACGGACCTTCCCTACCCCGCGACCACCTGCTTTTTCTACGACAAGAGCAATCCGAATCCGGACGTGATTGCATTTTCAAAGGATTTCCCGGCCTTTTCCAGGGAGGTGCTGCTGCCATGAACACCATCAGACTTCACGAATTTCTGGTGCTGTCCAAGGTCCTGAATTACAGCAAGGCCGCCAGCGCCCTTTACATCTCCCAGTCCGTGCTGACCAAGCATATTCAGGACCTGGAGCAGGAGATCGGGGCGCCCCTGCTGCAGCGGACCACCCACGGCGTGGCGCTGACCCAGGCCGGGCGTCTGCTGGCAAAGGAAGCGCAGCCGCTCATCAACAAGTGTGACAGTGCGCTGCGGCGTCTGCGCAGCAGAAGCCTTCCGACCAAGGGAACCGTACGCATTGCCATCAGTCTGGAATTTTCCTACTCCGCCCACATCCGCCAATTCTGCCAGGATTTTGCCAGCCGCTATCCCGATATTGAGCTGTTTTATGACGTGATGAGCGGAAACACCCCCAGCTGCGAAGCGGAAAAGCATGACATTTTCTTCACGCCCTGCACCTTTCTGGATCTGCCGCAGCATATCCGGCAGCTTCCGGTTAGGGCCCACGGAACCGAGCTGATTCTGCCGCCCAATCATCCCCTGATGTCCAGGCAGGCGGTTTATCTGCACCAGCTCTCCGGGCAGACGATCATCGTTCCCTATGCCGAAGAGCCCTTCGGCCCCTATGCCCAAAACTATATGCTGGCGGAAAAGGCCACAAAAGGGCAGGTCTCCATTATAAAAGTGGACAATCTCCACACCGCTTTGTTTCTCACCGGCATGGGAAAGGGCGTGTGTATTGCCCCCCGCTATGCCAAAAATCTGATGTCCATGGACACCTTCACCGTTACGATCTCTGACCGGAACTGCAGGTTTGACGAGTATCTGTATTACAACGAATCCGGCAATGGCGCCGCCATGCTGTTCTGCGAAGAGTTCCAGGCCTTGCTGGAACCATAAAAAGGGAAGAGGCCGCTTTTTGGGGAACCTCTGATGAAATCGGCAAGAGCTGACGGTGGATCATAAAGGCCTCACAGCAGCCCTTCCGGCCCTGGATGCCCCGGCGGCGTTTCAGATGGGCATCGTATTCCTTATAGGGGAAGCCGGCGGAATGAACCGCGAGCCAATGGTGGTCAACGGCCTTCTCCCAGAAGGGGTATCCATCGGTCACATCCAGATAAACATAGGGCTCAAAGCCGAACGCCGGGAATGCAGATTCTTTCTTACAGTTATACTAAACAAAAATGCATTTTGTGTCAAGAACGTGCCGCTTTATTGAAACAAAATGTCAAGCGCTGGTTAAAAACGGCATGTTTCGGCATATTTCATGAAACAAATCCAATTGTCATACATAAAAACTGCCTCACTTTTTACGGTGAGGCAGTCATTTTGGGGGAAATCAATCCTTTTTCCGGAACCGGGCGAAGATGGCCTGCAGGACGATGAAGAAGCACAGCAAAATGGCGGTGACCACATTGGGCCAGGCGGAGCTGAGCTTGCCGTTGGTCTTGACCAGGCTGGAAATGGTGCCGTTGATCA
>JBJDYM010000276.1:0-15971 GCA_051867315.1 Faecousia sp.
GGCTAATTCATTGAATAGGAACAGAATAAAGGTTATTTAATCAGAGGTTCCCTAGTAGGCATTCTTTTTTCAGGGTGTACGTTATTCGCGAACACAACTAGTCAAACAGTACACACAAATCCCACTGAATCCACAGAATTCCTCAATACGATTTCAACTTCTCTGCCAACAGCTACTATTGCCACCGAGAGTACAGAAAAAACCGAAGCACCCACTCAGACTCATGAAGAAACCACAGAACCCCTCCCCAAAAAGCAGGGACGGTTTACTATTGAAGACTGCAAAAACCGTGGTGGTGTATTCATTTTATATGATGATGGTAGTTTTGATTTGATTCCCTCTGGAGGTTACTGCGAAGGCCTTTCAACTTGGTATGATGGCTTCGATGGAATGTATATACCTGCTAAACTTGTGGACGCGACACCAATTGTGAATAGAGATATGAATCTTGTTCTTTTTTGGGATTCTGATTATCTTCTTTCCTTGAACCCAATTCATGCAGAAGTGAATGCTTTTCAGACTGTTACCGATGACGGGATGCTGGGCTATGGTCGTATGGGTCGTATAGATTCAAAATATCAGTCAGCATCTATCTATATAAATTATCGGAACCACGAAAGCACCTATATTGATCCGGTGTATATTAACGGAAAACCAGCGTATGAATATCCCGCAGAACACTTTAGCTGGACCGTAAGGCCATATAGTGGTATGAGCAAAGACTATACATACGAAATGTGGAATTTTGTAGGTGATACTATCACACTCGGCACCGGAGAAGGAACAACTCTCATAGAAAAGACTTACGATATTGATGCAAAATATTACGACTGTAATGTTGACCATAATAGCTGTGAGGAGAAAGATATCTACTATCTGAAAGGGATTCCAACGCCAAGTGGTTATGCAACCCTTGACCTTTCCGATGTTCCAAGTGGCCGTTATTCTATGGTTTTAGAATACAATAACAATAAAAATTACACTGCGTCTTTACTGATTCTCCAATAATTATTCTGCAATCACCTTCTTTGTTTGAAAAACCTCCGTATCTTTTCGGGATACGGAGGTTTTTATAAGGATTTTTTACTTGGTGCCGAAGATCCGGTCGCCGGCATCGCCCAGGCCGGGGACGATGTAGGCCCGCTCGTTCAGCTTTTCATCCATGGCAGCCAGATAAATCTCCACGTCGGGATGGGCGGCCTGGACAGCGGCCACGCCCTCGGGGCAGCCGATGATGTTCATCATGATGATGTTCTTGCAGCCGCGCTGCTTCAGGAAATTGATGGCGGCCACAGCGCTGCCGCCGGTGGCCAGCATGGGGTCCACCACGTACACCTGACGGCTTTCGATGTCCTCGGGCAGCTTGCAGTAGTATTCCACAGGCTTGTGGGTCTCGGGGTCACGGTACAATCCGATGTGGCCGATCTTTGCGGAGGGGATCAGGGCCACCATACTGTCCACCATGCCCAGACCTGCCCGCAGCACGGGGACGATGGCCAGCTTCTTTCCTGCCAGCATCCGGCACTTGGCAGTGGTGATGGGGGTCTCCACCTCCACCTCCTGCAGGGGCAGGTTGCGGGTGGCCTCGTAGCACATCAGGCCGGCGATCTCACCCACCAGCTCCCGGAATTCCTTCACGCTGGTGTCCTTGCTGCGCAGAATTGCCAGCTTGTGCTGAATCAGAGGATGCTCCAATACATGTACTTGCGCCATCTTGTTTATCTCCTTTTATTGATTTTGCATCATTTTTTCGTTGCGTTCCCGCTCCGCCTGGCTCAGGCGAAGATAATTGGGGGTCAGCGCTTCGCCGGGGAAGGAGCCGCCGGTTTTCAGCATCCGCTCCGCCTCCAGCGCCACCCCGGCGGCACGCTGGTGCATCCGGTGCTCCGGGGGCAGAACCAGGCCGGGAACCGTTCCCAACAAGGTATTATAACACAAAATGCTGCCGTCTCCAACCAAAAAAATCGGCTCGGACAAATTTTTGACATCCTCCCCCAATTCCTGAAGGGAGATCGCCCGGTCTTCCCGGATTCTTGTATATTTTCCACAATCCACATGGAAGAGCGCATTGTACACCTGGCTGCGCCGGGCGTCCATCACGGGGCACACGTAGCCCTGAAAAATGCCCAGCCCCACCGCCATGGAGGCCAGGGTGCTCACGCCGCAGCAGGGCAGCTCCGCCCCCCAGGCGAAGCCCTTGGCCGCCGCCACACCGATGCGGATGCCGGTGAAGGAGCCGGGGCCGTTGGCTACGCCGATGGCGGTGAGATCGGAAACCTGCTTGCCGCACTGCTTCAGCAGATCCTCCGCCATGACCATGATGGTCTGGCTGTGGGTCAGGCCGGTGTTCTGGTAGCTCTCCCCCAGCAGCTTTCCGTCCTCCAACAATGCCACGGAGGCGGCTTTGGCGGAGGTCTCAAAGGCCAGGATCAGCATTTTTTTCTCCTCCTTCAATGGTGATGGCCCGGGAAGTATCGCTCAGCTTGGCAATGGATACGGTGATGGCCCCATCCATGGCTTCCGCCACGTTTTCGCTCCACTCCACGGCGCACACGCCGCCCCGGTCCAGATAGTCCTCCCAGCCGATGTCCCACAGGTCGTCGGCGGAGTGCAGGCGGTACATGTCAAAATGGAACAGGGGCAGTCTTCCTCCCAGATATTCATTGACGATGGTATAGGTGGGGCTGGTGACGCTGTCACGATAGCCCAGTCCCCGGGCAAGCCCCCGGGTGAAGGCGGTTTTCCCGGCCCCTAGATCCCCCCGGTAGGCAATCACCGCGCCGGGCTCCAAGTTTTCCGCCAGCGCCGCCCCAATTTTTTCCGTTTCCTCCGGGGAATTGGTGATATATTCCATTTTTTGTTCCCCCGCGCCGTATTATTTCGCGTTTTTCAATTTTTCCGCCTGGTCGGCGGCGGCCAGGGCGGAAATCAGCTCGTCCAGGTCGCCGTCCATGACGGAATCGATCTTATAAAGGGTCAGGCCGATCCGGTGGTCGGTGACCCGGCCCTGGGGAAAATTGTAGGTGCGGATGCGCTCGTTGCGCATGCCGGTGCCCACCTGGCTGCGGCGCATGCCGGTGACTTCGCTTTCCAGCTTTTCCTGCTCCATCTCATAGAGCTTGGAGGCCAGCATCCGCATGCATTTTTCCCGGTTCTGGACCTGGCTGCGCTCCTCCTGGCAGGCCACCACAATGCCCGTGGGCTTGTGGATCAGCCGGACGGCGGAGCTGGTCTTGTTCACGTGCTGACCACCGGCCCCGGAGGCCCGGTAGACCTGCATTTCGATGTCGGAGGGATTGATCTGCACATCCACCTCTTCCATCTCCGGCAGCACCGCCACCGTGGCGGTGGAGGTGTGCACCCGGCCGCCGGACTCGGTTTCCGGCACCCGCTGCACCCGGTGGACGCCGGACTCGTACTTCATCCGGGAGTAGGCTCCCCGGCCGTTGATGACGAAATCCGCTTCCTTCACGCCCCCCAGCTCCGTGTCGTTGTAGTTCAGCAGCTCCACGCTCCAGCCCTTGGCGGCGGCGTACATGGAGTACATGCGAAACAGGCTGTGGGCAAACAGGGCGCTTTCCTCGCCGCCCACGCCGCCCCGGATCTCCACAATGACGCTTTTCTCGTCGTTGGGGTCCTTGGGCAGCAGCAGGAGCTGGAGCTTGTGGTACAGCGCCTCCTTGGTCTGCTTGGCCTGGGCGAAAGCTTCCTGGCAGAGCTCCTTCATCTCCGGCTCCGCCATCAGCTCCTGGGCCTCAAGCATCTCCTGTTCCGCCTGACGGTACTGGCAATATGCCTCCACGATGGGCTGCAAATCGTTTTTCTCCCGCAGCAGGGCGGCGGCAGCCTTGGGATCTGCATAAAAATCCGGCTGCTCCGACTTGGCGCAGAGCTCCTCATAGCGGCTGGCAACGGCTTCCAGTTTGTTCAGCATGGGTTACTCCTTGTCAATTTTACTGTTCCAGAGCCATGACCTTGTCGATCCGTCTCTGGTGGCGCGCGTTGTGGGAAAATTCGGTGTCCAGCCAGGTGTCGATGATTTCCAGGGCCAGGCCCTCGCCCACCACGGCGGCGCCGATGGCCATCATGTTGGTGTCATTGTGCTCCCGGGTCAGCCGGGCGGACATCAGATCGCTGAGCAGGGCGCAGCGGATGCCCTTCACCTTGTTGGCGGCGATGGACACGCCGATGCCGGTGGTGCACAGCACGATGCCCCGGTCACATTCTCCCGCGGCCACCGCCTTGGCAGCCGCCCCGGCAAAATCGGGATAGTCGCAGCTGTCCGGCGTGTAGGTGCCGAAGTCCTTCACCTCGAAGCCCCGATTTTGAAGATGGGAGACCACTTTGTTTTTCAGCGCCAGGGCGCCGTGGTCACAGCCAATTGCAATTTTCATATCCATTCTCCTTTACATCACAAAGCCAGCGTCCACATTCAGAATGTGGCCGGTGACAAAATCGGCGTTTGCCAGATATTCCATGGCCCTTGCCACGTCCATGGGGCTGCCGTTGCGGCCCAGGGGGGCTTCTTCGGCCATTTCGGCCAGAATTTCCGGGTCCACATTGGCGCACATATCCGTGAGGATCACCCCGGGGGCCACCGCGTTCACCCGGATGCCGCTGGGGCCCAGCTCCTTGGCCAGGGCCTTGGTCAGGGCAATCACGGCCCCCTTGGTGGCGGAGTACGCCGCCTCGCAGGAAGCCCCCACCCGGCCCCACATGCTGGACACATTGATGATGCAGCCCCGCTGCTTTTTCAGAAAGCCCGGCATGGCGGCGCTGACACAGTGGAAAATGCCCTTGACGTTCACATCGAAGATCCGGTCCCATGCTTCGCCGCTCATCTGGCTCATGAGACCATAATAGCAGATTCCGGCGTTATTGACAAGGATGTCCACATCCCCGATCTGAGAAAAAGCGGCCTTTACCGCCTCCTCGTCCGCCACATCGCAGCAGATGGCCCTGGCACCGGTTTTTTCCGCCACCGCTTTGGCGGCCTCGTGGTTTTTTTCATACAGGAAGAACACCCGGTCTCCCCGGGCGGCGAACAGCTCCACCGCCGCCGCACCGATGCCCCGGGAGCCGCCGGTGATTACAGTCGTCATTGCGCTGCCTCCTTTTTCCATTACAGGGAAAACGGACTGCCGGAAAGCAGTCCGTCTTGGGGTTATCTTCTTCTGCTCTTCGTGCGGTGCTCGGAATACTGTTTAATGGAGGAAATCTTGCTGTCGGATTCCGACATAAAGGCTTTCAGCTTCTCCTCGAACAGTTGGTCTGCGGTTTTGGGAGCGGCATTCTGCGGGGGGGCAGTCCGGGGCGCACGGTTCTGACCCTGGTTCGGGTTGGGACGGGGGCTGTCGTGACGGGCCCCGCCGCTGCGGAAATCAGGCCTGCTGCCCTCACGCTGGGGCTTGGGCTCCAGCCGCTTGATGGACAGATTGATTTTTCCGTTCTCGTTGCCAATGACCATGACCTTCACATCCTGGCCCTCCGTCAGGTGCTGCCGGATGTCACTGACGTAGGCGTTGGCGACTTCGGAAATATGTACCATGCCGGTTCTGTTTTCCGGCAGGGCGACGAAAGCGCCAAAATTGGTGATGGACTTGACTTTCCCCTCTAATACGGCTCCAACGGTTAACTCCATAGTTTGCTTTGCTTCCTCCATTATTTGACTTGCGCTTCAATCAGGATGGTGTCAGGGGAAACCATGCCCAGCTCTTCCCGGGCGATGCGCTCCACGCTTTTGACGGAACCAAGCTCCAGGGTATACTGCTTGATGAGATCATTTTCGTACTGAACCTGGGCGGCCTCGGTGCGAAGATCTTCGGTTTGACGGGTCATCCGGTACTCTACCCAGCTGAGGGTTCCCAGGGCTGCGGCGGTGAGGGAAATGACCACGGCCAGGGGGATGAGTACCCGCCTGCTGCTTTTGAAGAGAACGATCTGCACCTTTCCGATTTTCAGCTTGTGTTCTGCCATGAATTACACCTCCGTCCGGCTGTCGACGCGTTCGACAACCACTCCACCATATTGTAACCCATTTTTCCCCAGATGCAAATAAAATTTTCAAAAAATGCAAAATTTTTTTTGCAGGGAACACCAGAAGTGCTTTGAGCCTTTCCATGATCTTCCAAAACAGGGAAAAAATGGGGTCAATCAGCCGTCCCGCTGTCATTTCCCAGGCCAGTCCCCCCACAAGCAGCCCCGCCGAGTACCCGGGGCGCAGGTCAGCGCCGCACACCGCAAAGGCCAGGTACAGCCAGGCCCAGCCCACGCCCAGCAGAAACAGCAGGTCGCTGAGCAGGGTGTGCCTGGGCCGGAGGGGGCGCAAAAATGCGTACAGGACGCCCAGCCCCACCCCCAGCAGGCATCCGGCCCCAAACCGCTGCAAGGTCAGTGCCGGAGGACTCATCCAAACAGTCGGCTGAACCAGCCGCCCTGCCGGGCCTCCTCATAAATGAGCGCGCTGACGGTACCCTCCACCTCCACCTGGCCCCCCTCCAGGGACAAATTTTTCAGCTGGAGCTGGCTGCCCTGCACCGACAGCATTCCCATGCCGGTTTGTAAAATCACCGATGTATCCTCAAAGCTGATGACCTCCGTCACCCCGGTCACGGTGAGCTTTTTTCGCTCCGCCAGGGTTAGCCGGTGGGGCAGCGGTTCCTGTGCCATAGCAAATCCTCCTTGCCGCAGTTTGACCTTGGGAAAGCTTATGGCGGGCGGGGAAGGGATATGCCTGATGCTTCGTTTTCTCCATTGACAGGGGGGAAAAAAGAAAGTAAAATACGGATAGAATGACTGGAAAACATATTCCTCTGATCAGTGCTGCTCAGCAAAAGGAAAAATTGTTGTTTGTGGGGTTCTTGCCCTCCCCTCAGCCTCGCTTTTCTCGGCAGCTCCCCCAGAGGGGGAGCCAAGGGTACACTTCACTTCATTTAACAATTTGCTGGGCAGTACTGGTCGAGGGGCCCAGGAGTTGTGGGTTGATTGCCCAGAGTTCGTAACGAATTGGCCGCGGGCCCTGCCCGCTAAATAACAATTTTTAACTGTTACACCCTGCGGCAGTGAGCGCGTTCCGTTTTACATCACATTCCAAACAGGAGGTTTTATCATGAAGCATTCCTCTGACATCCGGCTCTGGCTGAAGCCGGTGCTTACCTGCATTCTGGGCCTGATTCTGATTTTCCGGCCCGGCTCTCTCACCACCTCCATTGCCTGGGCGGTGGGCGTTCTGATTGCCCTGGTGGGGGCGGGGAAGCTGGTGGCGTTTTTCCGTGACCCCAGAAAGGATATTCTGCGGCTGTGCGGGGCGGTGATTTTGCTGGTGCTGGGCTTTTCCATCATGAGAAACCCCGTTTCCCTGGAGCGCCAAATCGGACTTGTCATCGGCATTGTGCTGCTTTTGCAGGGCATTCGGGGCTTTGTCAGTCCCTTTGCCGCCCATGAAAAAATCACCTCCGGCCTGTGCTGCGCGATGGGTGTGCTTCTGATGGTGCTGCCGCTGACCATTTCCCGGCTGGCGGTGATCCTCTGCGGCGTTGTGGTGCTGCTCATCGGCATCGGCATGGTGGCGGATCTGCTCACCGGCAGCAGGAGCGGCGGCGCCGGCAGCCCGGACGACATCATCGACGCACGATGATCGCTGCATCCTGTGAGCTGGGCAGCCTCACCGGCCACCGGGCGGGCAGACTGCTTTTGGAGCGGCTCTACCGGGAGGAAACCGGCGAGGCGCTGCCCCCCATTCGGCTGACCGCCAGAGGGAAACCCTATTTTGAAAACGCCCCCTATCATTTTTCCATCACCCACACCGACCGCCACGCCTTCTGCGTCCTCTCCCACGCTCCCGTGGGCATTGACGCGGAGGAGCTGGACCGGCCGGTGCGGTTTTCCCTGGCCGGGCGGATTTTCTCCCCCGCGGAGCTGCGCCGTTTTTCCGCTGCTGCCGATCCCCACCGGGCTTTCCTCTCTCTGTGGGTGCTGAAGGAGGCGGCGGCCAAATGCAGCGGCCTGGGGCTCACCGGCTTTCCCAACCGGACGGATTTCTCCCCGGAGGACCCAAGGGTACACCTCTGGGCCGGATGCCTGGTTGCAATCATCTGCCGGGACCAAGACGAAGGAGTGATTTACCGTGCTTTTTGATACCCATGCCCATATGGACGACCGGGCCTTCGCCGATGACCGGGAGGCCCTTTTATCCCGGCTGCCGGAAGACGGCATTGCCCTTTTGATGAATCCCGGGTGCAGCCGCGCTTCCTCCCTGGCGGCCATTGACCTGGCAAAACAATATGACTATATTTATGCCGCCGTGGGCTCCCACCCGGACGCGGCGGACGAGGTCAATGAAGAAGTGCTGGCAGCGTACCGCCGCCTTTGCGCGGAGAACCCCAAGGTCAAAGCCATTGGGGAAATCGGGCTGGACTACCACTACGAGGACATTCCCAGGGACATTCAGAAGCGCGCCTTCCGGGCCCAGATGGCCCTGGCCCGGGAGTTGGATCTGCCCGTCATTGTCCACGAGCGGGAGGCCCATGAGGACGGCATGAAAATCGTGGAGGAATTCCCCGGGGTCACCGGGGTGTTCCACTGCTATTCCGGCTCCCTGGAAATGGCCAAATGGCTGATCGGGCGGGGCTGGTACATCGGCTTCGGCGGCGTGCTCACCTTCAAAAATGCCAGAAAGGCGCTGGAGGTGGCATCGGGCATTCCTCTGGAGCGCATCGTTCTGGAAACCGACTGCCCCTACATGGCCCCGGAGCCCTTCCGGGGACGGCGGAACGACCCGGGGAAATTATACCGGGTGGCGGAAAAACTGGCCGAGCTTCGGGGGATGACCGTGGAGGAAGTCCGGGCCGTCACCCTGGAAAACGGGAAGGCGCTGTACCGAATATAAGGGAACCTCTGAATCAATCGTCTGCGGCTGGGCGGCGGGTCTTTTGCCCCATCCGCGCAGTACCAAACCCCAGAAATACACAAAGTATTCCCGGGGGTTTGGTACTTTCGGCTGAGCCAAAATCCCTCGCCGTCAGCTCTTGCCGATTGAATCAGAGGTTCCTAAGAAAACGAAGGGATACCATGGATTTAGAACAGTTTTTCCGGGAGCACCCCAAGGCTGCCCTGGCCTTTTCCGGCGGGGCGGATTCGGCCTATTTGCTGTACGCGGCGGTGAAGTGCGGGGCCCAGGTGCGGCCCTACTATGCCAAAACCGCCTTTCAGCCCCGATTTGAATATGAGGATGCCCGGCGTCTGGCCCGGGAGCTGGGGGTGGAGCTGGTTACCATTCCGCTGGATGTGCTGGGGGAACCGGCCATCACCGCCAACTCCGCCAACCGGTGCTATTTCTGCAAACAGAAGATATTTACTTCCATTCAAAACGCCGCCCGGGCGGATGGGTTTGACCTCCTGCTGGACGGCACCAACGCCTCCGACCAGGTCACTGACCGGCCGGGGATGAAGGCGCTGCAGGAGCTTTCCGTCCTGTCCCCCCTGCGGCTGTGCGGACTGACCAAGCCGGAAATCCGGCGGCGCTCGAAGGAAGCGGGCCTCTTCACCCACGACAAGCCCGCCTACGCCTGCCTGGCCACCCGGATTCCCACCGGAAAAACCATCACCGCCGGGGATTTGGAACGGACCGAAGCGTGCGAAGCGTTTCTGATGCAGCTGGGCTTTTCCGGCTTTCGCATCCGGCTGCTGGGAGACCGGGCCAGGCTGGAGCTGCCGGAATCCCAGCTTCCGAAGCTGCTGGAGCAGCGGGAAAAGGTGCTGGCAGCGCTGAAAAAATACTATTCCGGCGTGCTGCTGGATTTGGAGGTCAGAGATGAACAGTGACATTCGCAGCCTGCTGGAGGGAATCCAAAATGGCAGTGTCAGCGTGGATGATGCCCTTTTGCAGCTCAAGCAGCAGCCCTTTGCGGACCTCGGCTATGCCAAGGTGGACATGCACCGGCGCATTCGCCAGGGGGCCGGGGAGGTCATCTACGGCGCGGGGAAAACCGCCCAGCAGATCATTGGAATCTTAACCGCCATGGTTTCCCATGGCCAGAAAAATGTGCTGATCACCCGGCTGGACGGGGAAAAGGCCGCCGCCGTGGAGAAAAGCCATCCCATCACCTACTATCCCGAAGCCGGAATCGGCATCCTGGGCCGGATGGAACCGCCCCGCGGCATGGGCACCATTGTGGTGGCCACCGGGGGTACCAGCGACGTCAACGTCGCCGAGGAGGCGGCGCTGACGGCGGAATTCCTGGGAAATCAGGTTCTGCGGCTCTACGACGTGGGTGTGGCGGGAATCCACCGGCTGCTCAGCCACAGCGCGGAGCTGATGAGCGCCAGCGTGATCATCGCCGTGGCGGGTATGGAAGGGGCCCTGGCCAGCGTCATCGGCGGGCTGGTGGACTGCCCGGTGATTGCGGTGCCCACCAGCGTGGGCTACGGCGCTTCCTTTGGCGGCGTTGCGGCCCTGCTATCCATGCTGAATTCCTGCGCCAGCGGCACTGCCGTGGTGAACATCGACAACGGCTTCGGCGCCGGCTACCTGGCCAGCACCATCAACCATATGGAGGCAAAGCATTGAATACACTGTACTTAGACTGCGGCATGGGCGCCGCGGGGGATATGCTCACCGCGGCGCTGCTGGAGCTGTTTCCGGACCCCGACGCCCTGGTGGCGGAATTGAATGCCCTGGGAGTCCCCGGGGTGCGCTACGCCCGGGAGGAAGCCGCAAAATGCGGCATCAAAGGCACCCACATTCATGTTTCCGTAGGGGACACCGAGGAGGGGGAGCACCCCCATGACCATCATTCCCACGGACACCACCACAGCGGCATGGCGGAAATTGAACACTGGATTTCCCAGCTTCACGCCTCCGATGCCGTCAAAGAGAATATCCGTGCAGTATACGGCCGGATTGCCCGGGCGGAAAGCACGGTCCACGGCGTAAGCGTGACGGATATCCACTTCCACGAGGTGGGCACCCTGGACGCCCTGGCCGACGTGAGCGCCGTGTGCTATCTGATGGAGAAGCTGGGCAATCCTGCGGTTTACGCCTCCCCCGTCCATGTGGGCAGCGGGCACGTGTGCTGCGCCCATGGAATTCTGCCGGTGCCCGCCCCGGCCACGGCGGAGATATTAAAGGGCGTCCCCATCTACGGCGGCCAGATCCAGGGCGAGCTGTGCACCCCCACCGGGGCGGCGCTGCTGAAGCAGTTCGTCACACAATTCGGCGATATGCCGGTGATGACTCCCCAGGCGGTGGGCTACGGCATGGGAAAAAAGGATTTCGCCATGGCCAACTGCCTCCGGGCCGTGCTGGGTCAGGCCGGCGGGGAAGGGGACCGCATTGTGGAATTGAGCTGCAACCTGGACGACATGACCGGGGAGGACGTGGGCTTTGCCACAGAGCAGCTGCTGGATGCCGGGGCTTTGGATGTATTTACAACTCCCATATTTATGAAGAAAAACCGGCCCGGTGTGCTGCTTACCGTGCTCTGCCGGGAGCAGCAGCGGGAGGAAATGGTGCAGCTGCTCTTCCGCCACACCACCACCCTGGGCATCCGGGAGACCTCCCACCGGCGCTATACGCTCAAGCGCCGCACCGGGGAGGCGAATACTGCCTACGGCCCCGTCGCCTGTAAAATTTCCGAGGGCTACGGCGTAAACCGCTGCAAGCCGGAATACGACGATCTGGCCCGTCTGGCAAAAGAAAAGGATGTTTCCATCGCCCAGGTGCGGGAAACGGTGCGCTTTAAATAAGGAGGAACACGCCGGCCGTAATTTTTCAAAAATAAAGCTTGACTTTTCCCGAAAATTGGATATAATAACACCGATCCAAATGTAGAGGATTTGTGTAACGGTAGCACACCGGACTCTGACTCCGTTTGCGGGGGTTCGAATCCCTCATCCTCTGCCATGAAAAAGCACTTGCTTAGGCAAGTGCTTTTTCAATATAATGAATCTTTATGGGGGTTCGAAATCTGCAAGGGATACGAGCCCATTTCATTTAATTAATGTTTGACGATTTGCACGCCCCAACGTAGGGGAGGATATCATCCTACAAACCCTCCATGTGGTGTCGGGCTGGGCGAATCCGTACCCGCATTCAACATTGTGTCATTGGGCCGAACCCGCAGTTTCGTTACAACAGCGGGAGGCGAATAGTTGGTCCACAGTGGCGTACATGCCGATTTGTGTTCCCGGCCGTGGGGCGGAAAGAATCCGATTTTCTGACTGTCAGGGGATTTTCTTTTTTTCTCTGCTATGTTATAATAGGAAAAAACTGGCAGGCAGGGAGGGCTTTCCATGAAAATCAAATGCGAATTCTGCGGCAATATGATCAATGACACGGAGGCGGTTTGTCCCCACTGCGGCGCGCCCAACGGACGGGTGCGCAGGGCCAGCGGCGATCAGCCGGTGACCATCGAGCAGCTGAAGCAGTGGTACGAAAGCAAGGGACTGCCGCCTTATGAGGTGACCCGGTTCTTCATCGGCATCGATTACCGGGAGCCCAAAGCCTTCGGCATCTATCGCGACCCCAAAACCGGCCACTTCATCGTCTACAAAAACAAGGACACCGGCGCCCGGGCCATCCGCTACGAGGGCACCGACGAGGCTTATGCCGTGAACGAGCTGTTCCAGCGGCTCAAGCAGGAGATTACCCAGCAGAAAATGGCAAACGCCGGCAAAAAGGCCGGGAATGCACCCCAGCCGGAGCCCTTTCTGCGCAGAAGCGTCCGGTTCCTGATGAAATTACTGCGGCGGGGACTGGCCATCGCGGGGGGCGGCATCGTGCTGATTCTGCTCCTGGGGTTCCTGCTCACCTTGAACGATCCCGAAACCGGCTACTATGAATTCGGCGGCGACGCCTACTACCGCAGCAGCACGGATTACGACGGCTCCAGCTGGTTCCGCTATGACAGCGGGGACGGGGCCTGGTCCGCGCCCCTGTCCGCCGATGCGCTGCCGGAGGAATTGGAGACGAAAAAAACCGCCAAGGCGTTTTTCCTCGGCTCCGACTGGAACAGCGCCCTTGCATGCTCCGATTTTGCGCAGAGTGTCTACGCAAAGGATCTGCAGGTGGGGCTCAACGCCAAGCAGGGATACTACCGCAGCGGCGGCGACGTCTTCTACCATCTGCCGGAACGCTATGACGAGGGGTGGTATCAGTTCGGAACGGAATGGGAGGCCGTGGATTTTTCCAACCTGCCCCAGACCCTCCGGCACACCTCCACTGCCGCAGAGCAATTCATTTCCAAGGAATACGGCAGCGGCATCGGAGCGGAGGATTTTTCCCAGACCCTGATCTATCAGGATTACATCGCCCCCAGCACCATCCGCAAGGGCTACTATCAAGCGGACGATCTGACGCTGTATCACGACAACTCCTATTATGACAGCGGCTGGTACGCCTATTTGGACGATGAATGGACCCCCGTTGCCGTCGATGCCCTGCCCGAGGTCCTCCAGCATCCCTCCCAGGTCGGGGATTTTTACTTCACCCCCACCTGGAACGCCTCCACCCAGTTTTCAGATTTTAAAGATTCCCCCTACTATGAAGACGAGAAAGACGACTGGAACGACAGCGACGCCGACAGCGATTTTGACTGGGACAGCGGCGACTCCTGGGACAGCGGCGACACCGACTGGGGCTCCGACTGGTAAAGGAGCATGATGGGAATTCCGGGAGAGTATGTCATCAATGCAGCAGGATATACCTGCTTGATTCGGGAAAACATACGGACTATATTGCACTTTTTTCCAGATTATGATAGTATATTCCCATATTCACGGCAGCATTTGCAAGGACATCTGCCGCAGATCAGAAAGGGAGAGAGAACATGAGCCGAAAAGAACGCCCCCGCCGCAGGCGGTGCAGAATATGCGGGCAGTTCAGTCCCATCTCAGCGATTCAATGTACGAATTCCGCCTGTAAAGCGGATTTGCTGAAGTTTGGCGACGTGGTTTTCGAGGGGACACCGAAGCCCAAAGCCCTGCGGTCAGCGGCAATCACCCTGCTGGTGGCAGCAATCCTGCTTTTGGGCGCTTACGTGGGTATCCGAATGCTCCCAGAGACCCCTCACGATCCGGACCCCACTGTGGAAATAAACGCTGAGGCTGCCTCGGAAGCAACCACGGAGGCCACTACGGAGGCGACCACGGAAGCGACAACCGAGGCAACCACGGAGGTCACTACGGAAGCGACAACCGAGGCAACCACGGAAGCCACTACGGAGGCGACCACGGGAGCCACTACGGAGGCGACCACGGAAGCGACAACCGAGGCAACCACGGAGGTCACTACGGAAGCGACAACCGAGGCAACCACGGAAGCTACGACGGAAGCAACTACGGAGGCTACGACGGAAGCGACTACCGAAGCTGCGGCAGAGGCAACAACCGCGCCTGCGGTAATTCCCCTCTCCCTGTCCATTCCGGAACGGGGAAGCGCAAAGCTTTGGCAGACCATTAGTGCGGGACAAAAGCACACAGTAGGTCTGAAATCTGACGGCTCCGTTGTGGCTATGGGAGATAACGAGTTTGGCCAATGTGATGTCGGCACATGGAGGGACATTGTCGCCGTCAGCGCGGGAGGCTGTCATACCGTGGGCCTGAAAGCCGACGGCACCGTGGTGGCTGCGGGATTGAATAATGATGGCCGGTGCGATGTCGGCGGCTGGACGGATATTGTCGCCATCAGCGCAGGATGCGCTCATACCGTAGGCCTGAAAGCCGACGGCACCGTGGTGGCTGTGGGCAAAAACGGCAATGGCCAGTGCGATGTCAGCAGCTGGCAGGACATTGTCGCCATCGGCGCGGGCATGACCCATACCGTAGGCCTGAAAGCCGACGGCACTGTGGTGGCTGTGGGATATAACATCTATGGCCAGTGCGATGTCAGCGGCTGGCAGGACTGCGTTGCCGTCAGCGCGGGTGTCTTTCATACTGTAGGTCTGAAAGCTGACGGCACCGTGGTGGCTGTGGGCAAAAACGGCAGTGGCCAGTGCGATGTCAGCGGCTGGCAGGGCTGCGTTGCCGTCAGCGCGGGTATGGCCCATACCGCAGGCCTGAAAGACGACGGTACCGTGGTGGCTGTAGGATATAAAGGCGATGGCGCGTGCGATGTCAGCGATTGGACGGACATTGCAGCTGTCAGTGCGGGGAACTACCACATTATTGGCCTGAAAGCCGACGGCACCTTGGTGGCTGTGGGACGGAATAATAATGGCCGGTGCGATGTCGACGACTTGGCAGGAATCCGAACCGACCCCGCCGATGGCGGGCCGCTCATCCCCGCGCCCACAGAGTCTCTGGTTACGAAACCCGCTGCGACGAAGCCCACGACGACGGTGCCTCCAACCACAGTTCCTCCGACGACGGTGCCTCCAACCACAGCTCCTCCGGCGACGGTGCCTCCGACGACGGTGCCTCCAACCACAGTACCTCCGGCAACAGAGCCTCCGACGACGGTGCCTCCGGCAACAGAGCCTTCGACCACGCCTCCGGTTTTGGAACCGATACCGACAGCGACGGAATGCCCGCCGTGCCCGCCTGTAGAAAGAGAGGATTATAATCTGGAGGTTATGGAACCGTTGCTGCCGTCACCGCCAGCAACGCAGTCGGAATCGCGGAACAATGGAAGCGATGATTGGGTGGATTTTGAAGATGAAACCGATTGAACCTTTTCCGTACGGATCGGTTCCGCTCACCAACCGGCAACTTGGTGTTTGGCGATTTGCACTGCCCCAACAGTCATGCCCATCCTTGTGCCATTCAACCGAGGCAGTACGTAATTGCCGCCCGGCCGGCGGGGGCAGAAGACCGCCCTGCGGAACATCCCTGCAAACACCAATTTTTATTTACAGTTCGGTCATAAATCCTGGAAAAAATTGCCTCGCAATGGTTGACAAAGGGTGGTATAATAAGGGGTAGAGAATTTTTAGGAGAAGGTGCATTTTTATGACCAAAGTAGACATTTATTCCGG
>JBJDYM010000277.1:0-4510 GCA_051867315.1 Faecousia sp.
TACCGGCAAAGCGGGGGCTGACCTCCTCCCGGTAGATGCCGGGGGCAACCACCACCTCGTCGCCGGGCATGGCCACGGCTGCCGCCTGGCTGATGGTTTTGTAAGGATGCTGGGCGCTGCCGTCACCGGAGCGGGCGGCGGTGCAGTCAACATATCGGATCATGGATTTTTCCTCCTGTTTCGTGGAATTCTATCTACCATTATAGAGGCTGGACGGAGAAAGTCAATAATCGCAAATTGCCGATTCTGACAGCAAAAAACGCAAAAAAACAGCCCCCGATGTCGTTTCCCAACACCGAGGGCTGTCATTCGCTCTTATTATCCAGCATCATCGATTAGACCTCTCTTTCTACGGATTCA
This sequence comes from Faecousia sp., assembly GCA_051867315.1. Lineage (GTDB taxonomy): Bacteria > Bacillota > Clostridia > Oscillospirales > Oscillospiraceae > Faecousia. The sequence continues at coordinate 361 of JBJDYM010000277.1, forward strand.
GAGCTAACGCCTTGTGGAAACCATTCTTGAAAACCTTCCTGTTCTGACTGCCCCTTTGGGACCGGCGCTGCGGTACCTTTCGGATGAGAAATTCCTTTTTCGGATTGGATTCCGTTCCGGGCCTTTGCAGATGGCTTGGAGGGTTTGCTTTGTGAGTGGTTTGACTTGCTCTGTTTTGTACCTTTATCTTATCCGATCAATTCCATTTTTGCAAGATGGAATATTTCATAGAAAAGTTCCTCTCTTTTCGTGCAATCGGGAGAAAGTGAAACATTTCGGCGGATTTCTGTTGACGCAGAACCGGGATTGTGATATGATTAATCTGTTGGGGCGTTCGGGAAGGATGCCCTTTTATCTGTTCCCTGCGGGAAACCGATTGGCACATTTCAAAGGAATGGAGGACTTCTCTTGCTGGATCTTCATCAGATTGCCTGCTTTGTCAGTGTTTACGAAGCCGGGAGCATTTCCCGGGCCGCCGAGTCCACCTTTATCTCCCAGCAAGCCGTGTCCCACAGCCTGCGGGAGCTGGAAAAGAAGCTGGGCGGTCCGCTTTTTGAGCGCAGCCCCAACGGTGTGACCCCCACGGCATTGGGCAAGGCGCTGTACGACGATGCCCGGAAGCTGCTGCTGAGCTGCAATGCCTTTGAAAAACGGGCCCGGCTGCTGACCCGGGGACGCCCCGGGATTTTCCTTGCCTTTGCCAACGGCGTTTTCAGCGTGGAGGATGCGCCGGACCTGAATCAGCTCACCGCCTTTGCCCAAAAGGAGCTGGGAACCAATCTCAATTTGTCGGAGCAGACCGCCAGCGAATGCCTGAGAATGCTCGGCAGCGGGGAAGCGGACTTCAGCTGCATCTTCAACCCGGAGCCGAAGAGCGGCCTTTGTGTCCGGGAGCTGAAGGAATATCCGCTGTATGCGGGCATGGCGCCGGGGCATCCGCTGGCCTCCCGGGAAGCGATCACCCCGGAGGACATCAACGCGTATCCGCTGATCGTCGACCAGGGGGACAACGCGCTGAACAACATTATGCAGACGTTCTCCGCCGGAAAAGGCAGCAGCCCCGTCCGCTATGCGCCCTCGATGCAGCTGTCCTCCTTCGCGGACTTTATGCGAAGGGATATGAGCCTTCTGATCTTCACCCAGCCGTTCCTGCGCGCCTATGGAGGGCGGGATGTGGTCATACGGCCATATCTGTGCCCGGATGCCCGGCTGAATCTCTGCGCCGTTTACCGCACCGGTCACCCCGAGCGGGGGAAGCTGACCAGGCTCGCCGCATGGCTGGCAGACCAATACCACAAATATAATTTGTAACGGCACAAAACACTTCGTTAACAAAACAAATATGCATATGGTATAATATTCCTGCGAAATAAACACCAATGATTGGAGGAATTAACCATGAGCAAACAGATTTCCCGCCGGGATTTTCTGAAAAGTGCGGCACTGGGGGCAGTTGGCGTAGGCGTTCTGGGCCGCGGCCTCTTTGGCTCTGCACGGGCGGAGGGAACCACCGCCATCTACAATCCGGGCACCTACACCAGTGACCAGTCCACCGGCTTCGCCACCGTCCGGGTGACCACCGTTTTTTCCGAGACGAAAATCGAAGACATCAGCTATGAGGTGGTGGAGTCCTCCGCCAACGACTTCTTCCCCAATTTCACGGATCAGCTTTCCGCCATGCTCTCCAGCATCAAGGAAGGCCAGTCCGTGAATGTGGATGCGGTTTCCGGCGCGACGCTCTGCTCTGACGCGCTGAAAAACGGCGTTTCCGACTGTATTTCCCAGGCCTCCGTCAATGCCGTCCCCACCGAGGAGGGAGCCGGCGGTCCCGGGGGTCCCGGCGGCCCCGGAGGCCCCGGAGGCCCCGGCGGCTCCAACCTCTCCATCGAGGATGCCAAGGCCCAGGCGAAGGCCGACGGCCGTGTTTGGGGTTATTCCGGCCCCGGCGACTGGCTGGGCGAAGCGCCCGTTGTCAGCGCTGTGACCAAGGAGCTTGACTGCGACGTGCTGGTCGTCGGCTGCGGCCATGCCGGCGTGCAGGCCGCCTACGCGGCGGCGGAGGAAGGCGCGAAGGTCATCTGCGTGGAAAAGCAGCCCCAGACCAGCTTTGCCTGGTACGGCGAGGACTTCGGCGCCTGGAACTCCAAGATGATGATCGAGCAGGGCTTCGGCCCCTACAATCTGGGCGAGGTCATTGACGAATTCGTCGCCCGCGGCGGCGGGCGGGCCAACCAGGAGATCGTGCGGCAGTATGTGGCCCGCTCCGGCGAGTGCATGGACAATATGCTCTCCGTGGCCAAGGAAATGGGCGTGGACCCCCGGGCCTACACCTATGACAATACCCCCGACGGCTGGCTGATCATCCAGGCCAACGTGGATTACGACAAATACCAGGAAACCGGCGACATGTACGCCTCCCTGCGCAAGAACTATCCCATCAAGCCCGGCACCCGGACCTGGGCCGCGTCCCACCAGTTCATGGGCGTGTACAATGACGAGCCCATCATGGGTGTGGCGGCCAACTCCGTGCTGCCCCTGATCAACCAGGCCCTGATCACCAAGGCCCAGCGGGACTTCGGCGCCGACTACTACTTCGGCGTGGCGGGCATCAAGCTGATCCAGAACGAGGGCGGCGATGTCATCGGCGCTTATGTGCAGGACACTGCCACCGGCGAATTCTGGAAGGTCAACACTGCCAAGGGCGTTGTGGTCTGCGGCGGTGACTACGCGGGCAACGCCGAAATGTGCTGGTCCACCCTGAACGAGAAGATGGAAAAGGCGGAACGGGCCGGCCTGGCGAAGAAGGATTTCTTCTCCTTCATGGGCGGCCGGGATGGCAGCGCCATCAAGATGTGCTGCTGGGCCGGCGGCTTCATTGAAACCGCACCCCGCGGCGATATGTCCCTGGGCGGCGGTCCCTCCGGCCCCTGGGGCTGCAACGCCATGCTCTGGCTCAACGGTGAAGGCCGCCGTTTCTGCAACGAGGGCAACATCACCGGCGCCCAGTCCGCTGCCTACCGCCAGAAGAAGGGCACCGGCCTGCTGATCACCGACAAGAAGTGGTTCAAGAGCGTCTGCGCCTCCGGCATCGAGCACGGCGGCCCCAACGCCGGCCGTCCCCAGTATTACATCGACATGGTCAATGACATGGACGCCATTGTCCCCGGCACCGTGGGCAAGGTGAAGAACTGCACCATCGCCGAGCGGGGCTACACCGACGTGGCCTGCGCCAGCACCATTGAGGAGCTCTTCGACATGCTGGGCATCTATGAGGATGCCGGTGTCCGGGCCACTGCCCTGGAGCAGATCAAGCACTACAATGCGCTGTGCGAGGCCGGCTCCGATGAGGATTACGGCAAGGACGCCTCCGCCATGATTCCCGTGGACGAGGGCCCCTTCTACGGCATCACCGCCAGCTTCGGCCCCGGCTCCACCACCCCCATGATGGTCACCATGAGCGGCATGCTCACCGATGACGATCTGCGGGTCCTGGATGCAGAGGGCAACCCCATCAAGGGCCTCTACGTGGCGGGCAACTGCCTGGGCGGCCGCTACGGCACGGGCTATGCCACTCCCTGCGCCGGCAACTCCATCGGCTTCGCCGGTACCCATGGCCGCATCGCCGGTCAGAACGCGGCGAGAGGCTGATTTCCTCCATAACCAATAACCAAGCCGGGACGGTCCTTCGACCGCCCCGGCTTTGCCGTATCGCTTCCCACAGCAAACAGGTAAATGGCTGTTTACAGCACCAGCCACTGTGGGGGAAGCTGATCGCCTCTACAGTTGGTATGGTTGCCATCGGACCTGGTTCCATTCAGCCAACCGTTGGTGCTGGAAACAACAGTTTCCCTTCTCACCGATGAATGCCGATCAACACATGCTCCAGGACAGGAAAAAGCGGACGGCCTGGAAACCGTCCGCTTTTAGGGAAGCTCTGATGAAATCGGCAAGAGCCGACGGCGAGGGATTTTGGCTCAGCCGAAAGTACCAAACCCCCGGGAATACTTTGTGTATTTCTGGGGTTTGGTACTGCGCGGATGGGGCAAAAGACCCGCCGCCCAGCCGCAGACGATTGATTCAGAGGTTCCTTAGATCATTCTTCAATTCGCCGGATATCCGCGCCCAGGGCGGAGAGCTTGCCGATCAGGTT
>JBJDYM010000278.1:0-4509 GCA_051867315.1 Faecousia sp.
TCCTTCAGGGTCTTGCTGGCCTTAAAGGCAGGGGCCCGGGAGGCGGCGATTTCCATGGGCTCGCCGCTGCGGGGGTTGCGGCCCATGCGGGCTTCCCGCTCCTTCACCTCGAAAATGCCGAAGCCGCTGACCTGCACCTTCTCACCCTGGGTCAGGGCGGCGGTAATGGCTTCGATGGCGGCATTCAGCGCCTTTTCGGTATCCTTCTTGGTCAGGCCGGAGCGCTCAGCGGCGGCGGCGATCAGTTCCGTCTTATTCATGACAAAAATCCTCTCTTCATTTCAAAATTTAAAATTTGTAAGGCTTTTTTGAGCTTCCTTAGATTAACATAATAAATTGCAAAAAGCAAGGGTTTTCTTATAAAAAATCACAATTTCAGCAGCTTTGCAATTTTTTCTCCCTTGGGCAGCAGCAGGCAGTCCTCCCGGGTGATGACCTTGAGCACCACAGCGGCAATCAGGTACACCACAATGCCCACGCACACCGGCACTGCGGCCAGCAAAACCCTGCTGGAAATGCCCATCAGGCTCATGTCCCACCAGCACAGCCACACCGCGCCGCCCATGATACAGGCCGCCAGAAGCGGGCGCACCAGATTCTTGAGAATCCGCGGCGGGTCCTCCACCAAAGAGCGGATGGAGAACACATTGAGGATGCAGATCACCACATAGCTCAGCAGCGTACCGATGGGCGTGCCCACGATGCCGATGGCCGGGTTGCCCGTGAGGACGTACACCACGATCAGCTTCAGAATGCCGCCGATGAGCATATTGATTACCGGGCGGTTCACATTCCCGTGGGCCTGCATGATGGCGGTGGTCACCAGCACCAGGGCGTTGAACACGATGGAAATGCCCAGCACGGTCATCATCTGGGTGGCCAGCTCCAGCCGCTCCCCGGTGTAGCCGCCCAGCAGCGCGGTGATGGGCTGAGCCAGCACCGTCAGCCCCACGGCGCAGGGCATGGAGAAAATACCGGTAACCCGAATGGCGGATTCCTCGGTAAGCCGGGTCTGGCGGTATTTTTTCAGGGTGATCTGGGCGGTGATGGCGGGGATGATGCTCACCGTAATGGGGGTGATGAAGGCGCAGGGCATATTGTAGATGGTCTGGGTCATCACATGCACGCCCCGCATGATATCCGCCGCCTCCTGGGAGACACCGGAGGACAAAAGCCGACCCATGTAGATTTTACTGGACAAAGAGGTGATGATGGACAGGCAGGTGGAGCTGAGGGTGATGGGAATGGCGATTTTCAGCAGCTCCCGGGCGGTTTCGCCAAAGGATTTGGGGGTATCCCCGGTTTCGGGGAGCACCTGGTAGCTCTTGCGGAACCGGCTCCACAGATACACCACTGACACCAGGCAGCTGGCCGTCACACCCAGGATCGCGCCGCCCGCCGCCAGAGGAATGCTGGCCGTGGCCTTCAAAAACAGCACGGCGGCAAGCATGCCCACGATCAGCTTGGTCACCACCTCCAGCACCTGGGAAACGGCGGTGGGGATCATATTGCTCTGGCCCTGGAAGTAGCCCCGGAAGGCGCTCATGACGCAGATGAGCAGCACGCAGGGTCCCAAAAAGCCGATAGCCGCCCAGGCGTCCGGCTGGTTCCAGAATTGGGCCAGCTGGCGGCAGAACACCGTCATCAGCAAACTGCCGCTGATGCCCAGAATCAAGAAGAGCTTCCGGGCGGTGGCGTAGACCTGGCGCACCTGGCCGTAATGCTCCAGGCTGCTGGCCTGGGAGATCATCCGGCTCATGGCCACGGGCAGGCCTGCGGTGGAAATCATCAAAAGGATGTTATAAATCTCATAGGCGGTGCTGAAATAGCCGAAGCCCTTTTCGCCGATGATGGCATTCAGGGGCACCTTGTACAGCGCACCGACGAGCTTGACGACGACCGTAGCCATGGCCAGCAGCGCGGTGCCCTGCAGGAAATTTTGCTTCTTCTGAGCCTCAGACATGGTTTTCTCCTCCGCTTTGGGACGTGGGCGTCTGCTCCTTTTGGAAGAGCCTGGGAATGGCTTCCTCCGTTAGCTCCTTCACCACGGCAGCCAGATCGATGGTGGGGAATTTTCCGTTCTGGTAGAGGATGTTACCCCTGACCATGGTCATGGCCACGTCGCCCCCCTTGGCGGAAAACACCAGGCCGCTGAGCACATTGTGGCAGGGCATCAGGTGTGGCGCGGTAAAATCCACCAGGGCCAGGTCCGCATCCATGCCCACCTGGAGCATGCCGCATTCCCGGCTTCTCCCCTGGGCCTGGGCGCCGCAGACCGTGGCCATCATCAGCGCGGCGGAGCTGGGCAGGGCGGAAGCGTCCTGCTTTGCCGCCCGGACGGACAAGGAGGCCGCACGCATCACCTCGAACATATCCAGATTGCCGGTCTCCACTGCTCCGTCGGTGCCCAGGGCCACGTTCATTCCGGCCTTGACGCAGTCCAGGATTTTCGCGCAGCTCATTCCGTTTTTGGCGGCGGCAATGGGCAGGGCCACGGCGGTAACCTTTTTCTTTCCCAATAGTTTCTGCTCAAAAGGCTCCAGATATCCGCAGCCTGCGGCAGTGGCGGGAACGTGAAAAAGCCCATGGCAGTTTAAGAGCTCTCCGGGGTTCATGCCGGTGCGGTCCAGGCATTCTTCCACCTCTCCCGGGGTCTGGGCCAGGTGGAGCTGGACCCCCAGGCCCTGCTCGCTGGCGTAGCCCAAAAGGCCCTCCCAGAGCTTGTAGTTGCTGGTGTACTCGGCGTAGATGCCGGCATCGATGCGGATGCGGCCCTCATCAAAGCCATTCCACTTTTCCGTTACCCGGACCAGCTCCCGGCACTGCTCGTCGGTGTCGAAGTCGAAGTCCTCATTCTGGTCGATGAAGCGGTAGCTGGACAAAGCCAGATTGGCCTTGATGCCGGACTCCGCCACGGCCTGGGCGGTGGCATCGGGATAGTAATACAAATCCGATACGGAGGTCACGCCGAAGCGCAGGCACTCCGCAATGCTGAGCAGCGCCGCCGCTCTGGCGCAGCGGGAATCCATTTTTGCCTCTTTTTTCAGCAGCTCCTCCAAGGCCTGGGTGTTGCTCAGGTCATCGGTAAAGCAGCGCAGCACCGAAGCGGCCAGGTGGGTATGACAGTTAATGAGGCCCGGAATGGCCACCATGCCGGTGCCGTCGATCACGGTCTTTGGCGGCTCCTGGGGCGGCGTCCGGCCGATGGAGACGATTTTTCCGTTCTCGATGCCGATGCAGGCCCCGAAAACCACCTCCATTTTGGGATTCATGGTCACCGCAGTGACATTCGCAATCAATGTATCCACAGAAAATGTCCTTTCCAATTTTTTCGCCGCCCACTGCAGGGGAGGATATCATCCTTCCGCCGCCTGACGGGCTTTGCGCGGCTCGTTGAATGGTACCGGGTACCAGCCTTCTGAACGCATGCCGAAGGCTTCGTACAACGTTGGGCGAACCCGTACAATCCCCCGGCAGGATGGTACGAATTCGCCGGGGTGCATACCGCTGCGGAGGCTGGTGCCGCACGGGAGGATAATATTCTCCCCTACCGTTGGCGGGTCAAAGCAGTTTAAACAATTCCTTTTTCTGGTCCAGCACCCGGGGGAGCAATTCGATGTACTGTTCCGGGAATTTGGGGTTGTGGAAGCGCTGCAGCGTGCCGTCTGGCAGATTGACCTTGTTCATGCCGCCGCCTCCCAGGGAGAGAATGGTGTGAATTTCCTCCATCATGTAGATATTGTACAGGCAGTCCATCCCGTCCCGGCTCCAGCCCACGTTTTCAAAGGAGCCGGACATGTACTTTTGCCGGTACAGGTAGTATGGCTTGTAGCCCAAATGGGAGAGGGTCCGGTTGGCATAGTCCACCATCTCGGTCACCGCTTCGGCGGTGGGAAGGCTCCCCCGCTTTTCAAACAGGTCGGCGCCCTTTTTCAATGCCAGGGTGTGGACGGTGATGTTGGAGGGGTTCAGCGCCGCCACCGCGTCCAGACTGCGGCAGAAGCCCGCCACGGTGTCCTCCGGCAGGCCGGCGATCAGGTCCATGTTGATGGCCTCGAACCCCGCCGCCACCGCCTGACGGTAGGCCCGGACGATGTCCTCCGCCTTGTGGGGCCGGCCGCAGGCCCGGAGCACCGGGTCCTCCATGGTCTGGGGGTTGATGCTCATGCGGTTTGCCCCGTGGGCGCGGATGGCGCGGAGCTTCTCTTCGTCCAGGGTGTCCGGCCGGCCGCCCTCCACGGTAAATTCCAGGCAATGGGACAAATCAAAGGCGGCAGCAATAGCATCCATCAGCCGTTCCAACTGGGAGGTGGACAGGGTGGAGGGGGTGCCGCCTCCTATGTAGAGCGTACGCAGCCGGCGGCCGGATTTTTCCAGCAGCGCACCGGTAAATTCAATTTCTTTCAGCAGGGCCTGAAGATAGGGCTCCAGGAGCTCGGTTTTTCTGCCCACCGTCCGGCTGACGAAGCTGCAATAGGTGCAGCGGGTGGGGCAGAAGGGAATGCCCAC
>JBJDYM010000279.1:0-4505 GCA_051867315.1 Faecousia sp.
CGTAACGAATTGGCCGCGGGCCCTGCCCGTCAAGCAACGATTTGCTGGGCAGTACCGGTCGAGGGGCCCAGGAGTTGTGGGTTGATTGCCCAGAGTTCGTAACGAATTGGCCGCGGGCCCTGCCCGCCAAACAACAATTTGCCTGTTCAGGGGCAAGCAGGCGCAATCGGCAGGAGGGATGCAAAGATGATTTTCAAATTGGTCATCGACAAAGAGAAGGAAGAACAGATCGTGGCCACGGTACACAGAAGGTCGGCGCTGACGGATGAAATTGAAGCTTTGGTTGCCGGGGCGGAGCAGGTGGACGAACTCACCGGCTACACAGAAGAGGATACGGTCATCCTGAAGCCGGAGCAGATCGAGTGCATCTGCGTGGAGGACGGCAAGACCTTCGCGGTGTACGCCGACGCCGTGAAATACCGGCTGCGCGGGCGGCTTTATGAGGTGGAGGCCCGGTTGGGGCCGGGTTTTGTACGCATCAACAAATCCGCGCTGGCCAACTGGAAGAAGATTCGCCGGTTCAAGGCGTCCATCGCCGGGGCGGTGGATGTGGAGTTCAAAAGCGGCCATGTGGAATATGTGTCCAGAAGGTGCTTTGCCGAGCTGAAAAGGAGGTTCGATTTATGAATCGCTATGTCAGGGAATTTTTGAAGCGGGGCATGCTTTTCGCCTGGGGCGGTCCGGCGGTGGTGGCCTTCGTGTGGCTGTGCCTGGAACGGGCGGGAGAGCTGACGGCACTGACCGTGAGTGAAGTGGTGCTGGGGGTGTTTTCCTCCATTGTGCTGGCCTTTGTGGCGGCGGGCATCACCGTGGTGCACCAAATTGAGCAGCTGCCAAAGCCCATAGCGGGGCTGATTCACCTGGCGGTGCTGTACGCAGACTATCTGGCGGTGTACCTGCTCAACGGGTGGATCAGGCCGGAGGTGGTTGCTGTTTTCACCGCCGTTTTCGTGGCAGGCTTCGTGCTCATCTGGGCAGTGGTCTACCTGGCCGTGTCCCGCAACGTTGCCAAAATGAACCGCCTGGTAGAGGAAAATCAATAACATATCAGATCATTCCGGAAAAACGGAAAAGTGGTGTTTATCACACCAGCCACTGTAAGGGGAGGCGATCATGCCTCCCGCGCGGTACAAACCCACGAATATGGGGCCAGGTTGGGCGAATCCATACCAGCGTCCGACATTTTTCCTTTCAACCGAGCACCCCGTTTCGATACCTGACGGGAGGCTAATAGCCTCCGGTGGGGCGTGCAAATCTACAACACCAATTTGTCTATGTAAAAAGGAGGAAATCCATATGAACGTTTTATTTGTGCAATACCCGCCCTGTTCCACCTGCCAGAAGGCAAAAAAATGGCTGGATACCCACGGCGTTTCCTACACCGACCGGCATATCAAGCTGGAAAATCCCACGGAAGCGGAACTCAGAGAATGGCACCGGCGCAGCGGCATGCCTCTGAAACGCTTTTTCAATACCAGCGGTCTGCGCTACAAGGAACTGGGGCTGCGGGAAAGACTGCCGGAAATGACCGAGCAGGAGCAGTATGCCCTTCTGGCCTCCGATGGCATGCTCATCAAGCGCCCGGTGCTGGTTGGCCCGGATTTTGTGCTCACAGGTTTCCGGGAATCAGAATGGTCGGATAAAATCATATGATATCCTATAAAACCCCACAAAGAAAAGGAAGAAAAATGACGAATCGTTGAAGACAGTGCCGTGCTTTTTTTGTTTGACAAATATACTCTGATGTTGTATGATAAAGACTAAGTTCCTTGTACTCTGCGGCGTACATTTTGTGCTCCGTCCCGCAGGCAAAAACACAGGGGAACTCCTCAATTGTGACATTTTCTGCGGCGCAGGAGGCTGCTCGGTTCCAGACGATCAAACCGGGCTCTGATGCTTGCCGCGGGGGAAAAGGATAACGCTCTATGAAAGATCAAAATATGGAATCCGATACCATTGATTTGCTCCATCTGGCGCAGGTGCTGTGGAAAAACGTGATCGCCATTATCCTGGCAGGCCTGATTTTCGGCGCAGCCGCTTTCATTGGTACAAAGCTTTTTGTGACGCCGATGTATGATTCCCGGGCACTGATGTACGTGAACAGCACCAATCTTTCCCTGGCCGGCTCCAAGGTGAGCATCAGTACGGCAGAGCTGTCGGCGGCCAAGAGCCTGGTGGATACCTATACGGTGATTCTGAATACCAGAATGACCCTGGAAGAGGTGATCGCCCAGTCCGGCGTCAACTACACCTATGAACAGCTGCAAAGAATGGTCAGCGCGGCCTCTGTCAACGGCACGGAGATTTTCTACATCAATGTCAAGAGTCCCGACCCGGCGGAGGCGGAGCTGCTGGCCAATACCATTGCCCTGGTGCTCCCGGACAAGATCGCTTCCATTGTGGACGGCAGCTCCGTGCGCATCGTGGACTACGCCGTTCAGGCGGCCACCCAATCCTCTCCGAACTGCAAGAAGAATGCCGTGCTCGGCGCGATGCTGGGAGCGTTCCTGGCCGCCGCGATCATTGTCATCGCAGATTTGATGGATGAGCAGATCCATGACACGGATTATCTCACCAAAACCTACAGCGATATCCCCGTGCTGGCGGTCATCCCCGATCTGTTGTCCAGGAACAAGGCTTCCTACTATTATCAGGGATCCTCCCACGGGTCCGGCAAGGAATGAGAGGTAGTGTATGGCAAGACGAAAAGCAACCAATGCCCCCTACGCGCTCTCGCCGGAGGAGGCAGCAAAGACCATTGGCAAGGGCCTGAGCTTTGATGCCGCAGAGGCCTACAAGCTGCTGCGCACGAACCTGGCGTTCAGCTTCCCGGATTCGGACGGGAGCAAGGTGATCGGCGTCACCAGCGCCCTGCGGGGAGAGGCAAAGAGCACCACCTCCATCAATCTGGCCTATACCCTGGCCGAAACCGGAAAACGGGTTCTGCTGATGGAGGGGGATATGCGTCTGCCGGTGTTGAGCAAACGGCTGAAGCTCCGGAAGGCTCCCGGCCTGAGTGACCTTTTGGCCGGTCAGAGCAGCGGCAACGAGGTGCTGCAAAACTCCGGCATGCTGAACAATTTGAAGGTAATTGTGGCCGGAACGGTTCCGCCCAACCCGGCGGAGCTTTTGGACTCCAGACCGATGCAGATCACCCTGGAGACCATGCGGGAGTATTTCGACTATGTAATTGTGGACCTTCCCCCGGTGATGGCAGTGTCCGATGCGCTAGTGCTGTCCAAATTCCTGGACGGCATTGTGGTGGTGGTCCGCCAGAATTGCTGCGACAAGAAATCCCTGGACGAAACAGTCCGCCAGCTCCGCTTCTCCAAGGCCAAGATTCTGGGCTTCGTGGTGGCTGACTCGAACCAGCAGAAGAAGAAATATAAGCACAAGTATTACAGTAAGGAGTACCACGGGAGCGCCGAATAACATGGTCGACTTTCACACCCATATTCTCCCCGGGCTGGACGATGGAAGCAAAAGCACCCGCGAAAGCCTGGAAATGCTTCGGATGGAACGCAGGCAGGGGATTGATACGGTGGTTCTTACCCCCCATTATTATTCCAGCCAGAATTCCCCCGAGGCCTTTCTCCGCCGGCGCCAGTTGGCCTGGGAGCAACTGGCCGGTTCCCTGGAGGAGGGAATGCCCCGTCTTCTGCTGGGCGCGGAGGTTCAGTACTTCGAGAATATGGGAAACGTGGAGCATCTGGATGTGCTCTGCATCCAGAAAACCAAACTCCTTCTGCTGGAAATGCCCTTCTGCCATTGGGATGAGCGGGTGATTCGCACGGTGCTGGAGCTGAACGGCTCCAATGGGCTGCAAATCGTTCTGGCTCACATCGAGCGATATCTGTCCTTCCCTCAGAATGCCCAGGCGCTGGAGCTGCTCCGCCGCAGCGGGATTCTCATGCAGGTGAACGCCTCCTTTTTTGAAGGCTGGCTCCGCTGCAGAAAGGCCGTTTCCATGCTGAAAAGGGGCGCGTTCCACCTGATCGGCTCCGATTGCCACAACACTTCCAGCCGATGCCCCAACTGGGAGCTGGTGCCGGAGGATGTGGTGAGGACCGTCGACCGGTTCAGCAAAGCGCTGCTCCGGCAGAGCGCCATCAAGTAAAAGGCGGCATCCCGGTGTTGTGCTGTGGAATCGTGATCTTGCAGGGCGTTTCAATTGTTCATCTGTTAATCCGTTGGGTGAATCCCAATACTTTTGCAAAGTGAGGAATGGAAAATGAAAAAAGCGTTGAGTATCCTTTGTGCGATTTTGATTGCATCCACAATGATTATCTCTGCCTTTGCGGCAGAGGGAGTGTCCAGTCCTGTTGTGAAACCCCCTCAGGTTGTGGAGATCGTCATCACGGATGCGGAAGGCAATGTGGTTGAGACGATTACCGTAACCGAAGACAATGCGGATGCTGCCAAGGGTTATCTGGAGCTGACACCCATTGCAGAAAAGGAAGAGTCCACCGAGCAGATCAAGGAAGCGCTGGAAGAGGCGTATGCCG
>JBJDYM010000280.1:0-4502 GCA_051867315.1 Faecousia sp.
TTTACAGGTAAATCCACGTTTTTACAATGGGGAGGTCACTTCATATTATCTACGAGAAGCTGTCCAAGAAGGAAAAACGCAAGCTGAACAGCGCCAAGTGCGGCACCTGGGGCAAATTGGATCCCGTCACCCGAAAGCCCCAAAACAGCAAAGCCTATAACCGGCGAAAGGCACAGAATTGGAAGAACGAACTTCCTGATCCTGTGCCTTTTCATTTCCCAAACTCGGCGGAAAAGTTACCGTGATTTTTGGGAAGCGGTTTTTGACCACATTTTTGACCATAGACAGGTTCGGAACACCCGGAAACAGTGGAGGCAAGAGGTTCGGAAAGCATCTGGTTTTGGAGCCAAAAGCGCCGGAAATGATTAGAAAAGATTAGAAAAAAGTTTCGATAACTGTTTGGGACCAAGAGACCGTGGGTTCAAGTCCCGCAGCTCGGACGAAAACTGGCGGTTTTGACATTTTTGAAACGCTTTTCTTTGTTTATAGCGGTACACTTTTTGAAACACTTCGATTGCGCGCTGGTTGATCTCCTCAGCCGTCAGATGGAATGGATTGTACGGCGCATGGAGAAAGCAGGCATTCTCAGCGTGACCATACAGCTGCTCCCGGATGCCAGACATGATCTGCTGCATGAAGAGGCCACCACCGCTGCCGATGCCAGAAAGGCGCTGATTGACTGGATGGCGCGTACCCTGGGATAAGGGAGGATCCCCAGCTTCTTCACAGCTACTGCTTGCACAGGAACTGAAAAAAGTCCGGGAGTTGGCTGCCAATTCCCGGACTATCATTTCTTTGGTTCCTGTGCTATCATAACTTCATACGGAGGTGAATGCCATGCGGATTCTATGTTTCGGTGACTCCAATACCTACGGCTTTGATCCCCGGTCTTATTTGGGTGATCGATACTCTGCGGAAGATCGTTGGGCAGACATTTTGGCAAAGCAGACTGGGTGGGAGATCCTCAATGCCGGAGCCAACGGCAGAGAGATTCCCCGCAATCCTTATGCGCTTCGATTGCTTTCCGGACACGCCAGCGTGGATATTTTCCTCGTCATGCTGGGCACCAACGATTTGCTGCAGGGTGCATCCGCATTGGAAGCCGCAACCCAAATGGAAGCATTCCTAAACCAGCTTCTTACATCTTGTAAAACCATTCTGCTGGTGGCACCGCCGCCCATGAAACGGGGAGCCTGGGTATCTACTGACGAGCTGGTCAAAGAATCCAGCCGGCTTGCGGAAGAATATCGTCTACTGGCGCAGAAGCTGCATATTCCCTTTGCCGACACCCGCGGCTGGAAGATCGAACTGGCCTTCGACGGCGTTCACTTTACAGAATCGGGGCATCGCACATTTGCCGCAAATATCGCAAGCGAAATCAAGAAATCCTTTTCTCATTGCCCTATAATGACTTCAGAACAGTCGAAATGAGGTGCGAGAAGCAATGAACGAATGGCATAAAATGGTTCAGCAGATTGTGGATGAGATCGATCTCGGCATCAAAAACAAACTTGACGAGAAAATGACGCTGACAGCCCTGTCCCAGAGATTTGGATATTCGGAATTTTATATTTCCAGAAAGTTCCATGAAGTTTCCGGTATGCGGCTGCGGGATTATCTGCGTTACCGATGCCTTGCCTTTGCGTTGAAGGACATCCGGGATACGGACAGCAGTATTCTGGAAATTGCTATGGACTACGGCTTTTCTTCCAACGAAGCCTTTACCCGTGCCTTCGCAGAAGCCTACGGAGTCACCCCCAGCGAGTATCGCAGGAATCCTGTCAGCGTTGTTCTTCGCACCCAAATCAACCCCTTTGACTGTTACTTATTGGGAATCGGAGGAACCGGTATGGCAGCCACCACAGAAGATGTAAAAATTTATTTCGTAACCATCCCCGCCCATAAGTTCCTGCATATCCGCAACTATGAAAGCATCGGATACTGGGACTTCTGGCAAAAGCAGGCAAAGATTCCCGGACAGGACTGCGAGACGATCTGCGGCCTGCTGGACAGCATTCCGGACAAGCTGGACGATATGGGCGGCAGCAAAGCAGACAGCGGAAGCGGGCAAGTCATGGCATTCATCAACGAACCCACCGGACGGATCTGCAGTTGGGGCATTCCCCTGGCGGAGAGCTACGGTGTACGGCTTCCTATGGACTACTCTGGCCCGGTGCCGGAGCAGATGCTCCTGATGGACGTGCCGGAAGGCGAGTACATTGTGTTTGAGCATGGCCCCTTTGATTTTGAGACCCAGAGCCAAAGTGTGGAAGCAAAGATCGAATCCGCCATGAAGGAATTTGACTACGCCGCCAGCGGCTTTGCACTGGATACCACACCCGGCAGAGTGTTCTATTTCTACCATGATTGCTCACGGTATTGGAAGTACATCCGCCCGGTACGCAAGCTGTAAACCTAAGGAACCGGAATATTTGGTTCTCTTTGCGCTGAGAAACATATTTAGCGCTCCACTTTCTTCACAGGATGCCGGATCACCGTTTTCCACTTATCCTTTGCAACCTTTCGGGCATCACTCAGGTAAATCTCATGGTGCAGGCGGGTATCCGAGAAGTCGTTTTCATAGCCGTTTGCTTCCAGGTACGCATCCATGAGGGCAACCGTGGCAGGTTCGTCATCGAATGCCCCCAGGTGCATGATCTGGACACACTCACCCTCGTCGATGGTCAGGTATTCGGCGGCGCTGCAATCCAGCTTTTTCTTCCGGGTGGCTTCTGACACAGCCCAGTCAAAGTCCGCCTTGGTCACGAAATCCGGCATTCTGATGACGCTGATCCATTGGAAGGCGGATTTATCCGAATAATCGAAGCCATCCACGCCCTCCTGCCACCAGAAGCCCTCCAGCGGCGGCACCACGAAATCAAAATAACCGTCAATGCGGTGATCGCCCATCTTGCTCATTTTGATGGTGTAAGCAACCGCATACAGCACCCCGATGGCCGCTTTATAAGCGCCGCCTTCCTCGTTGGGATCACCCTTGCCCCGAACCGCAATGTAATTCATGGGCGGCACCGTCACGATCTGGGGCTTGTTTTTTGGCAGGTAGAATTCCTTGTATTCTTTCTTAAAATCAAAAGCCATCGCGCTCTGTTAGAAGATCAATGCTGCCCACGGTCTTCTTCCTCCATTTCCTTTAAAAGCTTTTTGTCCTGTTTGCTGGAAAGATCCAGCTTCTCATACATATCCGGCCTGCGCAGCCTGGTGCGGCGCAGGGCCTGTTTTCTTCTCCATTGGGCCACCTTTTCATGGTTGCCGGAAAGAAGGATCGGAGGCACTTCCCTGCCGTGCCAGACGGCGGGGCGGCTGTATTGGGGATATTCCAATAGGCCGGCAAAATGGCTCTCATCTTCAAAGCATTCCGGGTCGGCCAGCACGCCCGGCACCATACGGCAGATGGCATCGGTCATGGCCATGGCGGCGATTTCACCGCCGGTGAGCACGAAGTCTCCCAGCGACAGTTCCTCGTCCACACACTCGTCAATGAAGCGCTGGTCGATTCCCTCATAATGGCCGCAGACAAAAATCAGGTTGTCCAGCTTGCTCAGCCGGATGGCATCCTTTTGGGTGAAGGTATGGCCGCAGGGGGAAAGATAGATGGTGTGCACCGGTCCGGCGGCCTCGTCGCACACCGCCTCCCAGCAGCGGTATAAGGGGTCCGCCTGCATGATGGCGCCCCGGCCGCCGCCGTAGGGATAGTCGTCCACCTGATTCTGCTTGCTGGAGGTATAATCCCGAATCTGATGGGTTTCGATGCGGATGAAGCCCCGCTCCTGAGCACGGCCGAGAATGCTTTCCGAAAGCACGTCTCCCAGGGTGTCCGGAAACAGGGTCAGAATATCAATTCTCATCGCTGCGCATCCCCTCAATGACGGTTACCTGCATCCGGTTTGCTTCCAGATCGGTGGAATGGACAAAGGCCTTTACGGCGGGGATCAGGTATTCATGCGTTCCCCGGACCACATACACCTGGTTTCCGGGGTAGTCCAGCACATCCTCAATTTTCCCCAAAAGGGTATCCTGGGCATACACCTCCATGCCGATGAGTTCTGCGGCGAAAATCACATCGTCTGCAATGTCTTCCCGGTACAGCTCCACAATTTTGCCCCGCATGGCCTGGGCGGCCTCCATGGTGTCGATTCCGGCGACCTTCAAAAGATTGCAGGTCTTCTGAACCCGGCAGGCTTCAATTCTGTATTCCCTTCCGTCAATGCGGCAGCGCTCAAAATCGCACAGATCCTCCGGGGAGTCCAGCCAGGTTAAGATTTTCATCTCGCCCCGGACACCATGGGTGGTGACGATTTCGCCGGCTTCGATAAATGGGAGTTTCATTGAAAACAGCTCCTTTATGATCACAGAATCACTTCTGCACAATTCCAAATAAAAACGAAAATGCGTGACGAAAAACGCCACGCATAGCCGTTTATACTAGACTTTCATTAAAAGTTCACAAAGATTTCCGAGGATGATTTGCGTAAAACAAGGCG
>JBJDYM010000281.1:0-2981 GCA_051867315.1 Faecousia sp.
TTGTTGCTGTCCCGGCTGAGCTTGCTGCCCGCCTCCTGCATGGCGGCGATGGCGGAGGCCGCGGTGACGCCGCTGGAGGTGCCGCCGGTGGAGATGTCCCGGTTGCCGGTGACCTCCTTTAATTCGTCCACCTTGCTGCTGAGTACGGACAGGTAAACTTCGCTGAGCCCGGTGCTCTGGATGGGCAGGATGCTGTCCTGGCCCAGACCGCCCTCCACATGGACGAAATCCCGGGTCAGATCCCCATATTCCTCCTCGTTCACCGCCCCGTCGCTGCGGATGAAGTGCCGGGGCCGGGCGTTTACCAGCAGGTTCATCAGAATGGCCTGGTTGCCCCGGTCGATGTACTCCTGGGCGCTTTTGGCCACATCGATGTAGCCGAAGCCGCAGGGGGTGCCCGCCGTGCGGAACAAGGGGTCAAAGACGAAGGGATAGAGCCCATGGTCATACCACCCGCGCTGGGCGTACTCCGGCTCGTTCTCCGTGGCGAAGAGCACCTGGTCGCCCACATATTTGCAGTAGTGCAGCACCGTCCGGCCGGATTGCTGCTTTTTGTAATACCAGTCCACAACGGCACTTTTGTCGGTGGTGTCCACCCGGTCGTCATACAGGTATTTGCTGCCCACCTCTTCCATGGGAGGCCCGGAAAATTTGAGATTGGGATACTGGGCTGCCAGGCTCTCGTTGCTCTGCAGCTCCACATGGAATACATTGGCCGACTGCTGGATGTCCGTGATGCCGCTCTCCCAGAACAGGTTCAGGATGTCCACCTTCCGGATGGCCACGTCCCCCAGTCCCCCGGACTGGCCCGGGTCCCAGAACACGCCGTAGATGCCGGTGCCGGCCTTGAGCTTGTAGTCGTTGACCTCGTCGTAGACCTGTTCGAACTCGCTCTGCTCCAGCACCACCGGCAGGATGGAGCTCAGCAGCTTTGCCTCCGCCTTGTCCCCCTCCTCCCGGGGCAGCACATTGGGGCTGGGAAAATTGTCCATCACGTCGGCGTGCTTGTTGGCGATGGCGTTGAACAGCCACCCGGAGGTGGGCTCCACCTGATTCTTGCCGTGGCCCCGCATGCATTCCCAGTGGCGCAGCTTGTACCACTGCTCGTTGTCCACCACCCGGCGCTCCAGATTGGCCTTGCCCTCTTTGTAGCGGTTCAGGATCACCTGCGCCCGCCGGACCGCCTCCTGACCGATCACCGGTTCCATCATTTCTTGCTTATTCATTCATGATCTCCATTCCCGGCCGTTTGCCGGCCGATTTGATTTGTTCCCTGGGAATATCCAGGAACAGCTTCAGGGGAGAATTGTCGTACCCATCCCCGGTGGGCTTTGTTCTGGGCTTGATGGGCCTGGACATGCAGAAATAGCGCACCTCGTCGGCCACGTGGTCCTCCCCGTCGGTGTCCAGGTCCTCGGCGCTGACCTTGTCGTATTGCAGCAGGGGGATGGTGCGGATGAAGGCCCGGCAGTTTTTGAACACATAGAGCATGGGGCATCCGTTTTCGTCCATGCTCAGCCGGTAGTGCACCTGCATCCACCCGGGCAGCCGCTTGTGGTCTCCCGGCTGGAAGTACACCTGATGCCTTGCGGCGGTCTGGGCAATGCTCTCGCCGGTCTCGGCGTCCCAGATGGCCGGGTCGGCGATGCCCTGGATTCGTTTTCCCGCCAGCCAGCGGTGCTCCGTCTCGATCTGGCGGATCTTGGTGAATACCTGGTCCGGGGTCCACCGGACTCCCTCGTTGGGGGTGGCGGTGCAGCCGTAGAGCTCCAGAATCCGGTAGGCCACTCCGTCAAAATCCACCGCCCACCAGCCGCAGGAGAAGGGCCGGTGATAGCCCCAGTCGAAGGACCGGTAAATTTTCCATTCCTCGGGAATTTCAAACGGTTCGATCACATGGGTGAACCGCCGGTCCCGGTAGTGCTCCGGAAGGTCCCGGAAGTCCTCGAAGAA
Source organism: Faecousia sp. (assembly GCA_051867315.1). Classification (GTDB taxonomy): domain Bacteria; phylum Bacillota; class Clostridia; order Oscillospirales; family Oscillospiraceae; genus Faecousia. The sequence continues at coordinate 1,954 of JBJDYM010000281.1, forward strand.
CTGGCCCTCGTATACGTCCCACCGGCCCTCAAGCCAGGCCTGCCGCAGCTTGGGAGGCAGCTTTTCCAGGGCGCGCATGTATTCCGGCTGGCGCTCCATCAGGGCCCGGTTGTCGGTGCACAGGGCCTGGATGAAGGCGTAGTCCTCCGGGTATTCGTCCTCGGTGAACCGCCGGTCGATGAAGAGCCGCTTGAAATAGCCGTGGCTGGGCCCGCCGGGGTTCAGGGTGTAGTAGGTGCGCTTGGGAAAATCATTGGTGCCCCGGACACAGGCATCGATCTGGATCAGCCACTCCTCCTGGAACTGCCCCGCCTCGTCGGCGAACCAAACGTCGTATTCCGCCCCCTGGTACTGGCCCAGATCATCGTCCCCATCGCAGTAGCCGAAGGTGATGGTGCTGTTATTCGGGAAGTAAAAGATCTTGTCCCCCTTGTTGTAGACGGCCGCCCGGTCAAGCAATGCCTGCAAAGGGGCGATGTGGTTGTTGTACAGCTCCCGGTAGGTCCGCCGGGTGATCAGCACCTTGATGCCGGGATAGTGCAGGCACAGCAGCACCGCCTTCCACCGGACGAACCAGCTTTTCCCCCCGCCCCGGGCGCCGCCGTAGCCCACATACCGGTGCCGCTCCCGAAAGGCCTGCTGCTGCTTGGGATTGGGCCGGGGCATCACCAGAATTTTACCCGGCATAGTCTTCCGCCTCCTTTTCCAGCACCACGGTGATGCCCTCCGCCTCCGGCTCCCGGTTCAGCTCCTGCTCCAGCTTTTGGAGCTTCATCTCCCGCTCCCGGGCATCCAGGGAGCCGTCCCGGGACAGAATGTCCTGCAAATCCTTTAATACCCCGGTGAGCTGCTTTAACCCCGCCCGGTCCACGATTCCCTTGCGCCCGGCCTTCACCACCTCCCGGGTTTCCTCCCCATCCTCCGTCTTTCGCTTCTCCCGCAGAACCACCGTCCCCCTGTCCAGCTCCTCCGCCGCCTGCTCCAGCCGGTCCAGCAGCCGCCCCGCCACCCGCCGCACCCGCTCCAGC
>JBJDYM010000281.1:3081-4499 GCA_051867315.1 Faecousia sp.
CCGGAACACAAATCGAAACTTTTTTCCATGCCTTCCCCTTTCTGTCCATTTTTTTGGACACTTCCATTGGTATACTTTTTTTGAAAAAGTTGAAATTGCAGTTGAAATTTCCATACTCCTATGGTAATATATTTCCAAGGCCGGAGGCCTCCGGTGCCAAATGGAATCCATCCGGCCTTGGAGATTCGTTGAAGCAGTTCACTTAACTTCACCGTAAGTTCATTATAGTTTATTTGTGCGAACTTGTCAACTGTTTTTAGAACATATTTTTGAACTTTCGGAATATTTGGTGAACTGTCATAAAACCATCATCGAAAATCCCGGGGTAACGCCGCGTAAACGCAGCAGTTTACACAAAGGGATTTCGCAGCAGGGAGTATCCATTATGTTTTATGATCGTTTCATCGCCCTGTGCGCCCAGCGGGGGGAGTCGCCCTCCCGGGCCGCACTGAACGCCGGCATCAGCAAGGCCGTCGTGTCCAAATGGAAGCAGAACCCCGATGCCTTCCCCTCCGGCCCCGTGGCCAAAAAGCTGGCCAATTATTTCGGCATCACCATTTCGGATCTGCTGAACAAGGACCTGACCCCCGAGGAGCTGGTGCCCAGCATTCCTGTCAGAAATCCCAACAGCCCCGCCGCCCAGGGCAAAACCCTGGCCCAGGCAGCGGAAGAGGCCCAGGAACAGGGGGAAGCCCCTCTGCCGGCCCCCAGCGAACCGGAAACCTTTTACGACCGTTTCGTCCGCATCAGCCGCAGCTACGGCATGAGCCCCTCCGGAGCCGCCCTGGCCGCCGGGCTGAGCAAATCCTCCGTTTCCAAATGGAAGCGGGAGCCCGATTCCTATCCCACCGGCACGGTGCTGGCCAAGCTGTCCGCTTTCTTCGGCATCCCCGCCTCGGAGCTGCTGGGGGAGGAAAAAGTTGACGCCCCATCGCCGGTCAGCGATGAGGCCATCAAGTTCGCCCTGTTCGGCGGCAGCGAAGACATCACCCAGGAAATGTACGACGAAGTGCGCTCTTTTGCCGCATTTGTAAAAGAAAGGGAGGCAAATAAGCGCGGGAAGGAGTGACCATGATCCTTTTACCGGAGCTTTATGCCCAGGCATCCCAGCAGAATATCCCCGTGCTTCGCCACCCTATGGAGCAATGCGGCTCCATGTCGCTGATGCTCGGTGACGGCAGCTGTGTCATTGGCATGGACGACCGGGTGGCCGACGGCGGCACCCAGGAGCGGGTGCACCTGAGCCACGAGCTGGGCCACTGCCTCACCGGGAGCTTCTATAATATCTACGCCGCTGCGGACCTGCGGGCGCGCCACGAAAACCGGGCGGACAAATGGGCCATCCGCCGCCTGATCCCGGTCTCCGCCCTGGACGACGCCATCGCCTCCGGCCACACCGAGCTGTGGGACCTGGCAGA
>JBJDYM010000282.1:0-15794 GCA_051867315.1 Faecousia sp.
TCATTCCTCGTGGTGCTAAGGAGCGTAGCATGGGTATTTAATCAGAGGTTCCCTAGTATCAAGGGAACAAACAATTTAAAAAACATACTGCATGAACCTCCATTCATCCATATTTTTACAATGAGATTTTAGCGCAAATTGCGCTAAAAGTCAATATAAAAAAGTAACCGTGATATTCTATTCATGAGGTGGACGGAATGGGGTATCATAGAATACGGAATTTGCGGGAGGATCGTGACTTGACGCAGCGTGAAATTGCAGCGTATCTAAACTGTTCACAAAGAGTGTATAGCAATTACGAACTTGGGCAACGAGATATTCCAACAGATGTTTTAATACGTTTGTCTGCTTTCTATAATGTGTCAGTAGATTACCTGTTGGGACTCACAGAGAATCCATTTCGAAACGAATAAATAAAGTTGCACTATAAGCTCAAATTTCGTCTTTTCGTTTAAAAAATGCCGTCAGAGGTTTGCATTCCCCTGACGGTTTTCTTATTCTCCCCGAATCTTGCCGATGAGAACTCAGTAAGCGGCAGTGCGCCAAACACCAATTTTTCGGTTTGATGGGGTATAATATTTCATGCTTATCGGTTTGACTCAGCAATAGGCGCGTTTCGCTAATGAACGCCGCTGGATAATGGTGATACGTGCCGATGATTGCCCAGCCAGAAGTAGGGGAGGCTATAGATGCCCGCCACGCTCCGGTTTCCACCTGGTTGGGTGAATGGTATTGCCCAACAGCGTTGTACGAATTCGCCGCACCGAATATTAAAATGTTGTGTTGTACCGCACGGGAGGCTAATAGCCTCCCCTACAGAAGCGTGGCAGATAACATCAGCGGATCACAAATGATTGGCAGGGCACTCATTCACGAAAGCGCCAGCTGACGAAAGCCGATATGCACATAATATTTTTCTTTGGTCTGTTGACAATATTGGTCTGCCAATGACGTCATGTACGCCAGGATATTGCTGCTACAATGAATCAGGTCAGTGATTCTGCCGCAGGGGAATTCCGGACATATTCCGCAAAAGGGCAGTTTTTAGAGGTGCCCTTTTCTTTATCTCACGGTTCCCCCGTGGAAACAGCACTCGTAGACCTTTTCCTGATTGCAGTAGATTTCCTCATAGCCCTGGAACCAGGTGAAGTCCCCGACTACCTTGCATTTATACAGGTATTCCCGGCGCTGTAGTATTCCGGGCCCCGGTAGGGCATGGCTTTGTCGGCATGGCGCAGAGCCTCCTTCAGAAAATCGCCGCTGAAGCTCTGCCCCAGCACCCGACCCAGGTAGTTCATGGCATACCTGGCTTTTCCTCGGTGCCAGATGGCCTCCTGTCCGGCGAACTGCTCCCCGCCCACGTAGGTATCGTGATAGGTATAGGGTCCGCTGGAATAGGAGTAGTCGTGGGAATCCAGCCGGGTGGAAGCCGTCTCGTTCATGTATGCGGCATAGGTATTTGCGCTGGCCTCCAGGTGGAAGTCAATGAGCTGCTGCAAATCCGGATTGGTTTCCTCCGGGAAGGATTTCATGCAGGCCTGGTCCCGCACCAGATAGTCCACTGTGACATGGAATAAATTGCTGATGGCCAAGAGATTGCCGATATCGGGATAGCCCTGGCCGGACTCCCATTTGGCCACGGCCTGCCGGGAAACCCCCAGGGTCCCGGCCAAATCCTCCTGGGTCAGGCCCTTGCTTTTGCGAATCAGCTGCAGTTTTTCGGAAAATATCATCTCTCTCGCCTCCTGGCCCTATCCTACCATACAAATTGAAAACCCGCTATGCACCAGCGGTTGCGCTTTTGCTTCTTTCATTATACAGAAACGGCTTCAAAATCGCAAGGGAAATCCCGTTCGTCCTTTTGACGGGGCCGTTTTCGATATCTTTTTACCCAGAAAAGCAGGAAGCGCCATATTATGCCCGGGGCTTTTCGGATTTTTTGTTCATATTTTCTTCAAATACATGGTGCATTCTTCGTTACTTTGTGCTATGATAGATGGTTGTGAAGCAATGTATTAGGAGGCCATTATGTACATTTTACTGTTTCTGTTCTGGTTGCTTCTGAACGGGAAGCTCACCGCCGAAGTGGTGGGGCTGGGGCTGGTCATCACGGTGCTGATGGGCGCGCTGGGATGGGGGCTCTTTGGCTACAGCCCGGCCCGGGAGCTGCGTCTGATGCGAAAAGCGCCGGTGTTCTGCGCCTATATCCCGGTGCTGTTCTGGGAGATCATCAAGGCCGGGCTGGTGGTGGCCAGGGACATCCTTTTCCGGCGCTATGTGGTCACCCCCACCCTGGTGACCTTCCGCACGGATTTGAAGACGGATTTTGGGCGCTTCCTGCTGGCCAATTCCATCACGTTGACCCCGGGCACCATCACCGTGCAGGTGGAGGGAGACAAGCTCACCGTCCACTGCCTGGACAAATCCATGCTGGACACCTCCCCCGACGGGACGTTTCAGCGGTGGATTCGGAAAATGGAGGCGAAATGATGACCACTTGGTTTGACTATTTATTGATTGGAGTCCTGCTCCTGCTCACCGCCGGGCTGTTTTTCTCCCTGCTGCGGGCCATCCGGGGACCCCGGATGGCGGACCGGATTCTGGGCATCAACATGACCGGCAGCCTGACCACGGCGGCCATCGCGGTGCTGGCTGTCCTTCTGGAGCAGAGCTGGCTGCTGGATGTGTGCCTGATTTACTGCATGATCAGCTTCCTGGCGGTGGTGGTGCTGGCGAAGATCAGCATTGCCTCCCATGAGGAAAAGGAGGAATTTGACGATGTGTGAGACCGTCCGTTTTGTCCTCGCCGCCGTGCTGCTGCTCTGCGGCGTGGTTGCCGGGGCAATCAGCATTCTGGGCGTATTCCGGTTCCACTTTGTGATGAACCGGATGCACTGCGCCGCCATTCTGGACACCATCTCCATGGCCGGAATCCTGGGCGGCTTGATGGTGGCCACCGGCAGCATGGAATATATCCCCAAGCTGCTGGCCGCGCTGCTGGTTCTGTGGGTGGGCAGCCCCATTGCCTCCCACCTGGTGGGAAGGATGGAAATCGCCACCGACGAAACCGCCGCGGAGCATATCAAATTGGAGGAGGATTCCCATGGATGTGATTGAACTGATGCTTCTGTCGCTGCTGCTGGTGTGCGGCATCGCCACCTGCCTGTCCCGGAACCTTTTGGTCTCCCTGGTGATTTTCATGGCCTACAGCGTGATCATGTCCATCGTCTGGGTGCTGCTGGAGGCGCCGGATCTGGCCATCACCGAGGCCGCCGTGGGCGCGGGGGTATCCAGTGTGCTGCTGTTTCTGACCCTGAAGAAGATCCGGGACATTCGGAAGAAGGTGCAAGATGAAAAGAAGTGAGCTTCGCGCGTGGCTCAAATCCTGGGACGCCGGTGAATTTGATTTCACCGCCGCCCTGCCCCGAGACTACACCGACCCCAACGCCAACGCGGGCAACACCGACCACCCCTGGAAGCTGGAGCCGGTGAACCGGTTGGAGCAGGGAGAGATCCGCAGCTTCCGGAAAAGCTATCCCTTCCTGGCTGTGGTGCTTTGCAGCATCATGATCGGCTTTCTGCTGCTGACGGTGGCGAACCTGCCCACCTTCGGCACGGCGGACTCCCCCGCCCACAACGAAGTCATGGAGCGCTATGTGGAAAAGGGCATGGCCGAAACCGGGGCAGTGAACGTGGTGGCCGGTGTGATTTTGGACTACCGGGCCTTTGATACTCTGGGCGAATCCCACGTGCTCTACACCGCCGCCACGGCGGTATTCATCCTGCTGCTGAGCCTGCGGGGCAGCGGGGAGCCGGAGCAGGAGAAAAAGATCATGCAGTCCGACCCGCTGCTGCGCAGCACCGCGAGAATCATTGTGCCGCTGGTCATCGTCTACGGCATTTACGTGATTTTCAACGGCCACCTGGGCCCGGGCGGCGGCTTCTCCGGCGGGGCGGTGATCGGCGGCGGACTGATTCTCTACGCCATCGCCTTCGGCTTTGAGCCGCTGGACAAATTTCTGAACCTGAAGGTATACCGGATTGTGGTGCTGTGCGCCCTGTGCTTTTACAGCTTCGCAAAATGCTACTCCTTCTTCTGCGGGGCAAACCATCTGGAAACCATTTTCAGCCCCGGCACCCCGGGCATGATCTTCTCCGCCGGACTGATCCTGCCGCTGAATGTGGCGGTGGGCATTGTGGTGGCCTGCACCATGTACGGCTTTTATTCCATTTTCCAAAGGGGGCGGCTGTGATGCTTCAAACACTTTGGGACAGCCGCGTCAACTGCATTGCGGTAATTCTGTTCGCGGTGGGCTTCGCCACGCTGCTGCTGCACCGGAACCTGTTTAAGAAAATTCTGGGCCTGAACATCATGGACACGGCCTCCTGCCTGCTGCTGACCTCCATGGGCTACATCGAGGGCCGCACCGCCCCCATCATTGTGGACGGGGTCACCGACGTGGAACGTTACGGCAATCCCCTGCCCGCTGGCCTGGTGCTCACCGGCATTGTGGTGTCCGTCTCCGTTACCGCCGTGATGCTGGCCCTGACTGTCAAGCTCTATGAGCGCTATCACACATTGGACCTGGACGAAATCTACATGATTGCCCGGCAGGAAGAGGAAAAGGAGGAGATGCAATGAGCTTTGCCGTCAATTTTCCCCTGTTTGCCATCGTCGCCAGTCTGGTTTGCAGCGTGATTTCCTCCGTGCTGGACGGAAAACACGCCCGGCGGGTTTCCATGTGCCTGAGCTTTGCCGTGGCGGTGAGCTCTCTGTTTGTTTTGCAGCTGGTCCACGCCAACGGGGAGCCCATTACCTACATCATGGGCCATTTCCCCCACCCCTGGGGCAACGAGATCCGGATGGGACTGCTGGAGAGCTTCTTCTCCTTCGTCTTCTCCGCAGTACTGTTCCTGTGCATGAAGGGGGCCAAAATCAAGCTGACGGAGGATCTGGAGCCCAGCAAAAGTCAGTTCTACTTTGTCATGACGGATTTGATCCAGGCCTCCTTGCTGGTGCTGGTGTATACCAATGATCTTTTCACCGGCTATGTGTTCATCGAGATCTGTACCCTGGCCTCCTGCGGAATTCTGATGATCCGCCAGATCGGGCGGACCACCCTGGCCTCGGTGCGGTACATGATTTTCAGCCTGATCGGCTCCGGCCTGTTCCTGCTGGGAGTGACCATCCTCTATAACATCACCGGCCATCTGCTGCTGCCCAGCCTCCATGAGGCCGTGGGGAAACTGGCCGAAACCGGGGAATACCGGATTCCTCTCAGCTCCTCCATCTGCCTGATTACCGTGGGCCTCGCCATCAAAAGCGGCCTGTTCCCCTTCCATTACTGGATGCCGGATACCTACGGCTACGCCACCCCCTGCTCATCGGCCATTCTGTCGGGTCTCGTATCCAAGGGCTACATCTTCTTCCTGCTGAAGGTGATATTCAGCGGCTTCGGCACGGAGGTGTTTTACGGCAGCGGGGTTCAGAATGTGCTCTTCGTCTTCGGCATTGGCGGCATGATCTTCGGTTCCATCGGCGCCATTCGGGAAAACGACATTTTCAGGATGCTGGCCAATTCCTCCGCCGCCCAGATCGGCTATGTGTACCTGGGCATCGGCATCAGCCCGGAGGCCGGTGTGATCGGGGCAATGTATCACATCCTGACCCACGCGGTGACCAAGCCCATGCTGTTCCTTTCCGCCTCCCGGCTGTCCGACGCGGCAGGAGGGAGCAAGCGGTTCAAGGATCTGCAGGGCAGCGGCTATGCCTTCCCGCTGGCGGGCTTTGCCTTCTCCCTGGGGGCGCTGAGCATGATCGGCATTCCCATGACCATGGGCTTTATGTCCAAATACCTGCTGGCGGTGGCCGGGCTGGAGGTCAGCGTCAAGGCCGTGCCCACTCTGCTGGCCCTGGCCCTGAGTACCATTCTGAATACCTTCTATTTTGCCCGGACCATCATCCGGCTCTACACCCCCGGCACGCCCCTCTCCTCTGCCAGAGCGCTGAAGGCCCAGGCCCCCTTTGGGCTGTCGGCCATCTGCTTTGGCCTGCTGAACCTGGCGGCGGGCATTTTCGCCTCCCCTCTCATCTCGCTTCTGGGGCAGGGACTGGAATATTTTGGAAAGGTGGGTTAACTTTCTATGATGCTCACAATGATCTTGCTGCCCGCGCTGGCGGCTTTGGCGCTGCCCTTCCTGAAAAACAGGCAGGACAAGCACCGCTGCGTCACCCTGGCGCTGGCGCTGGAAGCGGTGCTGGCCGCCAACGCCCTGTTTCTTCCGGAGCGGGAGCTGGTGCTGCTGTCCATCACGGAGAATCTGACCGTCGCGCTGCGGCTGGACGGCATCTCCAAGCTGTTCATGGCCATTGCCTCCTTCGGCTTCCTGCTCACCGGAATTTACGCCTTCCGTTATTTGGAGCAGGAAGAAAAGCAGGACCGGTTCTTCTGCTTCTTCCTGCTGTCCCAGGCAGCGCTGATGGGCATGGATTTCTCCCGGAATCTCATCAGCATGTATCTGTTCTTTGAACTGATCACCCTGCTGTCCATGCCCCTGGTGCTCTTCGACCGGACGGAGGAAGCGGTGCGGGGGGCGCTGAAATACCTGTTCTATTCCATGGCCGGCGCGTTTTTGGCCCTGGGCTGCATTTTCTTCCTCTCCCGCTATTGCACCACGCTGGAGTTTGTCCCCGGCGGCGCCCTGGACGCCGAAAAGCTGGCAGGACATGAAACCCTTGTAAAAACGGTGGTCTTCCTGGGCGTGGTGGGCTTCGGCGCCAAGGCCGGTATGTATCCCCTCCACGGCTGGCTGCCCACGGCCCATCCCGTGGCCCCGGCTCCCGCCTCCGCCGTGCTCTCCGGCATCATTGCCAAGGCCGGTGTGCTGGCCATTATCCGGGTGGTCTATTTCTCCGTGGGCGCGGAATTTCTTCGGGGCACCTGGGTCCAGCAGGCCTGGATCGGCCTGGCGCTGCTGACGGTGTTCATGGGCTCCATGATGGCCTACCGGGAAAAGGTGTTCAAAAAGCGCCTGGCCTATTCCTCCGTCAGCCAGATCTCCTATGCCCTGGTGGGCTTGTTCTTCCTGACCCCGGAAAGCGCCCTGGGCGGGCTGCTCCATGTGCTGTTCCACGCCACCATCAAGGTGTGCCTGTTCCTGGTGGCGGGCTCCATCATTCACAACACCGGCAAGCACAAGGTGGAGGAATTTGCGGGTCTCGGCAAAGCCATGCCGAAAACCCTGTGGGGCTTCACCCTGGCGGCGTTGGCTCTGATCGGCATTCCCCCCGCCTCGGGCTTTGTAAGCAAATGGTATCTTGCCCTGGGCGCCCTGGATTCCGGCATGGCGGTTTACAGCTGGCTGACTCCCGTGGTGCTGCTGATCTCCGCCCTGCTCACCGCCGGGTACCTGCTGCCCATCACCGTTTCCGGCTTCTTCCCCGGCAAGGACGCGGCTTTGCCGGAACGAAATAACGAGGGCGGCTGGACCATGGTGGGGCCCATCTGGATTTTGGCCGGGCTGACCCTGCTGATGGGCCTTTGCGCCGCAGGCTTGGTGCCTCTGCTGGAGCAGCTGGCCGCGTCACTGTTCTGAGGTGCAATATGGACGAACGTTTTTTACTGCTGGCGGTGCTGCTTCCCCTTTTTGGGGGCGGGCTGCTGCCGCTGACCCACCGGAAGGGGCCGAAGGTGATGTACGGCATGGTGTACGCCATCACCATGGCCACCTCCATCCTGACCTGGGTGCTGATTCTGACCTGCAGAACGGAATCCTTCACCGCAGTCAGATTGACCAAGGAGCTGACGCTTACCCTGCGTTTTGACGGTCTGGGTCGGTTTTTTGCCGGAATTGTGGCCACTCTCTGGCCGCTGACGATCCTTTACGCCTCCGAGTACATGAAGCACGAGGAGCGGCAGACCGCTTTTTTCACCTTCTTTACCATGACCTACGGTGTGACCCTGGGGGTCGCCATGGCGGCGAACCTGTTCACCATGTATGTCTTCTATGAGCTGCTGACCCTGGCCACCGTGCCGCTGGTGATGCATCCCATGACCCGCCGGGCTGTCCGGGCGGCAAAGACCTATTTCTCCTTCTCCCTGGGAGGGGCGGCTCTGGCCTTTACCTCCATCATGTATTTGATCGGCAACGGCTACGGAGGAGATTTCCGCTTCGGCGGCTTCCTGGAGGGAGGCTACAGCGGCAGCGAAAATCTGATGCTGGCGTTCTACGCCCTGGGCTTTCTGGGCTTCGGCGTGAAGGCAGCCCTGTTCCCCCTCCATGTGTGGCTGCCCAAGGCCTCGGTGGCTCCCACCCCGGTGACGGCGCTGCTGCATGCCGTGGCGGTGGTGAAATCCGGCGTGTTCGCCGTGATCCGGCTGACCTTCTTTGCCTACGGCACCGGTGTGCTGGCGGGTACCTGGGCCCAAGGGTGCATGATGGGCCTTGCCATCTTCACCATTTTCTTCGGAGCCACCAAGGCGGTGAAGGAGCAGCACTGGAAGCGGCGTCTGGCCTACTCCACCGTGGCAAACCTCTCCTACATTCTCTTCGGCGTGACCATGATGACCCAGGCAGGCCTTGCCGCCGGGCTGCTGCACATGGCCTTCCACGCGGAAATCAAGATTCTGGCCTTCTTCTGCGCCGGTGCGGTGCTCCACGGCACCGGACGGGAGTATTTAAGCCAGCTGAACGGGCTGGGACGGAAAATGCCCATTACCTTCGGCTGCTTCACCGTCGCCGCCCTGGCACTGACGGGCATTCCGCCCTTTTCCGGCTTTGTGAGCAAATGGCAGCTGCTCACCGCAGCGGCGGATTCCCAGAACGGACTGGCCTACCTGGGAGCGGGGGTGCTGCTGTTCGGCGCCCTGCTCACCGCCATCTATATGCTGACGGTGGTGTGCCGGGCCTTCTTCCCCTGCGCCGGGTCCGAGGACGGAAAGCTGGCTGCTGAACATGAAGTGAACTGGCGGATGACCGTGCCCATGACCATCCTGGCGGCGGCCATTGTGCTGACCGGTCTCTTCGCAAAGCCCATTGTGGGCGCCGCCCTGGCCATTGCCGGGGGATTACGGTAAGGAGGGAAAACCATGAATCCCTGGTTATTTGTTTTCTTCCCCATGGTCATGGCCTTTGCCGCCTATTTTGCCGGTAAAAAGGGAGAGCGGGCCGCTGTGGCCACGGGCCTGGTTTCCCTGGCCTTTTCCCTCATGGTGGCCCTGGGGCCGGATGGGACCGTTTCCCTTCCCCTGCTGACCGGACTGAAGCTGACGGTGGATGGCTTCCGGCGGGTGTACATCGTGGTCATCTGCCTGATGTGGGCACTGACGGGGCTGCTGTCACCGGAATATTTCCGGCATCACCACAATGTGGGAAGGTATTATTTCTTCAATTTGCTGACCCTGGGGGCCACCCTGGGGGTATTCCTGGCGGCGGATCTGTACACCGCCTTTGTATTCTTTGAAATCATGTCCTTCACCTCCTTCACCTGGGTCATTCAGGAGGAAACCCCCGGAGCCATTCGGGCGGCGACCACCTATCTGGCGGTGGCGGTGATCGGAGGCCTGGTGGCGCTGATGGGGCTGTTCCTGCTCCAACATGAGCTGGGCACCACCGAAATCGCAGTGCTCTATGCGCTTTCCCAGGCCTGCCCCCACAAGGGCGTGCTCTACGCCGCCGGAGGCTGCATTCTCTTCGGCTTCGGGGCCAAGGCGGGCATGTTCCCCCTGCACATCTGGCTGCCCAAGGCCCATCCCGTGGCTCCGGCCCCTGCCTCGGCATTGCTCTCCGGTGTGCTGACCAAGTCCGGCATCTGGGGAATTCTGGCGATCTGCGCCAACATCTTCCGGTACGACGCCGCCTGGGGCACGCTGATCCTGGCTTTGGGCACGGTGACCATGGTGCTGGGGGCGGTGCTGGCCCTGTTCAGCATCGATCTCAAACGGACCCTGGCCTGCTCCTCCATGAGCCAGATTGGCTTTGTCCTGGTGGGTGTGGGCATGATGGGCCTGCTGGGGGAGGAAAACGCCCTGGCCGCCCGGGGCGCGCTGCTGCATATGGTCAACCACTCATTGTTCAAGCTGGTGCTGTTTGAATGCGCCGGTGTGGTGTATTTTAACCTGCATCAGCTGGATCTGAACGAAATCCGGGGCTTTGGCCGGAAGAAACCGCTGCTGAACCTGGCCTTCCTGCTGGGAGCGGCGGGCATCGGCGGCATCCCTCTGCTGAACGGCTACGTCAGCAAAACCCTGCTCCATGAAGCCATTGTGGAGGGCGCTGCGGAATACGGCTGGGCGCTGACCGGGGTGGAATGGCTGTTCCTGATCTCCGGCGGCATGACCCTGGCCTACATGACCAAGCTCTATGTCTGCATCTTCGTGGAGAAGAACCCCACCCGGCAGGCGGAGTTTGATGCCAAAAAGAAATATATGTCCCCCATGAGCGCTCTGGCGGTGCTGCTCCCCGCCCTGCTGCTGCCGCTGCTGGGCCTCACCGCAAATTATTCCATGGACGCGATTGCGGACTTGGGCACAGACTTTTTCCACTGCGGCGCGCTGCACCACGCCATCCATTACCTCTCCGGGGAGAATTTGAAGGGCGCGGCCATTTCCATCGTCATCGGGCTGGTGCTGTATTTGCTGGTCATTCGGAAATTCCTGATGAAGGACGGGCAGTATGTGAACCGCTGGCCGGAGAAGCTGGATTTGGAAAATCGACTCTACCGTCCCCTGCTTTTAAAATGGCTGCCGGAAGGATGCGGCCGGGTCAGCGCCCTGTTTGGGGAGAACAAGCTCACCGGCCCGGCGGCGAAAGGGGTCCTGCGCGTCAGCGGGATTCTGGGGCGGATATTCTGCGATCTGCCGGACGCGCTGGTGCTGCTATTGGCCAAATCCGTCTACCACCCCGCCCCGGAGCGCAGCGACGACAAGGTCTACACCTCCATGGCCTACCGGCTGGGCAAGGATATTGACATTCTCGCCATCCGCCAGGGCAAGGAGCAGCGGGGCGGCCGGCACTACGCCCACCTGGCCTACCGCAGCCTGGAAACCATCAAGAAAACCACCGACCGCATCACCGGCAACCTGTCCTTCGCATTGCTGATGCTCTGCGCGGCCATCTGCATCGTATTCATCTACATGATCGTGCTGCACAATTGAACCAAAACACCGAATCGGCCTGTTCCTACAGCGTTGATTCGGTGTTTTATTTTGAAAATGATAACCATTTTCATATTGACATTTTGATCGGATGGGGTATAATATGAGAACTGTTATCAAATTACGGAGGCAAGGCATGAACAAGGGCTCCTACAAAACCAAGCAGGGTGATGAGCTGCGCGCGTATCTGGAAAGTGTTCCGGGCAGGCACATCACCGCCGCCGATGTGTGCGAATATTTCCGGCAATCCGGCAAGCCCATCGGCATGGCCACGGTTTACCGGCAGCTGGAGCGCATGGTGGACGAGGGCGTGATCGCCAAGTACAACATCGACGCAAATACCCCCGCCTGCTTTGAATACCTGGGGCAGCACCTGGGAGAGGACACCTGCTACCACTGCAAATGCCAGGTGTGCGGCAAGCTGATCCACATGCACTGTGAGGAGCTGCCGGAGCTGCAAAAGCACATCCTGGAGCACCACGGGTTTGCCATCGACCCGGTGCGCACCGTTTTCTACGGGGTGTGCCAGCAGTGCAGGGAGGGCAGGAAATGAAAAAACAGATCCTCGCCTTGCTGTTCGCCGCTGCCCTGGCTGTGAATCTCGCCGGGTGCGCTCCGGAAGTCCCGGAAAAGAATCTGACCATCGTGACGGCCATATTCCCGGAATATGACTGGGTGCGCCAGCTCATCGGACCGGACAGCCACATTACCCTGCGGCTGCTGGTGGACGACGGGGTGGACCCCCACAGCTTCCAGCCCACGGTGGAGGACATGGTGACGGTGTCCGGCTGCGACCTTCTGATCTTCGGCGGAGGCGAGTCCGACGAATGGCTGGCTGATGCGCTGAAATCCTCCGCCAATCCCAACATGCGCGTTTTGGAGCTGATGGACCTGCTGGGGGACGCAGCCCACACCGCCGAGGTGGTGGAGGGAATGCAGGTCCGGGAGGCAGAGGACGAGACCGACGAACACATCTGGCTCTCCCTGCGAAATGCCGCCCTGTTCTGCTCCGCCATCACGGAGGAGCTGTGCTTACTGGACCCGGAGCATGCGGATACTTTCCGTGCCAATCTGGGAACCTATCTTGAAAAGCTGCGGGCTTTGGATGAAGCCTATCAGCAGACCGTCCAGTCTTCGGCCAAGGATACCATTTTGGTGTGCGACCGGTTCCCCTTCCGGTATCTGACGGAGGACTATGGGTTACACTACTATGCCGCCTTCCCCGGCTGCTCCGCGGAGAGCGGGGCCAGCTTTGAAACCGTGGTCTTCCTGGCCGACCGGGTGAAGGAGCTGGAGCTGAATGCCGTGCTGGTCACAGAGGGCAGCGACGGGCGGCTGGCCCGGACCGTTGTGCAGAACGCCGGCCGGGAGAATGTGGCCGTGCTGACCCTGGACTCCATGCAGTCGGTGTCCCTGGAAGCCGCCGCAGGCCGGGAGTATCTCGCCATCATGGAACAAAACCGACAGGTGCTGGCTTCAGCACTGGAATAAGGAGATATTATGCCGCAAATCATTTGTGAAAACGCCTCATTGGGCTATGAAAACCGTCCGATTGTAAAGGATCTGAACTTCACCGTGAATGCCGGGGACTACCTGTGCATTCTGGGAGAAAACGGCTCCGGCAAGTCCACGCTGATGAAAACCATTCTGAATCTGACCCCGCCTCTGGCCGGTTCCATCCGGATGGAGGGGTTAAAATCCACGGAAATCGGCTACCTGCCCCAGCAGACCCAGGTGCAGCGGGATTTCCCCGCCTCGGTGCAGGAGATTGTGCTCTCCGGCTTTCAGGGCCGGTGCGGCCTGCGGCCCTTCTATACCAAGGCGGAAAAGGCTTTCGCCGCCCGGAACCTGGAGCGGATGGGCATTGCGGATTTCGCCCGCCGGTGCTACCGGGACCTCTCCGGGGGCCAGCAGCAGCGGGTGCTCCTGGCCCGGGCCCTGTGCGCGACTCAAAAATGCCTGCTGCTGGACGAACCGGTTTCCGGACTGGACCCCAAGGCGGCGGCTCAAATGTATGAAATCATCTCGGACCTGCACCGGGAGGGCATCACCGTGATCATGATCTCCCACGATCTGAACGCCGCCCTGGATTACGCCACCCATGTGCTCCACATCGGGCAAACGCTGTTCTTCGGCACCCGGGGGGAATACCTGGAAAGCGGCATGGGCCATGCCTTCCTGCCCGGAAAGGAGGAAAAAGGATGCTGAACACCCTGCTGAGCTATCTGTCCTATCCCTTTGTGCGCTACGCCTTGATCGTCGGCGTTTTGATTGCCCTGTGCTCCTCATTGCTGGGGGTGACGCTGGTGCTGAAGCGGTTCTCCTTCATCGGCGACGGGCTTTCCCATGTGGCCTTCGGGGCCATGGCCATTGCGGCGGTGCTGAACCTGACGAACCGGATGCTGATCGTGCTGCCCATTACGGTGGTGTGCGCCGTGCTGCTGCTGCGCACCGGGCAGAACGCCAAAATCAAAGGCGACGCTGCCATTGCCATGATCTCCGTCGGGGCCCTGGCCTTCGGCTATCTGCTGATGAACCTGTTCTCCACCTCCTCCAACCTGTCCGGGGATGTATGCAGCACCCTGTTCGGCTCCACCTCCATCCTCACCCTGACGCAGACCGAGGTGGGACTGTGCATCGGGCTCTCCGCCGCGGTGCTGATTTTCTACCTGCTGTTCTACCACCGGATCTTCGACGTGACCTTTGACGAAAATTTTTCCCGGGCCGCCGGAACCCATGTGGAGGCCACCAACCTGATGATTGCGGTGATCACCGCCGTGATCATCGTGCTGGCCATGAATCTGGTGGGATCGCTGCTGATCTCCGCGCTGATCATCTTCCCCGCCCTGTCCGCCATGCGGATTTTCCGTTCCTTCCTGTCCGTGACGGTCTGCGCGGCGGTGGTCAGCGTGGGCTGCGCCTTCTTCGGCATTGTCATCTCCATCCTCGCCGGTACCCCGGTGGGCTCCACAGTGGTTGCCGTGGACGTTGGCGCCTTCGCCCTGTGCGCCCTGATCGGCAGACTTCGGGGAGAATGAGCCGGTGTTTTGTTCAAACAGCGATCACACCCTTGCCTCCCTCTCTGAGGGAGGCAAGCGTCGTCCCGCCGGCGCTGAAAATAACAATTTACCGGCCATAGATATACAGCAGGGTACATTTTTCTGTTCTGACCATTCCATCGGTTGACAAATTCCGCCTCCCTGTGATAAATTAACCAAAAGACGATCCGTCCCACCACAGCAGAGGAGGCTGTATTTGAGATGAGCGAACATTCGTCAGGCTATTACAGCATTGATGCGGATTACAACATCATCGGTTTTAACGATACCGCCAAGCGGCTCTACCCCACTCTGGAGCCGGGGCGCAAATGCTACAACGCGCTGATGGGTCTGGACAGTCCCTGCCCACCCTGCCCGGTGGCAAATGGGGTGCAGGGACCCAGGACCTATCTGGACCCCATCCGCCACATCTACGAGACGGTGGACGCAGTGGAGACGGTGCACCCCGACGGCTCCCGGGGCCACGCGCTGGTGTTCAGTACCGTGGAAGAGGGGGAACGACTGTCCAGCGCCATCCCCACAGGGGAGAACTCCCTGCGGCTGCTGGGAGCCATCCAGCTGCTGTCCAACAAGTATTCGGCGGTGTTCGGGGTGAATGTGCAGTCCCAGAAGGTCTCCGTGTACCGCGCCGAGCATCTGTTTGGCGGCAGCGAGCCCCTGCTGACCGACAATATGGATTACAGCGAGGCGGTGGACCTGCTGGTCACCCGCTGCATCCATCCGGAGGAGCGGGACACCGTCCGGGAGATGCTTTCGCTTCCGAAGGTGCGCCAGCGGCTGGACAAGGCCGCCTCCTTCAAGGTGCACTGCCGGGTGCTGTTGGAGGAAGTACATTATTACTGCCTGCTGATTGCCCGCAGCGGCGAAGCAGCGCACTATGAGGATATCGTGGTGGCCATCGCCTGTGAGGACGATGACATCAGCAGCAAGCGGATCTACCAGAAACAGCTGGATGCCCTGCTTGCTTCCATCTCCCACGCGGCGGGATATTTCCACCTGGACATCACCGGCAACCGGATTCTCAAGGCCGGCGGCACCTCTGCCATTTTGAAGGATTTGGACAAAAGCCGCTCCATCGACGCGCTGATGCAGAGCATGGCGATGTACATTCTCTCGGAGAGCGACCGCCGGAATTTCCTCAGCGCCTACAGCCTGGAGGCGGTAAAGCAGGATTACGAGGCGGGCAAGGTGGAGATCTGCCGGGAGTTCCGCTGCTATTTTGATGACCATGTGGCCCGTTGGTCCCGGTACACCCTGCGGCTGTTTGTCAATCCCACCAGCAGCCATCTGGAGGGCGTGTTTTTCGGCGTGGACGTGACCCGGGACCAGGAGGCCTATGAGACCCAGGTGAGCATTGTTCAAACCCTGAGCAGCAACTATCTGGACGTGTTCCTGCTGAACACCCGGGAGAAAACCGCGTCGGTGATCAAGCAGGATGGCTTCATGTCCGCCGACCCGCGTCAGGAGGATGTCCGGACATATCCCTATGACGAGCTGATGGAGGAATACATCGCCCGGCGGGTTCATCCGGACGACCGGATGATGATGACCCTGGCAACCAGGATGCCCAACGTGCTGG
>JBJDYM010000283.1:0-56577 GCA_051867315.1 Faecousia sp.
TCCGGCGGTGTATATCAGCATCAAAACGCCATGAGGCGATAAACGCAGTCCCCGGCCAAATGCCGGTTAAAAATGAAATACAAAACCCGGAAACGGACACACCGGGTCAGTGTACACCATACCAGACTTATTGTACTTACATCCCGCCGGATTGTCAAGATTTTTTTAATGTGTGCTCAGGATATCTGTATTCATTCCCCCTCCTTCCCCCGCCCGGTATCGTTCCGCAGCAATAAAAAACACCCCCGGCATGTAATACCAAGGGATGATTTTTCGCCGCGCCGCCGCAAAAGAGGCCAATCGTGCCTCCCCTGCATTTCGGCGGGGGCTGATTCAGCGGAAATGTTCAAAACCAGAACGTGCCCGGCGGGGCCGTGACCCGCTCTGCGAAAACATCTAATGGTATAACAACTCAGCCGTTCTTATCGATGGCCTCGTACACCCTCAGGATTTCGCCCACGCTCCAGGCCTGGGCGAAGCAGCCCTTGCCGATGCTGGGGGAGAGACCGTCGTAGAGCTCCGGCAACTGGCCGGCGCAGCCCTCTCTCAGCATGGGCTCCAGGGCCGCCAGCTGGGCACGGACATCGGCCTTGGCCTCGGGGGAATTGCCCCGGACCTTGAGATAGGCCAGGTAGAAAGCGCCCAGAGGGAACACCCACACGGAACCCTGGTGGTAGGCCATGTCCCGGGTGACCTGGTCGCCGCCGTAGGTGGCCCGGAACTCCCGGTCGGAGGGGGCCAGGGTCCGCAGGCCGCAGGGGGTGAAGAGGTGGCGCTCTACGGTATGCAGCACGTTGCACTCCTGCTCGTGGCTCAGCATGGTGTAGGGCAGGCTCAGGGCCCAGATCTGGTTGCAGCGCAGCTGCTCGTCCGCCGCGGTGCCGGAAAGCACATCCCGCAGGTAGCCCTTGTCCTCCATATAGAACTTTTCCACAAAGGATTTTTTGACTTTTTCCGCCAGTTCGCCGTAGTCCTTCCCGTCCAGTCCCAGCCGCTGGGAGAACTCCTCCATAATTTTCAGGGCGTTGTACCAGTAGGCGTTGATTTCCACAGGCTTGCCGTGGCGGGGGGTGGGCAGGATGCCCTGGACGCACACGTCCATCCAGGTCACCTGGTCGAAGCCTTCCCCGGCGTGGATCAGGCCGTCGGTATCCATGAAGATTGCATGGTGGGTGCCCCGGCGGTAGGCGGCGACGATCCGCTCCAGAGTGGGATAGGCCTCCCGGACGAAATCCCAGTTGCCGCTGCGGTGCACAAACTGCCACACAGAGTCGATCAGCAGCAGGGCGGCGTCCACGGTGTTGTACACCGGCTCATGGCCCCCCTCGGGGAAGAGGTTGGGCACCAGCCCGTCCTTTTCATAGGCCAGGAAGGTGCGCAGGATGCTGGCGGCATCCACGAACCGGCCGGTGGCCAGGGCGCAGCCGGTGAGGGCGATCATGGTGTCCCGGCCCCAGTCGCTGAACAGCGGGTAGCCGGCCAGGATGGTCATGCCGTTGGTGGAGGCCCGGCGGACCACAAAGGCATCGGCGCTGACGGCCAGCTGGCGGGCCACCGGGTCCCGGAAGCCGGCCCGGCTCTCCAGCTCGCCCTGATGGCGCAGCTGGGTGGTGAGGATCTCCTCGGCGGTGAGGAACTGCCGCCGGGCGGAGAAGATCACGCTGAATTCCATGTTCTCCCCGGCCCCCACGGTGACCTCGGCTACGCAGATGGAGGACACCAGCCCCTGGCCGGGGCGGCCGTCCTTGGCATCCTCCCGGTAGGAAAGCCGCTGGGTGCGGACGGGGGTCTGACGCAGGGTACCGGTGGTGGAAATGTGCAGGGTATGGGGGCCGCAGCTGACCTTCCCGGCGGAATAGCTGATTTGGGGCGCGGCCTGGATGGCCTGCTCCTTGGGGCCGAACTTGACGAAGGGCTCCACGGTGAGAACGCAGGCGGCGCCGGACTGATTTTCCACCTTATACAGTACGGCGGTGGTGTTCTGGCCGTAGGTCATGGCCATACTCCGGGTGACCCGGACGCCGCCGATGTGATAGCGCCAATGGGGAACATTGTCATAGAGGAAGAAGCTCAGGTTCCGGTAGCCCTCCTCCGGGGCGGTGCCGTCGGCAAACTCCTGGGTGGACAGGAAGTAATCCTTCCCCTCCACATTCAGCCGTTCGCTCATCCGGTGTACCAGGGTTACCCGTTCGTTGGGGGCCTTCACTGCGGAAATCAGCAGCCCCTGATCGCAGCGGTTGACCGAATAGGCAGAGGTGAGGGAAGCATAGCCGCCCAGGCCATTGGTCAGCAGAAAACAGCTTTCCTGGCTGCGGGTCAGATCCCGCATCTCCTGTTTGCCGTAAAGAAACCGCATACTATTCCTCCATTGTGTCGCGTTTTGGTTGGGGAAGGGCTCCCCGATGTATATACACAAAGTATATTCATTTTTTCCCTTTTCGTCAATCCCACAGATTAGAAGAAGAACGGTGGAAGATTTGGGCGGATTTTAGTCACTTCTCTTCTTCCGGCACGAAGTCCAGCACGATGGTCTGCCGGGTGGGCTTCAGTCGGGTGAATTTCACCCCGGCGGACTGGAGCATCCGCTTGGAAGCCAGGTTCAGCATGGTATCGCTGTATTTGTCGGACAGGTAGATGACCTCCTTCACCCCGCTCTGGATGATGGCCTTGGCGCACTCGTTGCAGGGAAACAGGGCCACATACAGCCGGCTGCCCCGCAGATCCCGTCCGTTGGCATTGAGAATGGCGTTCAGCTCCGCGTGGACCACGTAGGGGTACTTGGTCTCGGCCCCCTCCCGTTCCCAGGGGTATTCGTCGTCGCTGCAGCCCTTGGGCATGCCGTTGTAGCCGGTGGAGATGATGATGTTCTCCGGCGAAACGATACAGGCCCCCACCTGGGTGTTGGGGTCCTTGCTCCGCCGGGCCGCCAGCATGGCGATGCCCATGAAATATTCGTCCCAGCTGATGTAGTCTTCCCGTTTCACGGTGTTTTCCTCCTCTTTTCTTTTGTGTCCTTATTGCAGGGGAGGCGATGATGCCTCCCGCTTTTGCAGCGATTTTTGAGTGGTCGGTTGAATGCTGCCATGTCCGACGTGGTACGAATTCGCCGGAGCGGATTCCATTGCGGCAGGCTGTACCGCGCGGGAGGATGAATCAGCCCCCACGGTTGGGTGCGGTGGTTTTTGGGGGGCTGGGTGCTTATTTCATCAGCTTCCCGGGGTCGTGGGGGCGGAAATGCTGCCAGATCAGGGTCGCCGAGGCGGCGAGGCAGGTTGCAATCGCCAGCACCTGGCTGACCCGGAGGCTGCCCCAATAGAGGCTGTCCACCCGCAGTCCCTCGATCACAGCCCTTCCCAGGCCGTACCAGGCGCAGTAGCCCAGGGCGATCTGGCCGTTGTAGCGGCGGCGGGGATAGCAGTAATTTAAAATCAGAAAGCCCGCCAGATTCCACACCGATTCATACAGAAAGGTGGGGTGATAGTATTCAAACGCCCCGGTGAAGGTGTTGTACAGGCCCATACGGAAGAAGGAATCCGTGGCTGCGCCGAAGGCCTCCCGGTTGAAGAAATTGCCCCAGCGGCCGATGAACTGGCCGATGAGAAAGCTGCACAGCACCAGATCCAGCAATGCGGGCAGGTTGGTCTTTTTGATTTTGCAGAAAAGGATGACACCGATCACCGCGCCGATCACCGCGCCGTAGATGGCAATGCCTCCGTTCCAGACATAGAGCACGGAGATGGGGTTGTCCCGGTAGCTCTCCCAGGTGAAGGCGCAGTAGTAGATCCGGGCGCAGACGATGGACAGAGGGGTAATCCACAGCACGCCGTCCAGCAGGTCGTCCTTCGTCAGCCCCGCGTAATGGCAGCGTTTTTCGGCATAGAGCACCGCCAGCAGCAGGCCCAGGGCGATCACCAGGCCGTAATAATGAATTTCCAGCGGACCGATGGAAATGGCCCGGCCCGGATTCAGCTCCAGCCCCAGGAAGGGGAAGGAAATCACGGAATAATTCGCGGGGTTCATACAATCGCTCCTTCGTCCCCGGCCTGGGCCAGGGGATTGATGATGGAAATGGCGCACCGCTCCCGCCGCACCACCCGGGCCAGGAACTCCAGAATCTCCTGCTTTTCGATGCCCCGGTATACCTCCGGGAAGCGGAAATAGTCAAAATCCGAAAAATGGTAGGCGCAGATCCGGAAGCAGGTGCCGTCCAGGCTGTCCAGGCCCCGGATTCTCCGGCCCAGGGCGCTGCGCTTTAAGCGAAGAAATTCCTCCTGGCCGATGCCCTCTTCCACCAGCTTTTCGGCCTGGGCGAGGATGGCATCCCGGACGGCCCGGGGGTCGTCACTGTCGCCGCTGGCACAGAGCATGGCGCAGCCCTGCACGGTCTCGAACCCGCCGCCGAAGGAGCTGTCGATCAGCCCCTGCTCATACAGCTGCAGGTATAGCTCCGAGGACTCGCCGAACAGGGCCTCCGCCGCCAGATCCGCCACCATCTCCCGGCGGATGGCTTCGCTTCCCAGGCCGATGGGCTCGCACTTGAAGGCCAGGCTGAAGGTGGGCATGGCCACCTCCATGGCGCAGACGGTTTCCGCTTCCACAGGGGTCATGGCCTCCGGCCAGTGGGTACATTTTTCCCCCATGGGCCGCACCTGCGTCCCCAGCACCTCCAGCGCGATGCGCTTCACTGCCTCCGGGTCCACGTCGCCGATGACGCACAGCAGCATATTCCCCGGGTGATAAAAGGCCCGGTGGCACAGCTCCAAAATCTCGGGGGTGATTTCCCGGATGGATTCCCCGGTTCCCAGAATGGGCACCCGGATGGGGTGGTTTTCATAGAGGATGGCCATGAGCCTGTCAAAAATCACGCTGTCCGGGGCGTCCAGGTTCATGCCGATCTCCTGGTCGATGATGCCCCGCTCCCGGTCCACGCTCTCCTGGGTGAAATAGGGGGTGGATACAAATTCCAGCAGCAGGCGCAGGCAATCCCCAAAGGCCTGGGTGCAGGAAAAGTAATAGGCGGTCATATCGTAGCTGGTGAAGGCGTTGACGGAAGCGCCCAGGGCCGCAAATTCCGCCGCCACGTCCCGGTTTCCGGGCAGCTCGAACATTTTGTGCTCCAAATAGTGGGCGACACCGGCGGGTGTGGTATAGTTTACCCCTTCCAGCCGGAAATCCGTATGGATGGAGCCGAAATCGGTGACAAAATAGGCAATGCTCCGGGCAAAGCCCTTCCGGGGAACCACCGCCACGGTGAGTCCGCCCGGCAAAACCTCTTGATAGAGCTGCTCGTCCAGCTCCGGGTATTGAAACTCAGTCATTTGGGCCCGTCCTTTCATGCCTGCTCGCTCAAAAAATACACGGTATGCTTCTTCAGCGTCTGCGCCGCCCGGGCCACCTGGGAGGCGGTGACGGCGTCGATGGCATCCATATATTCCTCCGGGGTCAGCTTCAGGGCGCTGAGGGCGGCGGTGGCATAGTAGCCCTCGATGGAGCCGGGAGAATCATGGGTAGCCCGGAGGCTGGAGATCAGGGCCTGCTTGGCGGCGTTCAGCTCCTGTTCGGTAAAATCCTCCCGGCGGCAGAGCTCCAGCTGGTGAAGGATCTCATCGCATACCAAATCCTTCTTGTCGCAGTCGATCCCGGCGGACACGGTGACAATGCCCTTGGACCCGTAGTAATTGGAGCCGATGCTGTAGCAAAGGGACTGCTTCTCCCGGACGCTCAGAAAGAGCTTGGAGGTCATGCCCCCGCCGAACAGGGTGTTTAATAGCTGCATGGCGGCAAATTCCGGCGTGCGGTTGGTGATGGGGGTGGTGAAGCCCATGCAGAGCTTACCCTGGGTCACCTCCATGGTCTCGGTGACCTCCCCGCCGGGGCCGATGCGCAGATCCGTCTGGGGGGCCAGGGGCTGTGGGTTCCGGCCCGGCAGGTCAAACAGAGGCCGCAGCAGCGCTGCCACCTGCTCCGCCGGGGCGCTGCCCACATAGAACAGCTGAATCTGGCTTTCCAGCAGGATTTTTTGATAATGGCGGTAGAGCCCCGCCGCGTCAATGGCCGCCACCTGCTCCTTTTCCCCCAGCCGGGGCAGGCCGAAGCTGTCCTCCCGGCACATGGTTTTCAGCAGGCGGCCCATGGCGTAAACCTGCTTGTCATTGAGCTCGCACTCCATGGAGGAGATCAGGTTCCGCTTCTCGCTGTCCACAAATTCCCGAAGGAAGCCCCCGTCCTCCAGGGGAGATTCCAGCAGCAGCTCCCGAAGAAACGCCGCCATGGGCTCCAGCACCCGGTCCCCGGGCAGGGCGAAGCGCTGATCCATAAAGCTGCAATACAGCCCCGTGGTCTGGTAGTCCCCCACCCGGCGCACCAGTGGACTCACCGCCGCGCCGTACAGATCGTCCAGGGCCATGGTGATGCTGCGCAAATCCGGGTGGCGCACCGTACCCCGGAGCAGCACCGTGGGGATCAGGGCGTTCATGGCCGCCTCCTGTGCCGCCATGGGCCGCACCAGCTGCACGCTGAGACAGCCCTGCTTAAACCGGGCGTCCCGGCAGCAGCGCAGCACCACGCCGGGAAGCAGGGAAAGGGTTTCAATCATAATAAGCTCCTAATACCGCATTCAAAGCGGATTTCGTTGATATTTACCCCTTATTATACACAAAACCCAAGCCCAGAACAAGTCCCAGGCTAGGGTTTTGAAGATTAAATATTTATTATCTTACTGCACGGTTGCACATTGCGTCGAAATATGTTATTCTGAACCTGGTCCATGACCCGGAAGGGACACCACCTGCGGCGGACGGATGCTTCCCCCTGCAAGCCCCGAGTTTGTGTAAAGGGGGTGGTGAAATGGTTACTTATGAAAACCTGTTTGCATTTGCACTGGTGATCATCGAAACCATTACACTTGTTGTCCTCATTTTCAAGAACAACAAGTGAATGTAATTTCCGATAAAGACAGGAAATTACTCCGTCCCGTTCTTCCCCAAGAGCAACGGAGTAATTTCCTGATCTAAAGGGGGAGGCACACTCGCCTAAGTCCCTTCTGTCGTTATTCTATCACATCCACCCCGCGTTTGCAAGGTGGATGTTTTTTTAGGGAAGCTCTGATGAAATCGGCAAGAGCTGACGGCAAAGGATTTTGGCTCAGCCGAAAGTACCAAACCCCCGGGAATACTTTGTGTATTTCCCAATTTTGGTACTGCGCGGATGGGGCAAAAGACCCGCCGCCCAGCCGCAGACGATTTACTGTGAAAGTCTCAAAAACAATGGCAAAATTCAAACATTTTGATGACTTTCATTCCTCGTGGTGCTGTACGCAGCATGGGTATTTATTCAGAGGTTCCCTAACCGTCATTTAAAAAGACGCAGCCGAAAAAGCTGCGTCTTTTTTATTTCAGCATGGCGCTCTGATTCAGCACCAGGGTGCTGTAGAGAAAGAGCACGTCCTGATTTTCAAAGGTCACAAGCTGGCTCAGGTACTCCGTGGGAACATAACGGATGTCCAGCAGGGTTACTTTGGAATATCCCGGCAGAAGCAGGGGCACCAGGCTGCTGGCGAAGGAATCCCGGAACACGATCAGCTCCCGGTCCGTCATGGCAGCGGGATTGTCCACCGTCAGCGCCGCCGCCGGGCCGGAGAGAAATACATCGTAAAGGTCCTGGCTGGTGAGCTTGGTAAAATCATACACACCGGAGGTTTCCCCGGTTTCATAATTGGTCACGGTGCAGCCGGAAATGGTGTCGCTTTCCAGAATCCATAAGGTATCCGGCTCCAACGGCAATGCCGCCTGGCCGCAGTACACCCCGTAGAAGGGCCGCTCCAAGGCGGTGGGCCGGTAGTCGTCCTCCACATCCACACCAAGCGCCCGGGCAATTTTCTCCGCCGCCGGGAGCAGTGTCTCCTGCCGCCAATGGGTGTCGGTGGCATAATAGCTGCCCGCGGAAAGGGTGTCCGTCAAGTCCACGTACCGCACCCAGGGAATGGCCCGGATGGCGGAGAACATGGCCTCATAGTCCATGGCCGGGCAGCCGTTTGGGGCTGCCAGGTAATAGCCCTTGTCCGGCACCACGGAGAAGATGATTTTCCCCCCGCTGTCTTTCAGATACAGATCATAAATTCTTTGGAATTTCTCCACCGCCCCGGCCACGGAATTGGCGTTCAGGGGATATTCCAGCCTGGCGGCGGAGCCCTCCGAAAGATAGATGCCATTGTTATCGAGCCTGCGCAGGACGCCGTAGCTGAATCCGGCCTTCAGGCGGCGGAAGCCCTCCCGCAGAGGGAATTGGTCCTGGGTGAAGGCTTCGAATTTGGTCATAAACCGGCCGTCCAGCAGGGTCTGCGATGTCAGAGGCGGGAACTGCTCCAGCTTCCGGCGTTCCGCTTCGGAAATGTCCCGCCGGGGGCCGAACCAGAGCGCCGCCGCCAGAGCCAGCCATACCGCCGCCACGGCCAGCGCCCCAAAAATGCGCTGCTTTTGCTTGCTCAAGCTTGCACCTCCTAAAACCGAAAATAGAGGAAGGGGTTGAAGGACCCGTCCACCAGGTAGGCAGTGCACAGGAGCAGCAATGCCGCCATGGCCAGCGGTTCCAGAAGGGGCACCCGTTCCCCCGCGGAAAGGCCCCAGCGCCTGGGCAGGGGGGTGGCGCCCAGCATGCCAACCAGCAGCAGCACGGCATTGCCGCGAAGGGCGTATACCGATTCCACATTGGCCCCGGGCAGGCCCGCCAGGCCCAGCATGCCCAACACATCCTGTCCCGCCTGCTGCAGGCTCTGGGCGTTGAACAGCACGAAGCTGAATACCACCACCAGCAGCACATAGCCCTGGGCGATCCCCCGGGGCAGCTTTTTCAGCCCGGGCACGATCCGTTCCAGCAGCAGCACCGCCGCGAACAGCGCGCCCCACAGCACGAAATTCCAGCTGGCCCCGTGCCACAGTCCTGTCAGCATCCAAACCACCAAAATGTTGAATATCCAGCGGCTTTTGCTGACCCGGTTTCCTCCCAGGGGGATATACACATAGTCCCGGAACCAGCGCCCCAGGGTCATATGCCAGCGCCGCCAGAATTCGGTAACGCT
Source organism: Faecousia sp. (assembly GCA_051867315.1). GTDB lineage: Bacteria > Bacillota > Clostridia > Oscillospirales > Oscillospiraceae > Faecousia. The sequence goes on from JBJDYM010000283.1 coordinate 9,077, forward strand.
GGAGGACAAATAGGGATAGTCGAAATTTTCCGGGAAGCGGAAGCCGAACATCCGGCCCAGGCCGATGGCCATGTCCGAATAGCCGGAAAAATCGAAATAGACGTGCAGAGTGAAGGCCAAAGCGTAAAGCCAGCAAAAGAGCACGGTTTTTTCATTGGAATTCCGGAAGGCCTCCGTCAGCTCCCCAAGCTGGTTGGCCAGCAGCACCTTTTTCCCCAGGCCGAAGAGAAACCGCCGCAGTCCCAGGGCGAAATCCTCCCAATGGTGCTCCCGATGCTCTAAGTCCCGGGCCACATCGGTGTAGCGCACGATGGGCCCCGCGATCAGCTGGGGGAACAGGCAGACATACGCGCCGAAGGCGATGGGGTTTTTCTGGGGCAGCGCCTCACCCCGGTACACATCCACGGTGTAGCTGATGCACTGAAAGGTATAAAAGCTGATGCCGATGGGCAGCGCCAGGCGCAGCAAAGGCACATGCAATCCGAAAACAGCGTTGAAAGAGCCAATGAAGAAATCGGCGTACTTGAAAATCCCCAGCGCCGCCAGCCCCAGAAGCACGGAAACCGCCAGCCAGGCTTTTTTCACCCGCCGGGTCTTCCCCCTGCCGATGGCCAGGCCGCAGAAATAAAACCCGGCGATGGCGGCAAGCATCAGCAGCACATAACGGGGTTCCCCCCAGGCGTAAAACACCAGGCTGAACACCAACAGCACGGCGTTTTTCCAGGCCCCGGGCACGAGAAAATAGGCAATCAGCACCGCCGGGAGGAAGCAATACAAAAAGGGCAGCCCGGAAAATAACATTTCATCGCTCCTTTGAAAAAACGGCAGCGGCCTGAAGGCTCGCTGCCGCTTGGATTTTTGACGTTTTTTAACCCACCACCGTCACATTGCCGCCGCAGACGGTTTTGAAGGCCTCCAGCATGGTATCCACCGTGGCGGATTCGGCGAACTGGGAGCCCACCATAAAGAACATCACCACATCGCCGGAATAGGCGGCTGTCTTGGTGTCCGCCTCCACGCAGATCCACTTGGCGGTGTTCACCTTGTCATAGATGTCTTTGGCCACCTGGGGCGCGTCGGCGGCGTCCTTCACCCGGGCCACCACCAGGGAATAGGCCTGGCTTCCCATCATGGGCTCGGAAACCCAGGCGGCACCGAGCTTGTCGGCGGATTCCAGGCCGGTGTTGTAGGCCACGGCATCCGCATCCGTCAGATCCAGCTCCATGCTGACGACATTCAGCTTTAAGGGCTGATGGACCTCATAGATTTTGGCAATGATTTCCTCGGGAGTGCCATCCACGCCTCCCTGGGGAACGGCCTCCTTGGCACAGCCGGCAAAGGCCAGCAGCGCAAGTGTCAGTACAAAACTAAGAATTTTTTTCATTTTTGGTTCCTTTCCGTTTGTGAATAAGGGAATATAGGTAATAACCGCCGTACAGCAGGGCGATTCCGGCACAGGCTCCGCCCACGTCGATCCACACGTCCATCACGCTGGGATTGCGCCCCGAGGAGAAGGACTGGATGGTTTCATCCGTCAGCGCCGCCGTCATGCCGAACAGCACCGGAACGGTCAGCCGGTGAAGGCCCCGCTGACCCTGGAGCAGGAAAAACCAGGCCAGCAGAAAGCCCAGCAGGCCGAACTCGGAAAAATGGCCGAATTTCCGCAGCAGCAGCTCCGGCAGCCATTTCAAAAAGGGAAAGGTTCTAATCAGCCAGCTCAGCAGCCCGCCGCTGATGGCGCCGGATTCCTCTCCGGTGAGCATGGAATTGCCCCAGATAAAGCACAGCACCAGGCAGGTCAGCACCGCCAGCAGGAATTGTCCCTTTCGTTTTGCCATTTACAGCACTCCCAGATTTTCCAACAGAATTTTCAGGCCCAGCAGGATCAGGGTCACGCCCCCGAAAATCTCCGCCTTTTTCTCGTACTTCCGGCCAAACACGCCGCCCACCGCTGCCCCCGCTGCGGAGAGTGCGAAGGTGGTCACGCCGATCAGCGCCACCGCCGTCCAGATGGAGACCCGGGCCGTCATGGCCAGGGAAACGCCCACAGCCAAAGCGTCAATGGAGGTGGCCACCGCCAGGGGCAGCATGGCCTTCACGGACAGATCCGGGTCCGCCTTGCACTCGCCTTCCTCCAGGGCCTCCTTGATCATGTTGGCGCCCACGATGGAAAGCAGTCCGAAGGCCACCCAATGGTCCACCGCCTCGATGGCATCCGCGAAGATTCTGCCCAGGAAAAAGCCGGTCACCGGCATCAGCGCCTGGAAAAAGCCGAACCAGGCTCCGCAGACCAGGGCGGTTTTCCCGTCCAGCCGCTGCACCGCCAGTCCCTTACACACCGACACCGCAAAGGCATCCATGCTCAGGCCGATTCCTAAGAGCAATAATTCCCAAAATCCCATGGGTTTAACCTCCAAACCGTACATCCGGCATGGTTTCGGTATCTTACCAGAACCGCCGGAAAAAGTCAATGGATTTCCCGAAATGTAAGGGAAGCTTAAGATTTCAGAATCAAACCGGCAGGCCCATCAGTCGTTCCACGATGAAAACGGCGACGGAACTGGCCAGAGCCACCACGATCAGGCTTTGGTCCAGGTATGCCAGCACCACAGCCACCGCCAGGGCCGCCGCGCCGCTGTAAACAGAGGCCGTATCCCCCAAAATGGCGGGGAAGGTCATGGCCGTCAGACAGGCGTAGGGCACATAATGGAGGAAGGAGCGGAAAAACCGGCTCTTAATGGGCTTGCGAAACACCGTCAGCGGCAGCATGCGGATCAGGTAAGTGGTCAGGGCCATGGCGGCAATATACACATAAAGATTCATTCCGTTTCCTCCTTCACCGGGAACAGCCAGGCACTTACCGCGGCGGCAGCCACGGTGCAGATGACGATGGGGGTGCCCTTGGGGGCCTTAGCCAGGGCGGGCACCCAGGTGAACAGGCTGCTCAGCACCAGCGCCAGCAGCGCCGCCACCGCCACAGGCCGTTCCTTCCGGGCAGGAGGGATCACGATGGCGATGAACATGCCGTAGAGCATGACGCCCAAAGCCGTCCGGATGGATTGGGGCAGGATGGAACCGGCCAGGGCTCCGAACAGGGTACCGCTGACCCAGCCGATGATGGGCAGCAGCCCCAGGCCATAGAGGAAGGGAACCGTCAATTTCTGCTCCCGGGCCATGGCCAGGGCAAACACCTCGTCGGTGTTGATAAAGGCAATGCACAGCCGGGGAAGCAGGCCGATTTCCTGGCCCATTCGCTGGCTGAGAGCCAGGCTCATCAGGGCATAACGGCTGTTGATGATCAGCTGGGTGAGGATCATCAGCCAGAGGCCGGAATTGTCCACGATCACCCCCAGGCCCGCGAACTGGCCGGCACTGGTAAGGTTGGAGGCGGAAATCAACGTGGCATCCGCGACCCCCAGGCCCTTGGACACCGCCATGGCTCCAAAGCCGAAGCTGACGGAAAAATATCCCAGTCCCACCGGCAGTCCGGTGCGCACGCCGGTGCGGTATTCTTTCAGATTCATGTTTTTCTCTCTTTCCCTTGCTCTTCAAAATGTCGTTTTACTATCATACTCTCTCCGGGTTGCATCGTCAAGTATTTTCCGGGGACAGACCGCTCCGGTTCTGTGAATTTCATAAGAATTATTTGGAAAAGGGCGCTGCTTTTGGACGGGATATACTATAGGGAAACTCTGATGAAATCGGCAAGAGCTGACGGCGAGGGCTTTTGGCTCAGCCGAAAGTACCAAACCCCCGGGAATACTTTGTGTATTTCCCAATTTTGGTACTGCGCGGTTGGGGCAAAAGACCCGCCGCCCAGCCGCAGACGATTGATTCAGAGGTTCCATAGAAAAGGTGATGCATATGAGACGTTTTTTCTGGATATCCCTGGCGCTGCTCCTGGTTCCGGCGGCGGATTGGTTTTGGCAGAAGCATGTTTTGCTGGACGGCCGGGTGTACGACCGGACCGCCACCGTGCTGGTGCTGGGCCCCGAGGTGCCGGAGGAGCCGGAGCAGTTGGCCCGGTTTTCCAATCTGTACTGGCTGGACCTGCGGGGCGGGGGGCTTTCCGGGGCGGAATACGAAGCGGTCTCCCGGGAAGCGGGGGACGCCCGGATCCTGTGGGAGCTGGATTTCCAGGGGAAACCGGTATCCGCCGATGCCAAGGTGCTGGAAATTGACCATCTGACGGATACGGATGTGGGAAAGCTGCGCTATCTTCCGAAGCTGCAGCGGGTGGAGGCGGAAAGCTGCCGGGATTATCCCCAGCTGATGGCCCTGATGGAGCAAAAGCCGGATTGTCAGGTCAGCTACACGGTGGAGCTGGGGGATGCCGTCATCGGGTGCCGGGAAACCGCCCCGGTTCCGGGGCGGTGCAGCCCCGAAGCCCTGCGGCAGGCCCTGGAGCTGCTGCCCGGGGTGCGGCAGATGGATTTGCGGCAGACGGGGATATCTGCCCAGCAGGCAAGGCAGTTGGCGGAGGAATTTCCGCATATTCGGTTTTTGTGGGAGGAACAGCTGGGCGGTGCGGCATTTCTCACCAACGCCCGGGAGATCGATTTGTCCGGGGTGGCCATGGAGAGCACGGAAGCCGTGGAGGAACTGCTGCCCTATCTGCCCGAGGCAGAGAAAATCATCATGTGCGACTGCGGCATCCCCAGCCCGGAGATGGCAGCGCTGGGAGCGCGGCACCCGGAGATCCGCTTTGTGTGGCGGGTGAAGCTGGGTCCCCTGTCCGCCCGGACGGACGACACCTGGTTTGCCCCCATCACAAAGCATCAGCTGATCGGAGGCAGCGACGCGGACGAGCTGAAATACTGCACCGATATGGAATGCATCGATCTGGGCCACTGCTGGATTCGGGACTGCGAATGGGCCCGGGGAATGAAGAATCTGCGCTATCTGGTGCTGGCGGACACCTATGTCAAGGATCTCACGCCCCTGTCCGGTCTGAAAAAACTGGCGTACCTGGAGCTCTTCGTCACCCCGGTCCGGGATTACAGCCCCCTGCTGGGCTGCACCGGGCTGGAGGATCTGAACCTGGGCTACACCTACGGCGATCCCACCCCCATTTCCCAGATGACCTGGCTGAAAAACCTCTGGTGGGGCGGAATTCATTACGTCCCCTGGGTGAACGGACAAAGTCCGGCAGCCATGCTGCAGCACGGACTGCCGGACACCAGAGTGACCCTATACGCCGGTTCCTCCACCGGCCTGGGCTGGCGGAACCTGCCCCATTATTACGAAATGCGGGACATGATCGGGATGTATTATATGAGCGGCTGACATTTCTGCTCCCTTTCCTGGCAGGTAAACAAGATCACCTGGCGGGATTGGGCCATTTCCCGGAGGACCTCCATTGCCGCCTCCAAACGCTGCTCGTCGAAGCGGACCAGGGCATCGTCCAAAACCAGAGGAGCGTCCGGGGTAAGGGTCTGAGCCACGGACAGGCGCAGGGCCAGATACAGCTGGTCGGCGGTGCCGTCGCTGCGCCACCGGGCGTCCCGAAGGATATCCTCCTGCCGGGCGCCGGACTGGACGGAGAGATCCGCCCCCAAGTGCAGCCGGTCGTACCGTCCCAGGGTCAGCTGAGACAGAAATGTCCGGGCTTCCCGGGAAATTTGGGGGGCGAACCGGCGCTGAAGCTCCTGGGTGGCTTCCTGCAGGGTCTGCTGGGCCAGGGCCAGGGCGGCATCATACCGCTCCAGCTCCCGAATGCGCCCGTCCAGCTGCCCCAGCCGCCGCTCCAGCTCCTGCCGGCTGCCCAGGGCCTCCATCCGGCCCCGGTACTCGCCGCTTTTGCTCCGCAGCTGCTGCTCCTGTTCCCGGAGCGTATGCAGCAATTCGGCGGTTTCGGCGGCGGATTCCCTGCAACGATCCTCCCGGGCGGGAGGCGGTGCAGAGCGGGCCATGGCTTTCAGGGCTTCATACTCCCCGGCGGCCCGAAGGGCATCCGCCCGGGCCTCCTCCAAAGCCAGCCGGGACCGGTGATATGCTTCCCACTCCCGGCTGCACTGCTCCACACGCTTTCCCCCACACACGCTTTGATGCTGCTTCAGCTCCCGGCGGCGGGCGGTCAATTCCTCCTGGCTGCGCCGGTAGGAAAGCTCCCGGCAGCGGTAATCCTCCATAGCCCGGACATAGTGCTCCGCCATTTTCCGCCACGATGTGGGGGAATGGGTGCCATAGCGGTCGAATAATGCTCTTTTGCGTCTGCTCTGCCCCGCCCTTTGCAGCACCGCCAGGGCCGCAGCCAGGCAGCCAGCCGCCGCACACACGGCCCCCGGGACAATCCGGTGCTGCCACAGCAGCACTCCGGCTCCCAGCAGGCTCAGCACGCCCAGACTCAGCAGCAGCCACCACCAGGGCGAGGAAATCGCCCGATAGGCCCGCTCATCCGCCTCCGCCTGCTCCGCCGCCTGGGCAGGGGTCAGCCCCAGAAAGCAAGCAGGCGTCTGGGGCAGCTCCGGGGGCAGGGGAAGGGCTTGCTGAAACTGCTGGAAATCCTCCAGCTGCTCCCGGTAGGCGCGCAGCCGGGCCAGCTTCTCTTCAATTTCCACCATGCCGGGCAGGTTGGAACCTTCTTCTTCCAGCGCCGCAAGCCGGCTCTGGGCCAGGCGGTAATTTTCCGCCGCCCGGGACACTTTTTCCGCATCCGCCTGAGCCTGGGCATAGGAAAGGGCGGCGGCATGGTTCGTCAGCTCCTCCTGCCGGGCCGCATTTTCTTCCAGCGCCCGGACGGTTTTCTCCTGCCGGGCCTGAAGCGCCTCCAGCCCGGCCAGGGTGGCGTGCAGGGCATCGCGCTGCTGCCGGGCCTGGGGAAGCAGGCCGGAACGGTTGTAGCGGCACCGGTTTTTCAGCTCCCGCAGGCCCTTTTCCAGCCGGGCGGCGTCCCCGCTTTCGTCCCCGGTGGTGACCAGGGCGTTCAGCCTGCGCCGCAGGGCATCATCCTGGGTCAGGGGCAGCTCAGCCTGGCGAATGAAGCCCGCCCGCTGAAACACACTGCGCTCCACCCCCAAAAGGAGCTGGCCGCAGTTGGAGGCGTTCAGCTCCGGCACTTCGAGGCCGGAGGCGGTTTCATAAGCCCGGAATTCCCCCAGGGGAATGCGGCCCTTGGTGGTACGTTCAATGGTAATGTCCCGGCCGTTCCAGCTCAGTTCCATCCGGCCGGACATGGGGCTTCCCGACCAGGGGGCATAGCGCTCCTTGTCGGGCAGGCTGGCGCGGGTGGCCTTGGCCCGGGTGTCCAGGCCGTAGAGCATGGCCAGCAGAAAGGCGCACCAGGTGCTTTTGCCCCATTCATTGGGGGCGTGGATCACATTCAGCCCCGGCTTCAGGGTCAGGGTTTGGTGCTCCAGCTTGCCGAAGGTGGCGGTCATGGAGTAGATCCTCACGGCAGCTCCACCTCCTTTCCCTCCAGCAGCCGGGCGGAGAGGGACGCGGCCAGACGGATGATTTCCGCCTGCTCCCCGTCCGCTTCCTCCAGCTTCTCCCGGAGCAGCCGGAAATAGGTTCCCCGGAGGCTGTCCTCCCCGATAAGCTCAAAAGGATCGGTTTCCTCCTCCGTCTCGTCCCGCAGCTCCAGATAGCCCAGGTGGGAAAAGCTTTTTTGCAGCTGCTCCGGGTTCACGCTGCCGCAGCCTTTGAGGGTCACCCGGAACAGGTCCCCGCTTTCCGCCGGGGGCAGGACAGCCTCCAGCGCTGCCAGGGCATCCCGGCTGACCGGCACCGTCAAATCGAAAAATCTGGGCAGGGACAAGGGCACAAATACGGCGGAGGCCGTCTGCTCCAGGTCCGCAATCAAAATGCCCTTCTCCCCCGTCTCGTCCCAGCCCCGGCCCATGGGGCAGCCGGGCCAGGCACACAGCGTCTCCCCCGCCCGGAAGGACCCGGTGGTGTGGATGTGCCCCAGGGCAAGATAGTCAAGCCCCGATTCCCGGACCTGGGCGGCGGTGACAGGGCAATAGGGGGAGGCCAAATTTATGGCATCGCCGTGGAGCACTCCCACACACCACCGGGCCTCCCCCTCGGCCCGGAAGCGCTCCAGCAGCGGTGGGCAGTCCATGCTCCGGTAGCCTGCGCCGTAGACCCGGCAGTCCAGCGCCGGGAAATCCACATAATCCAGCCCGCCGGTGAAGATATGCACGTTCTGCGGCCAGCTCCCCTCTTCCCAAGGGGAACCGTCCCCCCAGTAGTCATGATTTCCCGGTGCGATGCACACCGGCACGGCGCAGCGCTCCAGGGCCCGCTTCACGCTTTCCACCGTTTCCGGGCTGGGGTTTGAGTCGAACAAGTCCCCCGCCAGCAGCACCAGGCCGCATTGCTCCTGCCGGCACAAATCCCCAATCAGGCCGGGGAGCTTTCGCTGGGCCAGCCGCAGCTTCTCCCCGGTTTCCGGGGGAAGGGAGGAAAAGGGGGAATCCAGATGCCAGTCGGCGGAGTGGAGAATTTTCAATCCCATTGGTCAACTCTTTCCGCCCGCAGGCATTTTCCGGTTTCGCTGTCCAGGGTAAACAGCACCCCTTCCAGCTTGGTGGGCCCCTCCGCCCAGCGGTAGCGTTCGGGCAGATCACCCCGGAATTTGGCGATGGACAATTCCGGCCGGATGCCCAGCACCGAGTCCCGTGGGCCGGTCATGCCCAGATCCGTCACGTAGCCGGTGCCCTTGGGCAGCACCCGGGCGTCCGCCGTGGGCACATGGGTGTGGGTGCCCCATACCGCGCTGACCCGTCCGTCCAGCAGGTAGCCCATGGCCAGCTTTTCGGAGGTGGCCTCGGCGTGAAGCTCCACCAGAACGAATTTGGCATCCACCTGCTTCAGAATTTTTTCGATCATTAAAAAGGGGTTGTCCGGGCCGTAGTCCATATTGCACCGGCCGATCAGATCGATCAGCGCCACATCCCCGAACCGGCTTTCCAGCACCGTCCAGCCCTTACCCGGAACCTGGGGAGCGTAGTTGGCGGGCCGGATGATCCGGGGGCTTTCGTCCAGATAAGAAGTGATCTCCCGCTTGGAAAAGCTGTGGTTTCCCAGGGTGATGGCGTCCGCTCCGGCGTCCAGAATGTCCTCCGCCTGGCTGGGGGTGATGCCCACCACGCTGGCATTCTCGCCGTTGACCACCACGAAGTCCGCTCCCACCTGTTTTTTCAGCGGCCGCAGCCGGCGGCGGATTCGCTCCATCCCGGGCGCACCCACCACATCTCCCACCGCCAGAACCTTAAATTCCAAATGACAGCACCTCCTGTGCGAATATTTGTTTTATTATAATTCATTACGCCGGATTACGCAAGATGGAGATTGGGCGCAAACATAAACAGAAAGTTCACACTTCGCCCCTTCTGCTGTGATATAGTATCCACAACAGATGATTGCGCAGGCTTTCGTTTACAATATCTTATATCCAATATCTTGTATCTTATATCTCGTCAAACGCCAATGCGCAAAAAAATCAGCAATTATCGTAAGGAGCGCTGTGAATGCCGAAATTCAGTGTAAAAAAACCGCTCACCGTATTTGTGGCGGTGGTTGCCGTTCTGGTGCTGGGTGTGGTGGCCTATTTACGAATGACCCCCGACCTGCTGCCGAACATGAACTTCCCCTACATCATGATCACCACCGCCTATCCCGGCGCCAGCCCCGAAAAGGTGGAGGCCGAGGTCACGAAGCCCATGGAGCAGGCCATGTCCACCCTGGAGCACATCAAAGAGGTCAGCTCCACCTCCAACGAGAATTACGGCATGGTCCTGCTGGAATTTGAGGAATCGGTGAACATGGACACCATCGGCGTGGACATCCAGCAGAAGCTGACCTCCCTTTCCTCCTCCTGGGACGAGATGGTGGGCTCCCCCTATGTGCTGAAAATCAACCCCTCCATGCTCCCCGTGGAGGTGGCCGCCGTGGCCATGGACGGGATGAGCACGGTGGAACTGACGGAATTTCTGAACGATACCCTGATGCCCAAGCTGGAGGGCATCACCGGCGTGGCCCGGGTCACCACCTCCGGCGCGGTGGAGCAGGAGCTTCATGTGGTGCTGGACCAGCAGAAGATCGACCGGAAAAACACCCAGATTGCAAATGCCATCAACGGCCAGCTGGACGACGCCGCCGACGAGCTGCTGGAAAAGCGGGATGAGCTGGAAAATGCCCAGAACGAAATTGACAACGCCCGTCAGCAGCTGGAAGGCGGCAAGGCCTCCCTGTCCAGCTCCACCGCCTCCGCCGAGGCGGAGCTGAGCCAGAAGCAGGCGGAGCTGGTTTCCACCAAGGCAGAGCTGCAGAACCAGGTATCCCAGCTGAAATCCGGCAAAGCCCAGCTGGAAATGGTGCTCACCCCCCTGAAGGCCATTCGTGACGCCATCAACACCGCTGTGAGCCAGATGAACCCTTTGCAGAATGAACTGAACGAGCTGTATGCCCTGCGGCAGAGCGCCGCGGACCTGCAGAACCGGGAGGCTGCCTTCTACGCCCAGGTGCAGGCAATTTACGACAATCCGGAGCTGACCGATGAGGATAAACAGCTGGCGGTGGACGCGCTCTACGCCGGGCCGGAATACGCCCAGCTGGAGGCCGACCGGGCCAACCTGGACTTCCAGCTTTCCATCCGTGGTCTGGACCAGGCCGGACTGGACGCCCGGATTGCCGAGCTGGAAGGCGCCATTGCAAGCATCGAAGCCAGCATCGAAGCCACCAAGCAGCAGCTGGCAGAGCTGGGTGTCGAGTTCGGCATGCTGGACAGCAAAATCGCCGAGCTGGAGGGAAACATCGCCCAGATGGATGAGTCCATCACCTATCTGGAGCAGGAGATAATTCCCCAGCTGGACAGCGGCATGCTCCAGCTGAAGGACGCCTCCCGGGTCCTGAGCCAGCAGAAAACCGCCGGCCTGCTGGAAATGAGCAGCGCCATGGCGGATCTTGCCGCCAACTCTGCCCAGATGAACGCCGCTCTGGCCCAGATGGACAGCGGACTGGATACCATCGAGTCCAGCCGTCAGGATGCCCTGGCCAAGGCCGATTTGAACAGCATCCTTACCATGGATATGATTTCCAGCGTGCTCAAGGCCCAGAGCTTTTACATGCCCGCCGGTTATGTGACCCAGGACGGCGTCAGCTACATGGTGTCCGTGGGTGAGGAAATCACCGACCTGGAGGTACTGAAAAATCTGCTGCTTTTCGACCCCAACATGGAGGGGGTGGAGCCCATCCGGCTGGAGGACGTGGCCACCGTGACCCTTACCGACAACCGGGACGAATCCTATGCCCGCTTAAACGGCCAGCAGAGCATTGTACTCAGCTTTGAAAAGCAGAGCACCTACTCCACCGCCGGGGCCACCAAGAACATCGGCGCCCGGTTCCGCCAGCTGGAGGAGCAGTATCCGGGACTGCATTTCGTGGCCCTGATGGACCAGGGCGACTACATCTACATGATCGTGGAGAACATTCTGCGCAGCCTGCTGCTGGGCTCCCTGTTCGCCATCCTCATTCTGTTCCTGTTCCTGCGGGATCTGCGGCCCACCTTTATCACCCTGTGTGCCATCCCCATCAGCGTGGTGTTCGCCATTGTGCTGATGTATTTCTCCGGGGTCACCATCAACATGATCTCCCTCAGCGGCCTGGCCGTGGCAGTGGGCATGCTGGTGGACAACTCCGTGGTGGTCATTGAGAACATCCACCGGCTCCGGGCCAAGGGTGCCAGCGCCATCCAGGCGGCGGTGGCCGGCGCAGGCCAGGTGGCCGGAGCCGTCACCTCCTCCACCCTGACCACGGTTTGCGTGTTCCTGCCCATCGTGTTCGTGGAGGGCATCACCCGCCAGCTGTTCACCGATCTGGCCCTGACCATGTCCTATGCCCTGCTTGCCTCGCTGATCGTGTCCCTGACCCTGGTGCCCGCCATGGCCTCCGGCATGCTGAAAAAGCAGAAGAAGGAGAAAAAGGACGGCTTCTTTAACACCATCCTCCGCGGCTATGAAAAAATGGCACGCTTCTCCCTGAAGCATAAATTCCTGGTACTGCTGCTGGCCGTGGCCGCTCTGGTCTTTACCGGCTACAAGAGCATCTGCCGGGGCTTTACCTTCATGCCCGCCATGGATATGCCCAGCGTGAACGTCACCGTCACCATGCCGGAAGGCTACGACATGATTCAGGCGGCAGAGCTGGCCGACCAGGTGCTCGCCCGGGTGAACGCCATAGACGGCATCGAAACCGCCGGCGCTATGATGTCCTCCGGCGGCAGCTCCCTGCTGGGCATGGGCGGCGGCAGCGGCAAAGCCCTGGAAGCTACCCTGTACATCACATTGTCGGATGAAAAAGCCTCCGGCGCCGAAATGGGCCGGAAAATTGCGGCCGAATGCGCCGACCTGCCCTGCGAAATCACCAGCTCCTCCACCATGATGGATATGTCCGCCCTCACCGGCAGCGGCATCAGCCTGGAAATCTACGGTGAGGACATGGAAGCCCTGCAAAATGCCGCCCGCACCACCGCCGAAGCGCTGCGGGGCGTGGAAGGGGTGCAGAACGTATCCGACGGCCTGGAGGATGCGGCCCCGGCGCTGCACATCCAGGTGGACCGGGACAAGGCCATGTCCCAGGGGTTGACCATTGCCCAGATCTTCGCGGAGGTTTCCCAGGCCCTGTCCAATTTCCAGCAGGCCCAGACCCTGGTGCTCAGCGGCACCTCCACCGATATCGTGGTGGAGCGGCCCATGGAGCACCGGCTGGACGTGGACAATCTGAAGGCCTACACCTTTGAAGCCACCGGCATGGACGGGAAAACCCGGACGGTCCGCCTCACCGACGTGGCGGAGATCCAGGAGACCACCAGTCTGGATGCCATCAGCCGGAGGAACCAGCGGCGCTGCCTCACCGTCACGGCGGAAATTGACAGCGGCTACAACGTCACCCTGGTCACCACCGAAGCGGCCAAGGCCATGGAAGAAGTCGATCTGGGCGAAGGCCTGAGCTACGCCTTCACCGGCGAGAACGAATCCATCATGGAGGCCGTGGAGCAGCTTTTGCTGATGCTGGTGCTGGGCATCCTGCTGGTGTATCTGGTGATGGTGGCCCAGTTCCAGAGCCTGAAATCCCCCTTCATCGTGATGTTTACCATTCCCCTGGCCTTCACCGGCGGCTTTTTGGCGCTGCTGGTGTGCAAGATGGAAATCAGCGTCATTTCCCTCATCGGCTTCGTGATGCTCACAGGCATCATCGTAAACAACGGCATCGTGCTGGTGGACTACATCAACCAGCTCCGGGCCGATGGCATGGAGCGCCGGGCTGCCATTGTGGAGGCGGGCAAAACCAGAATGCGCCCCATCCTGATGACCTCCGTCACCACCATCCTGGGTCTGACGGACATGGCCCTGAGCCGTTCCGCCGGCAGCGCCATGATGCAGCCCATGGCCATCGTGTGCATCGGCGGCCTGGCCTATGCCACACTCATGACCCTGTTTGTGGTGCCCTGCATCTACGACATTGTGAACAAGAAAGAACTGCGCGTGGTCAAAGACGAGGACATGCAATTGCAGGAGAATCCGTAAAGCTTTTCGGGCCGTTCTTCCGCAGAGGAGAACAGCCCAATTCGTACCCTTGCATTTTTTTCGGAATTATGGTATAAGATATAGAAAATAATGGGGGTGTGGATCTATGAACGTCCATGAATCCGGCGAAATGTATCTGGAAGCCATTCTGGTGCTGTCACGCAAAACCGGCTTTGTCCGCTCTATTGACGTGGGCGAGTATTTGGGATATTCCAAGCCCAGCGTCTCCCGGGCCATGGGGCTGCTGCGCAAAGGCGAGCTGATTACCGTGGAGCACGACGGCAGTCTGCACCTGACCCAGGCCGGGCGGGAGATTGCGGAGAAGATCTATGAGCGGCATACCGTTCTGTCCCAGGTGCTCATCAGCCTGGGCGTCCCGGAGCAGGTGGCCGTGGAGGACGCCTGTAAAATTGAGCATGACATCAGCGATGTGACCTTTGAGATCATCAAGCAGCACATCGCCGCCCATCAGGAGGCCAAATGAGCTGCTGCGGAAACTGTGGAAATTGTTCCGGCTGTGCCGGGGCGCTGGAGCTGACAAAGCAGGAGATGGACTTTCTGCGCCTGCTGGGCCAGGTGGCCTTTCTCCCGGTGGCCCGGCGCATGGGGGACCTGACGCCGGTTTATTTGGAGGACGGTCCGGAAAAGCAGGGTGAAAACGCGCTGATCCTCCAGCTTTTGGAGAGGAAGGGCCTGATCTCCCTGGACTATGACACCCCCCTGAAGGGCCCCGCCATGGAGCGCTATGCCGCCTGCCCCATCAAAGGCAGCATCGCCCTGACCCAGCGGGGCCAGCAGGTTTTAGAGCTGCTGGACTACCAGGGGTATTCCGAATAGCTCCCGAAAAACAGCACACAAACACAACTGCAGTATGCTGTTCAGTATAGCAGGGGAGGCTATTCGCCTCCCCCGCAGTTGGATGCGGAACGGCGGAAATGCAATACCCGCAGACCATAAAAAACTCCGAGGGATTTTTTCATCCCTCGGAGTGTTTTTTATTCTTCTGCCTGTCGGGTCCGGAAATAGGTGAACAGGGCCAGAGCGGCGATGACGCCCAGGCAGGCGGTCATGATGGAGTAGGAAAACAGGGCCCTGTCCCCGTGGCGCTGGACGAAATACTCCATGTAACCCGCGCCTCCCAGCAGCGCCAGCATGACGATCCAGATGGCGGGATACCAGCCACGGAACCCCCGGACTTTCACCATTCTCACAGAGAACCAGGCGCTCGCTCCCACCACGGCCGCCGCGCCGGAGAGCTGCACCACACTGATGAAGCCGTTGCTGCGCATAAAGAGCGAATCGTAGCGGGTACTGTCCAGCACCGCCTGGGACATGCCGTACAGCAGTGCAAACAGCAGCGTCACATCCCCCGCCCCTCTTCTCCTGTTAAGCAGGAAGAAAAGAAGCAGCACCCCGAAAATCAGCGCCGTGACCATGGACTGGATCACGAAGGTAGCCAGCCGGTATTCCGGCGCGCCGGTGACCACATTGTTCACCGGGTAGGCAAAGGGCAGACTGCGGATGCTCTGCAAAATCTGTCCCCGGTCGGCAGTGCTGAAAAAGCAGGCCAGACGCCCCAGGGCGATCCCCGCGCAGCCGCCCAGGCTCATGGCATCCAGCAGCCGGGTCGGCTGCATTTCCAGCCGGAGCAGCCGCAATACCAACGCCGTCAGGCCGCAGGCAAGGAACACGCCCAGCAGGGCGTAGCCGCCGGAGGTATAATCCGTCATGGCGGCGAGGAAGCCCGTATAGCTGTCCGGCCGAAAATACCAGTGCACCAGTCTGGCCAGGACCACCGACAGCACCAGAGCCATGGGCACCGCCACCGCGGCGGCATTCCCATTCCCCCTGGGCAGGTAGCAGGCCAAAAATACACAGATGGCCACCCCGGCGGCCAGAGTCAGCACGATCGAGTTCCAGTAGATGAAGGTGCCGCCAATCATAAACGCGATCCGATCCATCCGGTTCAACCTCCCACGGATGTGGCAAAATAGATGATGTCGCTGATGGGCCGCTGCTGGCCGTACAGCACGTAATTCACCAGCTCACCATCCAGGGCAATCGCCGCAGTCTGGCCGCCGTCCAATGTATAGGCCTTTTGGCAGCCGGTTTCCGCGATCCGCTGGGCGAACTGGTGAATATCCAGCTTGCCGGGATGCTCCGGCTCCGGGTTGGCGGTGACCACCAGATAGTGCAGCTCATCCATCTGGCACAGGGCGGCCCGGGGGCTGAAGGAATTCACCTCACCCAGATCATACGTCGCGGGCTCACAGCGCTCCCCGTTGTCCACCAGGATGGGACCGAACACCAGGCTGAAGCGGATGTTGTTTTCATCCACAAACCTTTGGGCCTCCTCCTGGGTCATTTTCTCGTCCTGATAGACAAAAATCATATTCCCGCCGTCATCAATAAAGCAGGTGTCGGCTTTGTTGGAATGTACCTTGCGGACTTCGCCCTCATACACCACAATGCCGTTATAATGGAATTTGTAGAAATCCCCGCTGGAGGCCAGCACCGCATTGACGGTCTGGGCCATTTCCGTGGTTTTGTACTGGGTATCCGCACCGTAGCGGCCATCGGCCAGGAACCGGCGAAACTGGGAGCCGTCGGCAATCTTCACCTCTGCGAAGGTCAACACGGTGTAGCCCACCAGCTCCTTCCAGGTGACCACGGCGATGGAATCGTCTAAGTAATATTTGATGGGGGTGCCCTCCAGCTGCTCCCGTTCCGGTCCGAAATAGAGCTCCTGACCCTGGAGAAGCCCGGCGGCCTCTTCCTCAAACCAGCTCATTTCCTCGATGCTCCCAGCCTCGCCGTAGCAATCGGCCAGAGGCTTGGGCGCCACCAAATCGCTGTCGTTCAGCTTTTTGATCTCCGGAGCTGGATCAGAGATCATAATCTCCCCACGGCTCCGGAACGGAGCCGTGGGCAGCATGCTGCCCGCCGCATTCATCATCGCGTCGAATTTCTCCGGGATATCCGGAACGGAAATCTTCACGGTCGTATTCCCGCTGGCGGCGCTGAGATGAGGTACCAGGCTCACCAGCAAAACCAAGGTGAGCACAACGGAGACCGGCCCTGCAATCCGGGAAAAGAGGCTCCTTTTGGGCCGGCAGAATTTGGGGACATATTGGGTCATGTTTCTTTCTCCTCACGCTCTTTGCCCGGGATCGCCGTGGCAAAGTAGATGATATCGCTGATTTTTCGCTGATGGCCGTAGAGCACGGCGTTGATCAGCTGGCCGTCCATGGCAATCACGGCGGTCTGGCCCCCGTCCAGGGCGTAGGCCTTGGTGATGCCGCTCTCCAGCAGATTTTCGGCAAAGCGGTGGATGGTGGGCACCTCGGGCTGGGCATCCTCCCCGTTGACCACCGCCAGCAAATAGTGGAGCTTGCCCAGCTGACACAGGGCGGAACGGGGATAGTGGTCGTTGATCTCCCCCACGGCATAGCTGTCCGGGGTGATCACCTGGCCATCCTGGATCAGCACCGGGCCAAAGGCCAGGCTGAACAGGATCTCATGCTCGTCCACAAACTGCTGGGACTGTTCCTTGTCCATCTGATCGTACCGGGTGGTGAACAGCAGATCTCCGTTTTTGTCGATATAGCAGGTATCCACCAGCCCATTGTTCACCCGGCGCACCACCCCGTCGTACACCAGGGTGCCCGCCTGACGGTAGCCGTAAAAATCCCCGCTGGAGGCCACCACCGCGTTGACGCTTTGGGCCATCTCCGTGGTGACATACAGCTTGTCCGACCCGAACTCTCCCCCGGAAAGAAACCGGCGGAACTGGGAGGGATGGGCAATTTTCACCTCCGAAAAGGTGTACACCCCGCCGTCCAGCACCTGCTTCCAGGTGATGGCCAGGATGGTGTCGTCCAGGTAGTAGCGCACCGGCGTGCCGGGCGCCAGGGTCACCGCCGGGGAGAAATACAGCTTCTGCCCATCCAGCAGCTTTTCCGCCGCCGAAAAGTCCAGCGTCCCCGGGTCCTCCGTCTGGCCGAAGCACGCCGGGTCCGGTTCCGGAGCGGCCAGGGCATGGCGGCCGATCCGGTACACCCGATCCGCCCCCCGCACGAGCTCCATTGCATCGGAAAGGGCATCCGTCAGATATAGGTCCAGGGTTTCCCCGGTATCCTCCCCTTCGGTACTCCGGGCAGGTACGCCGATCCACCGCACCGCGCCCAGAAGCACCGATACCGCCAGCGCCCCGGAGACAATGCCCGGTAACCACCGGAACAGCCGGGACAAAAAGGCATTTTCTGCCATGCAATTCCTTCTTAGCCTTAAATGATTCCTCCGGAAATGGCGGAAAGCAGGGCCTCGTCCGGCACCACCCACCACTGATTCCGGTCATAAACAAGCTGCACCGTAACGGTGCGCTGAACCGGGGTGCTGGCCGCAACTGCCTCCCGGGCCGCTTCCTCCAAAACGGACTTGGCAAACTCCTCCCGGTATTGCCCGTCGCTGTCATACACCTGGGACATATCCTCCGCCGCCTCCACCCGGGCCTCCAGCACCGCGGAAGAGCGCTCTTTCAGCGCCTGGGTCAGGCTGGGAATATCCAAGCTCGAAACGGTGAAATCCATGGCAATACCGGAGACCGTGGCATAGCAGCCGCCCTGGCTTTGGCATTCCAGGCTGGAGATGAACGCATTCCAAATCAGCTCCGCCGCCGGTGTCTCCCGCTGGGCCTCGGTGCCCAGGCTGGGGGTGCCGTACAGGTAGGCCGAAGCCCCGGCATAGTCACCCCGGGAAATGCTTTCCATCATGGCCCGGGCGCATTCTTCTGCCCCTTCCGCCTTGCCGAAGAGCTTTGGCTCCGCGCTGCGCTGGGTCAGACAGATCAGCAGCGCCGTCACCGCCAGCACCGCTGCCAGCACCCCAAAGATCCAGGCTTTGTTGTTTTTCATTCTCTCACCCATATTCCATCATCATTCACGCATCGGAAGCAGGGCAGCGCTCCAATACATAACTGGTTTATTATATATGCAAATTGCATCCATGTCAATTCTCGGAAGTGAATTATTCAGGAAGGGTGCAGTCATAGGATTGCCCGTTTTTTCCACAATATCCGGTTTTGGAAATAAAAAATCTCCCCGTATCCGGGGAGAAAGCCATGTCGTATCCGCCGCCGATTTGGCAGCCCTCACCGGGGAGGCTGTCAGCCTCCCACCCTTAATGTGATACCATGTTGGACGAATTTGTACCAATCAAACCGGTCCCAGGCAGGAGGCTGACGGTCTCCTCTGCGGATGCAGTGTCGGCAGTATTACTTCAGCTCCCAGAGCTTCACCTGGGCGGCTTTTTCGTACAGGCGCAGATAGCTGTCGTAGCGGGAGGGGACGATTGCCCCCGCCTCCACGGCGGCACGGACGGTGCAGCCGGGCTCTCTGCGGTGGGAGCAGTCGGCAAACTGGCAGCGGCCCACATAGGGGGCAAAATCCGGGAAGGCGTACTGCAGATTCTCCTTTAAAATCACGTCCATCTGGTCGGTATCGAAGGAGGAAAAGCCCGGGGTATCCATCACATAGGTGTCCTCCCCCAGGGAGAACAGCTCCACATGGCGGGTGGTATGCCGGCCCCGGCCCAGCTTTTCGGATACCTCCCCGGTGGCAAGGGTCAAGCCCGGGCACAGGCAGTTGAGGATGCTGGACTTGCCCACGCCGGAGTTTCCGGTGAAGGCCGTGAGCTTGCCCCGGAGAAATGCGCGCAGCTGCTCCACACCCTGGCCGGTTTTGGCGCTGGTACAGATGACGGGAAAGCCCGCCTTTTCATAAATCCCGCGCAGCTGCTCCGCCGGGTCCAAATCGCATTTATTGATGCAGATGACGCACTGCACATTCTGATTGCCCGCAATGGCCGCCACCCGGTCGATGAGGAAGGGCTCCGTCACCGGGTTGACATTGGCCGCGAAGATCGCCAGGGCATCCACATTGGCCACGGCGGGCCGGATGAAGCTGCTGCTCCGGGGCAGTACGGACTCCACCATCCCCTTGCCATGCTCCAGGGTGATTTCCACCCGGTCGCCGGTAAGGGGGGTAATGTGCTCCCTGCGCAGGACGCCCCGGCCCCGGCAGCTCACCACCTGGTCCGGCAGCTGAACATCATAAAACCCGCTTAATGCACGGACGATCCGCCCGGTTTGTTTCTCAGCCATTGTTCTTAAACGTCACTTTCATAGACTGGTAGTATTCTCCGTTGATATACAGATCGTATTCCTGCACTCCGGTGTCGGACAGCTCCACAGTAAAGAGATTGTCCCCGGGCTGGACGACGCCGCTGGCCACCTGCTGGTCCGCCTGGCCCTTACGGCAGATGATCAGGATATAGCTCTCCGTGCGCACAGGCACATCAAAGGTCACCAGTTCCCGGCCGGGGGTAGTGGAAACGGGGGGTTCCGTGGTGGGTGTGGTGGGCGCGGCGGCGCTGGAATTGCCGTTGGACACGCCCAGCAGGATCTCCTTGCTCAGGGCCACCACGGAATTGGGGTCCTCGGACTGGTTCGCCACCTGGTTTTTGGGCAGGCTGCTGTCCATGGGGTAGGTTTGAATGCTTTGGAATCCCTTGGCCTCCAGCACCTTGATGGCGGTCTCCACATCCAGCTGCATCACATCCGGCATCACAGCGGTGGGAATCTCCGGGCCGTCGGAAATTTCCAGAATGATGTGGGTGGTCACGTCGATCATGGTGTTGGCGGTTTCGGACTGGGTAACCACATTGCCCTTGCTGATTTTACTGCTGTATACCGGGGTGGTGGAAACATTCCGAAAGCCCAGCTGCTCCAGCACCTGCAGGGCCATTTCCTTTTCCACATTCAAAACGTTGGGCATTTTGGCCACTTCCTTGTCCGGGCCGGTACTCACATAGAGCTTCACGGTCTGGCCGTCCGTCAGCTCGGCGCCGGCAGCAGGCTCGGTGCGGATCACGTAGCCATTGGGATATTCGTCGTTGGCTTCCTCCCGGATCAGGGTTTTCAAGCCCTGGCCAATGAGGAAGGAGGTGGCCCGGTCCTGGGTCACGCCCGTTAAATCCTCCATCAGCTTCACCTTGGGCTCCGGCCCCATACTGATGGTGAGGAAAATCTCCGTGCCCTTGGCCACGTACAGTCCGCCGGCAGGCTCCTGGTGCATGATCTGGCCCATCACATAGAAGTCGTCATACTGCTGCGGCCGCAGCCGGATGGTGAAATTGGGATAGAGGGCATCAAAATCCTCGGTGTACATGCTGCCGGTGAGGTAGGGCACCTCCACCCGGCCCCGGTCCTGGTTGATGAGGAACCCATTGAAGATGGCGGCAAGGAACACCACAATGGCGATGATGGCCACCACGCTGCAGGACACCACCGCAATGGTGGCGGTGCGGCTGCGCTGGGCATCCCGCCGGGCTTCCTCCTCCCGGCGCTTTTTTGCCCTGGCCAAAGCCTCCGGACTGCGGCCGGAGGAGGGCATTACCGGCTCCGGCACCCGTCCCGTACCCTGACGAACTGTCATATTGGGGTTTCCAACGCTCATCACCCCGCCTTTGGCCTGCGCCACCCGTTGGGCGGTGGTTTTTGGCTTGGAGACGATGGGGGTCAGCTTTTTCGTGGCCTCATCGGCCAGGGTACGGTACTGGAAGGTCAGGGCGGGGTTCTTGCGGAACTCCTCCAAATCCGTCAGCAGCTCTGTGGCGCTGGCATAGCGGTCCTTGGGCTCCAGAGCCATAGCCTTCATGATCATCTGCTCCATGCCCGCGGGAATATTGGGATTCAGGGTGGTGGGCATGGGCGCGCCGCCGTTGATATGCTGGATGGCCACGGCCACAGGGGAGTCCCCGTCATAGGGCGGGCGGCCGGTCATCATTTCATACATCACAACGCCCAGAGAATAGATGTCCGAACGGCTGTCGGTATAGCTGCCCTTGGCCTGCTCCGGGGAGATGTAGTGCACGGACCCCAGGGCCTCCTTGGTCAGGGTGCTGCTTTTGTTCATCACCTGGGCAATGCCGAAGTCCATCACCTTCACAGAGCCGTTTTTCAGCACCATCACATTGTGGGGCTTGATGTCCCGGTGGACGATGCCCCGGCTGTGGGCGTGCTCCAGGCCCTTGGCGATCTGGGTGGCGAAGTGGAGGGTCTCCTTCCAGTTCAGGATGCCCTTCACCTCCATATACTGCTTGAGGGAGATTCCGTCGATCAGCTCCATAACAATGTAATAGGCATTGTCGGAAGCGGAGACGTCGAACACCTGGACGATGTTGGGATGGCTGAGCATGGCAACGGCTTCGCCCTCCGCCCGGAAGCGGCGGCGGAACTCCTCGTCCCCGGAAAATTCGTCCTTCAAAACCTTCACTGCCACAAGCCGGTTCAGGCGGTGACAGCGGGCCTTATAGACCACAGCCATACCGCCGGTGCCGATGACCTCCAGGAGTTCATACCGGTTGTCCAGCAGCTGTCCAATATATTGATTCATATTCTGAAATAGCTCCTTTCCTAACCGGACCCTACAGGCTTACCAGCACGCAGGTCACATTGTCCGGGCAGCCCCGGGAAATGGCGATGTCCAGCAGGCGCTTGCAGCAGCGCTCTTTATTGACACCGTGGACCACCTCGAAGAGGATCTCCTGGTCGTCCATCATATTGCTCAGGCCGTCGCTGCACAGCAGCAGAAAATCCCCTTTTGACAGTTCCCGGCGGAACACGTCACAGCTCACGGCAGCCTCCGTGCCCACGGCACGGGTAATCAGATTTTTGCCGGGGTAGCTCTTGGCCATTTCGGCTGTCAGCTCCCCCCGGTCCACCATCATCTGCACCACGCTGTGGTCCTTGGTAATCTGGTGGATGCCTTTCTGGTTGATAATATATGCCCGGCTGTCACCCACATTCACAAAAGAAACCTTCCGGCCCCGGACAAAGGCAGCCACCAGCGTGGTGCCCATGCCGTCGAATTCCTCAAACTGCATGGCCTGATCATAGACGGTGAAATTGGCCAGCTTCACGGCGCTTTTCAGGATCTGGTCAGCCTTGTCCCACTCCATGCCCGGCGTCCAGGTGCGCTGGATCTCCTGGGAGAACACGTCCACCGCCAGTGAGCTGGCGATGTTGCCCGATTTGGCGCCGCCCATGCCGTCGCAGACAACGCACAGCAGGGTGCTGCGATCCAATTGCCGGATCTCATAGGCATCCTGATTCATTTTTCGGACGCAGCCCTTGTCTGTCAGTCCCCAACTTTGCATGGTAAATCACCTCATCTGTCTTTTTGGTGAAATGCGGCCTTGGCCGTTATATTTTCCTGTCCTGATTGTATTTTCTTCTCAGCTGGCCGCAGGAGGCATCGATGTCCCCGCCCAGGGTGCGGCGCACAGTGGCGGTGACGCCGCCGTCCTCCAGCGTTTTCTGAAAAGCGGCCACCGCGGCCCGGGTGCTGGGCTTCAGGGGGCTTTCCTCCACATGGTTGAGCGGAATCAGATTAAAATGGGCAGGAAGCCCTTTGAGCCGGCGCAGAAGCTCTCTGGCATGCTCCACCGAATCGTTCACCCCGTCGATCATGGCGTATTCAAAGGAAATACGCCGGGAGGTCGCCTGATAATACCGGCGGCAGGCAGCGATCAATTCCTCGCTGGGATAGGCGCGGTTCACCGGCATGATGGTGTCCCGGATGGCGTCATTGGGGGCATGGAGGGACACGGAAAGGGTCAGCTGCAGTTTGCGCTTTGCCAGCTCATCGATCTTCGGCACCAGGCCGCAGGTGGAAAGGCTCACATGGCGCAGGGAGATATTCATCCCCTCGGGGCTGTTCACCAGCTCCAGAAAGCGCAGCACATTGTCAAAATTATCCAGGGGCTCCCCGATGCCCATGAGGACGATGTGGGAAACGGGCAGGCCGGAGTCCACCTGGGTAAAGAGCACCTCGTCCAGCATTTCAAAGGGCTCCAGCCGGCGCACCAAACCGCCGATGGTGGAGGCGCAGAAGGCGCAGCCCATCCGGCAGCCCACCTCCGTGGAGATGCACACCGTGTTGCCGTAATGGTAGCGCATGAGCACCGTTTCCACACAGTTGCCGTCGGACAGCTGCCAGAGGTATTTGATGGTGCCGTCCCGGGCGGATTCCTGCCGCCGCACCACGGTAGGCGGACAGATGGGGTACTGCTCCGCCAGGGTGTCCCGCAGCTGTTTCGGCAGGTTGGTCATCTCATCAAAGGAGCGGACGCCCCGATGGAGCCAGGTATACACCTGCTTTGCCCGAAAGGCGGGCTGTCCCATGTCCTTCAGAAGGGCGGACAGCTCCGGCAGCGTCATGGATTTCAGGTTCATTGCTTCCTCCGCAGACGGCAGATAAAGAAACCGTCGGTATCGTATTCACCGGGAATTAACGTAATCATCCCGGATTCATTTCCGGGGAAGACCTCCGGCAGAGCCAGCGGTTCGGCGGTAAACGACCGGTGGCGTTCCAAAAAAGCGGAAACCACATCCTCGTTTTCCCTGGGGAGCACCGTGCAGGTGGAATACAGCAGCACCCCGCCGGGGCGGACGTATTTCGCCTGGTTTTCCAAAATGGCGCTCTGCAGGGCGGGTAAGCCTTCCAGCTCAGTCAGATTTTTATAGCGAATATCCGGTTTTTTCCGGATGATGCCCAGGCCGGAGCAGGGCACGTCGGCAATCACCGCGTCAAATTGGCCCAGCCACTGCGGATTTTCCTGAGCGGCGTCCCGGCACTGGGCGGTAATATTTTCAAGTCCCAGGCGCTGAGCCCCTTTAGAAATCAGCTCCGCCTTGTGGGGGTGGATATCGCAGGAAATGATGCTGCCCGTGCCCTCCATGGCGATGGCGGCGGCAAAGCTCTTGCCCCCGGGGGCGGCGCAGCAGTCCAACACGCGCCAGCCCTTTTGAAGCTGCGCACACTGGACGCTGAGCTTGGAGGCGGGGTCCTGGACGTAGAAGAGTCCCGCCCGGAAGGCATCCAGCCGCTCCAGATTGCCCAGGCCGGAGAGCACCAGGCAGTCCTTCATCCAGGGGTGCTTTTCCCAGCCGATCCCCTGCGCTTCCAGCAGCTGTGCCAATTTCTCGGTGGTGGTCTTCAGCAGATTCACCTGCACCGCCGTCTGGGGGGCGGTGTTGTCGGCAATCAGCATGGGCTCCAGCTTTCCCTTGGGCAAGCTTCTTTTCAAAAGGGAGATCAATTCCTCCGGGTGACTGTACCGGTCCGCGTAGGACACCGGCTCTGTCCAGCTTCCCCGGGTTGACGCGGCTCTGCGCAGCACGGCATTGACCAGGGCCGGGGCATTTTTCTGCTTCGGGCAGTATTTCTTGGCCAGCTCCACGGCTTCGTTCACGGCGGCGCTGTCCGGCACCCGGTCGAGCTCCGAAATCTGGTACAATCCCAAATGGAGAATGTCCTTCACCACAGGATGCAGGCCGGAGAGCTTGCCGGTGAGAAACTGCTTCAGATAGAAGTCCAGCTTGCTTCGGTTCTGCAGCACGCCATACACCAGCCGGGTGGCCAGGGCCGCATCCCGGCCTTCTAAGCGGTCCCTTTGCAGGTACTCCTTCAGGGCGGCGTTGGGCCAGGCCCCGTTTTTCCGGCAGGCAATCAGCGCGTTCAGCGCCGTCTCCCGGGCACCCATCAGACATCCAGGGGATGGCCCCGGAAATAGTCCGGCGCGGCCATCCGTCTGCCGCCCTCCGCCTGGAGGGAGCGGATTTCCACGGCCCCTTCGCCGCAGGCGATCACCAGGCCGTTTTTATTGAGTTCCAGCACGGCGCCGGGTTCTCCCGAACCGCTCACCACTCTGGTTTCGTGCACTTTAAATACCTTGCCTCCCAGCTCCATGGTGGCCACAGGCCAGGGATGGAGTCCGCGAACATGGTCGTGGACCTGCTGGGCCGTCTTGCTCCAATCGATGGGGCACATGGATTTCTCCAGCATGGGAGCAAAGCTGACCCGGCTTTCATCCTGGGGTGTGCGGGGAACTTCCTCCCCGGCGGCGAACCGGGACAATGTTTTGCTCAGCAAATCCGCCCCCAGCACCGCCAGCCGGTCCAGCAGCTCCCCCGCGGTTTCGTTCTCCCCGATGGGGGTCTTGGATACATCGATGATATCCCCGGCGTCCATTTGGCGCACCAGGTACATGGCGGTAACGCCGGTCTCCTTGAGACCATCCAGCACGGCCCACTGGTAGGGCGCGGAGCCCCGGTAGCTGGGCAGGAGGCTGGCATGGATGTTAATGCAGCCGAATGTGGGAACATCCAGCACCTTCTGGGGCAGGATTCTTCCATAGGCCACCACGGCGCACACATCGGGCCTCAATTCCCGCAGCTGCTCCACCGTCTCCTCCTCCCGGAAGTTTTCCGGCTGGAACACGGGAAGGCCCGCAGCCTCCGCCACCTGCTTGACCGGAGAAGCCACCAGCTTCATGCCCCTGCCCTTGGGCCGGTCGGGCTGGGTATAGACGCCAACCACCTGGAACCCATCGGCCAGGATTTTTTTCAGGCAGGTGGCCGCGATGTCCGGCGTGCCCATGAAAACAACTCTCAAGCTTCTTCCTCCGCTTCCGCGCTCAATTCCTCTTCGGTCAGGAAGCGCTCCATGACCTCGGTATAGACAATGCCGTCCAGGTGGTCCAGCTCATGGCAGAAGCACCGGGCGATCAGCTCCTCGCCCTCCGCCTCGAACCATTCGCCGCTGCGGTCCTGGGCCCGGACCTTGGCGTAATAGGGGCGCTTCACCAGACCGTATTTCCCCGGGACGCTGAGGCAGCCCTCGGCCCCCTCCTGTTCCCCGTCGGTTTCCACCAATTCGGGATTCACCAGCTCCAGGATTTCCTCCCCGGTGTCCACGATCACCACCCGGCGCAGGATACCCACCTGGGGAGCGGCCAGTCCCACGCCGTTGGCCTGGGCCAGGGTTTCGTGCATGTCATCGAGCAGCTTGTGCAGCCGCCAGTCAAATTTTTCCACCGGTCTGCAAACCTTGTGCAGGGCGGGCTCGTCGGTTGTCAGAATTTTACGAAGTCCCATATTCTCTCTCCTAATCTTTATTCGTACCCGTTCACATCCGCAAAGGCGGAAACGCCCCGGTTTTGCTTATCCTTGCCAAATTCCTGCAAAAGCCAGGCCACCAGTTGACGCAGGGGTCTGCTCATGCGGCAGTTGACGGTAAGCCGGTAACGGTAATGGTAATTGATTTTCGGCACCGGGCAGGGAGCGGGACCCAGGATCTCTGCCCGTTCCGACGCGTATTGGGGCCGGGCCAGACAGGCAACCAGGCTGTCCCGGAATTTTACCGCGCCCCGGAGCACCGCCGCTTCCTCTTCCCCCTGGAAGGTGACCATCAGCTGGTCGCCGAAGGGGGGCGCGTTCTGCACCCGGCGGAGGCCAACTTCCAAATCATAGAAGCCGTCGTAATCCTGCCGGGCGGCCAGCTGAATCAGCCGGTGGCCCGGGACCATGGTCTGAATCACCGCCCGTCCGGCCCGCTCTCCCCTTCCGGCCCGGCCCACCACCTGGGTCAGCAGGTTGAAGGTGGTCTCCCCCGCCCGGTAGCCGCCGGTGTACAGCGACAGATCCGCATCCAGCACGCCAACCAACGTAACCTTGGGCAGGTTCAGCCCCTTGGCCACCATCTGGGTGCCCAGCAGGACCGCCACATTTTCCTTTTGAAAATGCTCCAAAATCTTCTCATGGGTGTTCACGGCGCTCACCGTATCGGCGTCCATCCGGTCCACGGTGATTCCCGGGAACAATACCGACAGCTCCTGCTGCACCTTTTGGGTGCCGGTACCCATGGTCTTCATGGGGCCGCCGCATTTGGGGCAGCGCTGGGGCACACTCTGGGAGAAGCCGCAGTAGTGGCACATCAGGCGGCCGTTGGCGCTGTGGTAGGTCATGGGGATGGAGCAGCGGGGGCACTCGGGAGCCTCCCGGCAGTCCACGCACAAAAGAGCCCGGCTGTTTCCCCGGCGGTTTAATAGCAGCACCGTCTGGTCGCCCCGGTTCCAATTGTCCAAAATTGCCTCCCGCAGAGGATAACTCAGGGAAAGGTCGTTCCCCTGCTTCACTTCCTCCCGCAGGTCCACGATCTCCACCTCCGGCAGGGGGCGGCCATTGTAGCGATTCTTTAGGGTATACAGGGAATAATCCCCGGTTTTGGCCCGGTACATACTCTCCACGCTGGGCGTGGCCGAGCCAAGCAGCACCAGGGTATTCTCCTTCACACCCCGCCAGATGGCCACTTCCCGGGCCGAGTAGCGGGGGGAATTTTCGGATTTATAGGAATGCTCCTGTTCTTCGTCCAGAATGATGATGCCAAGCTTTTCGCTGGGGGCGAACACGGCGGAGCGGGTGCCAACAATGACCTTGGCCTCGCCGCTGCGGACCCGTTTCCACTGGTCGTACCGCTCCCCCAGCCCCAAGCTGCTGTGAAGCACAGCCACACCGTCCCCGAACCAGGCGGCCATCAGGCCCAAAAGCTGGGGGGTCAGGGCGATCTCCGGCACCAGAAGCAGGGCGGTTTTTCCATCGTCCAGACATTTTTGGATCAGGCGGATGTACACCGAGGTCTTGCCGGAGCCGGTAACGCCGCACAGCAGCGCCACCCCGGGATGTTCCCCCTCCATCTGGGCGGAAAGCCCCTCATAGCAGCGCTGCTGCTCCTGGTTCAGCACCAGGGGGCGCTGAATTTCCGCCGGACGGATTTCCCGGCAGCGCAGCACGGGCCGCTCTGAAAAGGCAACATAGCCCAATTCCTCCAGCCGTTTCAGGGTGGAGGGCGTGGCGCCGGTATAGTAGCAGATGTCCTTCACCGCCCCGCTGCCAACGCTGCAGAGCAGCTCCAAAGCGCTGCGCTGCAATGCGGCGGATTTGGGACGGGCAGCGGCGAATTCCATAGCCTGCTCCGCCGGAACCGCCAGGGTCACCACCCTCTCGGTTTTGTCGCCGATCCGGCGGTGAAACTCCTGCTGGGAGGAAATCCACTTTTTCCGCAGCAGGTAGGCGACGGCCTCCTCAAACACTTCCCGGGAGGCAGCGGCGCTTTCCAGAGCCGTCTCCTCCGCCTGGCCGCCCAGATCTTCCAAAAGCTGCAAAATGGCGGCGGCCCCTTCCTTGCGGATGGTCGCCGTCTTCCAGCCGCGCTCATCGGTGAGGGAAAAGCTGGCCTTGGTGTGGAACCAGGCACCCGCCGGGAGCATGGCCCGAATGGCATCGAAAAAGGTGCAGAAATACCGCTCCCGCAGGAAGGCTGCCAGGCGGAGCTGGTGGTCCGAGAGCATGGGCTCGTCATCCAGCACCCGCTGGACGGCCTTCAGCCCTGTTTCCTCCCCCGGCTCCACCGTCAGGACAATGCCCTCCGCCGCCTTGTTGGCCCGCCCAAAGGGGATTTGTACCCGGTGGCCGGGCTGAAGCGCCATTCCCTCCGGGATACGGTAGGAATAGGGCTTGTCAATGGCAAAAACAGCCGCAGAAACAGCGATTTTAGCGATCATAAGCCCTCCAAAACTTCGTGTACTTGCCTCCCCCAACGGGGAAACCAAGAGCTCAGTGCTTGTATTCTTCCTTCACGTAGCCGGTGAGCTCGCCGTTGGCGACCTCGCGAATGGCCATGGTGACGGGCTTGTCAGGCAGGTCCTCCTGGAAAGCCTCGGCCTCCGCAGCAATCTGACGGGCCCGGTGGGCCACCAGGTTCACCAGCAGATAACGGCTCTCCACATTTTTCAGTAAATCAGCAACAGGGGGATAAAGCATTTTCGTAGCCTCCAAAAAATATAGTGCGCACCGCCCCGTGAGGCGATGGGTTTTGACAAAATCATTCACCAATAATCGAGAGAATTTCCCGGGCGCAGCGGTCGGCAATGTCGTTGACCACCACGTGGTCGTACCAGAATCGCTGCTCCATTTCCCATTTTGCCCGCTTCAGGCGCATAACAATCTGGTCCTCGGGGGTATCGCCCCGGCCTCTCAGGCGGCGTTCCAGCTCCTCCATGGAGGGTGGCATGATAAAAATAAGCACCGCATCCGGCACCGCCGCCTTCACCATTTTGGCCCCCTTGGGCTCAATGTCCAGCAGCACATGGCCCTTTTCCCGCTTGGCGGCCACCTGGGCCCTGGGGGTGCCATAGTAGCACTCATTGTGCTCGTCGTACTCCAGGAACGCATCCTCCGCGATCATCCGCCGGAAGCGCTCCCGGGTAACGAAGAAATAGTGCTGCCCCTCCACCTCGCCGGGACGGGGAGGCCGGGTGGTGGCGGAGACGGAAAAGGACAGCTCCGGCCGTTTCTCCATCATCAGCTCAAGCACCGTGCCCTTGCCCACTCCGGATGCGCCGGAAATGACAATCAGTTTTCCTTGACTCATTCTTGGTCCTCCTCCACCGTCTCGTCCGGTTTTCCCTGCCACCGGTCGCCCAGCGCCTGGGTGGTGAGAGCGGACAGGATCACATGATCGGTATCCATCAAAAGCACCGAGCGGGTCTTGCGGCCGTAGGAGGCATCGATCAGCATGCCCCGGTCCCTGGCCTCCTGCACCACCCGCTTGATGGGGGCGGAGTCCGGGTCCACCACCGCCAGAATCCGTCCGGCGGCCACCATGCTGCCGAATCCAATGTTTACCAGCTTCATGGGTTTCCTCCTTTTCAGAGAAAATCATTCGATATTCTGGGTCTGCTCCCGGATCTTTTCCAGCTCGGCCTTGATGTCCACCACCACTCTGGCCAGGCGCACATCGGTGCATTTGGAGCCGATGGTATTGGCCTCCCGGTTCATCTCCTGGAGCAAAAAGTCCAGCTTTCTGCCGATGGCTCCGCCGCTTTCCAGCATGGAGTCCATCTGCTCCAAATGGCTTCTCAGGCGGACCGTCTCCTCGTCCACAGCTACCTTGTCGGCGAAGATGGCCGCCTCGGTGAGGATACGGCTTTCGTCGATGGACGTGCTCGCCAGCACCTCCTGGAGCTTGTTGTACAGCCGGGTGCGGTAGTCGATGACGGTTTGGGCATTGCCCGCTTCCACCTGGCCCACCAGCTCCCGGATGGTATTGCCCCGGGCGGTCAGATCATTTTTCAGGGCCTGGCCCTCCTTGGTGCGCATGGCATCGAAGCTTTGCAGCGCCGTGTTCACCACGCCCAGCAGGTCGGAAAGCAGCTGCTCCTCGTCCACATCGGGCTTGTCCACGGTGAACACATCGCTCATTCTGGACAGAAGCGCCACGCTGATGTCCTCCCGGAGCTTAAATTCCTCCGCCATCTGGCGCATGGCGGCCACATAGCCCGCCACCATGTCGGTATTCAGCGTCACCTTCACATCGGAGGCGCCCTCGGCACGCTGGGTGACGAAGACATCCACCTTGCCCCGGGAGATGGTGGCCTTCACTGCCTGCTTCAGGGCATCCTCTGCGAACGAGAGCATCCGGGGCAGCTTGACGGAGCAATCTAAGTATCGGTTGTTGACGCTGCGGATCTCAACGGTAAACTCTCTTCCGTTCACCGTCTGGGCAGCCCGGCCATAGCCGGTCATACTTTTGACCAAGGTCATTATCCCCTTTTTATCCATTATTTTATCCCACAGCCTCCGGCTCTGTTTCCGCCGCCGGGGCCACCGGTTCCTCTGTGGTTTCAGAGGTCATGGTGCCCAGGGGCATGACACTGGCGGAGACGCTTTCGGATTTAAAGATGCCCACATCCCGGAAGCCGTCGGTAAACACGGCCCGCACCGGGAAGGTAGCGGTACCCACCTCGGCGCCCGTAAAGTCCACCACCACCATTACATCGTCGGCGGTGAGGTTGGCAATCTGGGCGGAGGGGCCCCGGACCTTCATGGTCAGCTCCTGGGTGATGAGCTCCACCTCCAGGCCCTCGGGTACGTTGACCACATTGATCTGGCGGATCAGGAAGTCCTTGGTGCTCAGGCCCGTCAGACGGATATCGGCAGTGACCTCGGAAACGCCGGTGAGGTTGGTGATGCCCTCCTCCAGGGGGATGGTAAAGGTTTTTACGGTATCCTGGTCAATCTCCGCCAGGTTGATGACGCCAACCACCAGCTGGTCGCCCATCAGCTCCAGAGCAGCCTCGCTGCCGGAGACCCGGATTCTATCCATGCTCAGCGTAATCTGGGCATCCTCGGCTCTGGCGCCGCCGCCCTCCACCAGCTGGTAGGCCAGCAGCACGTCCTTGACCCGCTGGATCTTCACTTCCAGGTGGATCTGCTCTGCGTTGGTGGTGATCAGCCCGGCGTCCACCGGTTCTCCCCCGGCATTGCACAGGGTATAGGTGCAGTCCCGGCTGATGGATTCCCGCTGATCGGTCAGGTCCACCTCGATCACGGCCTTTTCAATCTGATCGGTGACGGACTGGGGGCCGGTGATCTGAATGGTGGGGTATTCCAAAAACATATTGTCCCGGTCGGCAATAAAGCCCTCGGGCACGGAGCCGATCCACTTGACCTCCACGGGAATGGGCTTGGAGATCCGGCGCTCCACGTTCAGGTAGATTCTGCCGGGTGTCTTGGATTCAATGACGAAGGCGTTGCTGGCCACGTTGCCGGGGAACGTGGTGGTGTAGGAAATGGGAATCTGGTTCCCCGGCTCGTAGATGGCGGACAGATCCGCCTTTAAGGTGATGTTGCTCTGGTCCACCTTGGAAAGGTCCGTCCGGTTGCCGGACAGCTCCAGGGTGACCGTGGCGGCGGACTGGTAAGTAATCATCAATCCCCGCTCGGTGAGCACGGACTCGTTGGCCAGCACCACGGGGATGTTATAATAGGTCTGCTTGGAGCCGGGGCTGACGGTGGTGATCACATACAGCCAGAGCGCCGTAGCCATGAAGACGGACAGGACCAGGGAGGCCAATTTACTTTTCATCGCTGTCCTTCCTTTCCAGGGCGCGCAGCCGCTCCCTCAAACGCACCGCCAGCCTGTTTTCTTCCTCTGTCTCCTGATCGGCGCAAAGTTCATTGTACAGGAGCCGTTCCAGGGTCTGGGGGGCCAGGTGGCGCTTGAGCATCCCGTCCACCGCCACGGAAATGGTGCCGGTTTCCTCGGAGACGATCACCACCACCGCATCGGAGGCCTCGCTCATGCCCACACCGGCCCGGTGGCGGGTGCCCAGGTCGGCGCTGAGATGGCTGCTGTCGGACAGGGGCAGCACACAGCCGGCGGCGGCAATGCGCCCATCCCGGATGATCATGGCCCCGTCGTGGAGGGCGGCCTTGGGGAAGAAGATGTTGCGGATCAGCTGCTCGGACACCACACCGTCGATCTGGCTGCCGGTTTTGAAGTATTCGTCCAGCCGGACATCCCGGGCAAACACGATCAGCGCGCCCACATGCTCCCGGCTCATCACCTCACAGGCGGTCACGGTCTGGGAAATCACGTTGTCCATCTCCGCCGCCGGCTTCCCCGCGCCGAAAAAGCCCCTGAGCCGCACGGTGCTGCCCAGATGATCCAGCATCCGCCGCAGCTCCGGCTGGAACAGGATGATCACCGCCAGCAGTCCGACGGACATCACTTGGTTCAATATAAAGTTGATGGTATAAAGCTGCAGCAGTCCGGTGATGGCGGAGAGCACCACCATCGCCACCACCGCCCCGGCAATCCGCATGGTGCTGGGGGACTTGACCAGGGGAATCAGCTTATAAATCAGGAAAGCCACCAGCGCAATGTCCAGATAGTCCGACCACTGCATTCTGCCCAGCTGCTGCAGCACCGATTTGATCAGTTCCATGAACGTTTCATCCTTTATCTCGACGGCAATTCCGCGCCGAAAAAGAGCTCCTTCCGCCAGCAGCGCATACTTGCCTAGTATCTTTTCTATTATAGCGGAAAACATAATTGATAGCAATAGAAAATCTGCATAAAATTTTTATGAAGGAATACCCCTGCCGCTGGCGGACAGATGATGTCCGTTTGGCATTTCGCCCCACCGTAGGAGAATGTCACAATTACGAATTGCTGGGCAGTACTGGTCGAGGGGCCCAGGAGTTGTGGGTTGACTGCCCAGAGTTCGTAACGAATTGGCCGCGGGCCCTACCAATTTACCGTTTCCCCGGCCAGAGCCGGGCGGCGGCGTTCAGGAAAGCGGTTGTCTGGGCGTCGGAGGCGTCCGGACCGAAGCTGACACGCACCGTACCGGTATCCAGGGTCCCGGCGCTCTCGTGGGCCAGGGGGGCGCAGTGGAGTCCCGCCCGGACGGCAATGCCCAGCTTCGCCAGCCGGTCCGCCGCCTGCTGGCAGTCCGTCTCCGGCAGGAAGGATACCGTCGCTGCCTGGTTTGGCCCGGTGAACACCCGGAAGCCCAACCGTTGCAGCCCCTGGGCGCACCGCTGGGCCTGGCGGTGCTCTGCAGCCCGGATGGAATCCCCGAAGCGCTTGACATGGCGCATGCCCGCGGTCAGTCCCGCCGCACCGGGTACATTCATGGTACCCGCCTCCAGGCGCTCCGGCAGCAGATCCGGCATATCATGGCGGATGGATTCACTGCCCGTGCCCCCAAAAAGCAACGGTGCCGTCTCCCCCGCGCACAGCAGCAGCCCGGTGCCCTGGGGGCCCAGCAGGCCCTTGTGGCCCGGCATGGCAATGAACTGCGCCCCCAGCTCCCTCAGCTTCACCGGCAGGCTCCCGGCAGACTGGGCCGCGTCCAGAATAAAGGGCACCGAGTAGCTTTGGCACATTTTCGCCAGCTCCCGCACCGGCAGCACATAGCCGAACACATTGGACACATGGGTGAACACCGCCCCATCCGCCCCGGCGCGCAGAGCTTTGTCAAATTCCTCCAACGTATTCTCCCAGTCAAACAGCCTCCGCCCGGCGACGCGAATTTCCGCCTCCAGGGCATACAGGGGCCGCATCACCGCGTTGTGCTCAAAGCCGGAGACCACCACCCGGCCTCCGGGCTTTATGAGACTGCGGATGGCGATGTTCAGGCCATGGGTGCAGTTGGACGTGAGCACCACCTGTTCCGGACGGCAGTCGAACAGCTCCGCCGCCGTCTCCCGGCAGGTATAAACCGTCTCCGCCGCCGCGTTGGCCGCCGGGTAGCCGCCCCGGCCGGGGTTGGCGCAGCGGCGCATGGCCTGCTCCACCGCCCGATAGACCGCGGGGGGCTTGTGAAAGGAGGTTGCGCCGTAATCCAGATAAATCATACGCTTACCTCCTCCAACCCCCCATCCTCCCGCCGGACGTAAACCTTCCGCATGGGCAGCTGCTCCGAACGCAGCAGTGCAACCGCCCGCCCGATATTCCCGGTTTGCAGCCGCAGGCTGTAGCCGCAGCCCTGTTCCTCCATCCACCGGGGCGTCCGCTGCAAGCTGCACCGCTCCCCCGCCCGGTTCAGCAGCCGTTCCCCCCGCTGGGCATAGGTGACGGAGCGGAACGTGATTAAATAGACACGATTGGCATTCATACGACAAAACCTCCCGGAACATTCTATGATTTTAGGAGGGAAGTTGTGAGGAGGAATCCGTGCTGCTTGCAATTTCGCCGGAAGTGTGGTAACATAGCTCAAAATAATGTCAGGAGTAGGCGAACCGAATGAAATCAAGAAACCGTGCCCTTTTGCTGGTGTTTTTCGTGACCGTCATTTCCATTTTGGCGGCGCTGGGTGTGCTCTTTTATTACACTGAACACATGGACCGCAGCGGATGGGTGCAGCAAAACGGATACTATTACTATTTGAATGAAAAGGGCGACCCCATCTCCGGCTGGATGGAGGAGGAAGGAAGCCGCTATTATTTCGGCGTCAACTGCGCCATGGTCACCGGCTGGCAGGAGATCGGCGGCAGCCACTACTACTTCGGCGGCAACGGCGTGATGCGCACCGGCTGGCAGGAGATCAACGGACAGCTTCGATATTTCCACGAGACCGGCATCCCCGCCCAGGGCTGGGAGCCGGTGGACGGGAAAATGCGCTATTTTTTGGCGGACGGACTGCTGGCCACCGGCTGGCAGGAAATCGACGGGGCGCGCTGCTTCTTCTCCGACGTGGGCACGGTGGTCACCGGCTGGCTGGAGCAGAACGAAGGAATTTATTATCTGAATGAGA
The DNA here is from genome assembly GCA_051867315.1 of Faecousia sp. Taxonomy (GTDB): domain Bacteria; phylum Bacillota; class Clostridia; order Oscillospirales; family Oscillospiraceae; genus Faecousia. The sequence goes on from JBJDYM010000283.1 coordinate 44,614, forward strand.
ACGGTACCCCCGTCACCGGCCTGACCACCCTGGAGGGCAGCACCTACTACTTCTTCCAGGGCAGCGGCCTGATGGCCCAGGGACTGCTGGATCTGGAGGACGGGCGCTATTTCTTTGGCGAGGATGGCGTGATGCAGACCGGTTGGCAGACCATCGGCGAGAACACCTTCTATTTTGACGAGGGCGGCGCCATGCACACCGGCTGGCTCCAGGAGGACGAGTATTTTTACTATTTCCTGGAGGACGGCACCATGACCGTCTCCCCCACGGTGATCGACGGGGAAACCTGCTTCTTCACCCCAACAGGCATCTATGTGCTGCTGGTGAACTACCGCTACGGCATGCCGGAAAACCGTCAGCCCGACCTGGTCCGCTACGGCGAATGGGCCCGGGTGGCCCGGGTGGCTGAAGAACACCTGCGCCAGATGATCCTGGACTGCCGGGCCACCGGCATCGAATGCTGGCTCAACTGCGGCTACCGCACCAGGGACGAGCAGACCCAGATTCTGGAGGAGCGCACCCAGGAATACCAGGAGGACGGCCTGAGCTACGAGGCCGCCTACCAGAAGGCCCTGGAAACCGTGGCCCTGCCCGGCTTCAGCGAACACGAAACAGGCCTGGCCATGGACATCGTATGCTCCGTCACCCCCACCTGGCTCCACGAGCACTGCTGGGAGTACGGCTTCATCCTCCGCTATCCCGAAAACAAAAGCGACATCACCGGCATTTCCTATGAGCATTGGCACTACCGCTACGTGGGCACCAAGGTATCCATGGCCATGAAGGACACAGGCCTCTGTCTGGAGGAATATATTGGTGCCGCATGACGGTCACCGCTGCGATTCCGCCCTGGAAAATGAGGACAAACATATGGGAAAATACAGCAAAGCGAATAAGCCCTTCAGGAGAAAGCACACCGCCCCTCTGATCGGTGTTCTGTCGGCCCTGGTGCTGATCGGCGGGATGCTGGTTCTGTTTCGCCTGACATCCCCCGGCAGAAGCGGTTCCAACCCAACTGCTGCACCGGCCTCCACCGCACCGCCCCCCACGCAGCCGTCCGTCGCTTCGGCATCGGCTCCTGTTGCCACAGCCACGGGGGAAAAGACTGACGTGGGATGCAAGGCCTCCTACACCGTCAGTGCCGCGCAGGCCTCGTCCGAACAGGTTGTGGCCGCCGCCGGAGAAAAAACGCTGACCAACGGGGCACTTCAGATCCTCTATCTGTCCCAGGTCAACGCCTATCGAAACGCGGACCGGGAGGTCGCTCCCGACTTCAGTCTGCCCCTGGACAGCCAGCGCTGCCCCCTGGGAGACGGTGAGCTGTCCTGGCAGCAGTATTTCCTGCAAAAAGCCATTCTCAGCTGGCAAGCCCAGCAGGCGGTCCTTTCTGCCGCCGCCAAGCCGCAGGTCATCACCGAAGAGGCCTACAAGCCCAACGAGACGGATGACCTCCACGGCAAATACATCGCCCCGGAGCTGCCGGTGAACGATTTCCTGTATCAGGATACGGATTGCTATACCCCCAATCAGATGCACCAGGAATACCTGGATGACCTGGATGCCACCCTGGATTCCCTGGCCAAAGAGGCCGGCTTTGACGGCCTGGAGGACATGGCCCGCGCCGCCGGTGTCGACGCCCAGGCCTTTCTCCAGGCTGCCCGGGACTATAACACCGCTTACATGTTTTTCACCGAAAAAAGCTATGCGCTGGACCCCACTGACGAGGAAACCGCCGACTTCCTGCAAGCCGGCAGCGCCGCCCTTTCTCCGGCGGAGGAAGAAGGCAGAACGGTGAATATCCGCCATATTCTGATTTTGCCCCAGGGGGCGGAAATTGCAGCGGACGGGAAAGTCACCGCCAGCGATGCGCAGTGGGAGCAGGCACTCCAGAAAGCCCAGCAGCTTCTTTCCCAGTGGGAGCAAGCCGCCAGAACCCGGGACCCGGGCAGCGTCTTTGCTGAAATCGCCAACGAATCTTCCGACGATGCAGGCTCCAGCCTGAACGGCGGTTACTATGACCGGCTCCGCCAGGGCCAGCTGATTGCGCCGCTGGACGAGTGGTGCTTCGCCGACGGACGGCAGCAGGGGGACACGGTAATCCTGCGCAGCGAGCTCGGCGTCCATCTTGTCTACCTGGCCGGCTTTCAGGAATCCAGCCAGGAAAAAGCGCGGGAGGCGCTGCTTTCCCAGCTGGAGCAGGAGCAATGGGAAGTCTGGCTGGAAGCAGTTCCCCTTTCCATGGATTTCAGCGCCGTGCAGCTCTGGGCGGACACCACCGCCGTCGTGGTCAGCCTGGAAGACACCCTCTACCCCGACATCGCCCATCAGCGCTTCCCCGAAGCAATTGTATACCTGCAGCAGGATTATTTCTATTTCCCCTATGGTGACCGGGAAATCGGCAAAAACGGCTGCGGCATCACCACCTTCGCCATGCTGGCCACCTACATGACGGACACGCTCCAAACTCCGCCCATGATGGCCACCCGGTTTGACCAGTACTTTGACCGCGCCACCCACGGCACCAACGGCAACCTGTTCATCCAGGCGCCCACCGAACTGGGCTTCTACCTGGAGAAGGTCAGCTTTGATTTGGAGGAGGTCGTCCAGGCGCTTCAAAACGGGCAGATGGTTATCAGCCGTCAGGAGCCTGGGCATTTTACGACCTCCGGTCATTACCTGCTGATTCAAGGCTACAACGAAGAGGACGATACCTTCCAGGTGCGCGACTCCAATGTCTTCAACTACGGCAGACTGGCCGGTCACAAGACAGATTGGTTTACCCGGGCAAACATCCTCTCCGGCGGCGCCCACTTTTACATCATGCAGAAAAAAATCACCGCCATTCCCGCCTGTTGGCGCTGCGGCAGCGCCGAGACCCAGCTGCTGACGCAGGACTATCTGTGCGAGAAATGTACGGCAGCCCTGTCCAGGCGGAATCAGTTTCTTTCTATTTTGGATGAATTGTCCGATGGCAGTCTTTAAAAACGGCTTTGATGGCTGCGGCAAAAGCTCCAACCAGGCCGTGAAGGGGTAGATTTAGAGGTGCTCCAGCATTTGGCGGCAAAACCAGCGAAATCGAGGTAATCATGTATGACGAATCAATCTCCAAGCCGCAGTCCCTCTGTGGCCGCAACACTGACCCTGAGCATACTGGCGCTGTTGCTTTCATTGACCCTGGGGGCTTTGGTCCTTCTGCGCCATAATCGCCCGCTTCCCGCTCCGGAACCCTCCACCGTCCAGGTGCCTGTGGAAACCACCCGGCCTGCCCCCATCTCGGTGGTGGTGCCCAACGGAAATCCCGGCAGCGTGCTCTGCATGGACGGCTATACCCTCAGCGCCGGCCAGGCAGACGCGGCAGCGGAGAAAATCGTCGCCACCTGTGCCGGAGAAAGCCTGACCAACGCCCAGCTTCAGATCTACTATCTGAATGCCATTCGCACCTATCAGCTGGAAAACAGCCCGGAGGGCCCGGATTTCTCCCAGCCCCTGGAGCAGCAGCTGTGCCCCCTGGGGGACGGAACGCTGTCCTGGCAGCATTACTTTCTGCAGCAGGCCCTGAAGAGCTGGCAGACGGAGCTGATGCTGCTGCAGGCCGTCCAGGAACCCCGGCCCATCCTGGAGGAGGCCTTTAAGCCCAATGAAACCGACGACCTCCACGGCAAATATGTGGCCGCTGAGCTGCCCGTGAACGATTTTCTCTACAGCGACCAGCCCTGCTACAAGCCCAACAGCATGCATCAGGCCTACCTGGACGGCTTGCAGGAGCAGCTGGAGACCCTGGCAAAGCAGCAGGGCTACGGCAGCCTGGCAGACTACGCTGATGCGGTGTTTGGCTCCGCCGTCAGCGCCCAGGCTCTGGTAGAGGCCGCCGAAAACTATAATCTCGGCTATATGCTCTTCACCGAGAACAGCTATGAGATCACCGTTACCGAGGAAGAGGTGGACGCCTATCTTGCCGCCCATGCCCAGGAGCTTCCCGGTGAGGACAGCTACAGCGTGGATATTCGCCATGTGCTGCTCATTCCCGCCGGGGCGACGATTGCCGAAGACGGCACCGTCAGAGCCTCCCTGCAGCAGTGGCGGGACTGCGAAAAGCAGGCGGAAAGCCTGCTGCAGAGCTGGAGCCAGGAATACCTGAACTCCTTGGGGAAAGAATATAATTTCGCCCGGCTGGCCAACCGGGAATCCATGGACGCCGGTTCAAAGGTCAACGGCGGCCTGTACCAAAGCATCCTCCCCGGCCAGCTGATCAGCCAGCTGGACGAGTGGTGCTTCGATCCCGAACGCCAGGTGGAGGACACCGCCATCATCCGTTCCCGGCTGGGCTACCACATTGTGTTCTTCTGTGGGACGAACAGCACTGCCCGCACCGCCGCCCGGGAGGCGGTGATGGAAGCCAAGGAGCTGGAGCAGTGGGAAATGCGGCGGCAGGAGAATCCTCTGAAGGTGGATTACAGTGCCGTGGCACTGTGGGCGGACTGCTCCAGGCAGGTCGTGTCAGCGGTGGATGTGCTCTACCCGGACATCGCCCACGAGCGGTTCCCCGAGGCCATCGTCTATTTCCAGCAGGACTACATGTACTCCCCCTACGGCGGCTCCTATGTGGGCCGGGGCGGCTGCGGCATCACCACCATGGCCATGCTGGCCACCTATATGACCGATACCATCTACACCCCCGACATGCTGGCCGCCCGTTACCCCAACTATCACGACGCAAGCGGCACCAAGGGGGAGCTGTTCCGCTACGTACCCGCCGAGCTGGGCTTCTTCCTGGATAAAACCACCTCAAATATCGAAGAGGTGATTGAAGCTCTGGAAAACGGCCAGCGAGTGGTCAGCCTCCAGCACCTGGGCCACTTCACCAGCGGCGGTCACTACCTGCTGCTGCAGCAGTATTACCCGGACAGCGACACCTTCCAGGTCCGGGACTCCAACATCTATAACTACGGCAGGCTGGAAGGCCACAAGGTGGACTATTTCACCCGGGCGAATATCCTCTCCGGCAGCGCCACCTTCTACATCATGCAAAACAAAATCACCCGCATTCCCGCCTGCAGCCGCTGCGGCGACGGGCAGTCCGCCCCGGAAAAGCTGCTGAACGAGGATTATCTCTGTGAAAAATGCACCGCCGCCCTCAGCCGCCGGAATACATTTCTCACCCTGATGGCAGAATAAAAAGGAGGAATCCGTCATGGCACTAATTCAAGCCACTTTGTTTTCCCAATCTCTGATGCGAACCGTGAATGTGAATGTGATTCTCCCCGTGGACAAGCTGGCCGCCCCCGGCCAGACGCCGCGCCAGGAGAAGCCGCTGAAAACACTGTATCTGCTCCACGGCGTGTTCGGCAGCTACGTGGACTGGGTTTCCGGCACCCGCATCCAGCGCTATGCCGAAGCCCACGATCTGGCAGTGGTGATGCCCTCCGGAGAAAACGCCTTTTATGTGGACCAGCCCGCCGGGCACAATTACTACGGCGCGTTCATCGGTCAGGAGCTGGTGGAGCTGACCCGGCGGATGTTCCCCCTGTCCCGGAAGCGGGAGGATACCTTTATCGGCGGACTGTCCATGGGCGGCTACGGCGCCATGCGCAACGGTCTGAAATACAGCGACACCTTCGGCTGCATCACCGCCTTTTCCGGGGCCTGGGACATCGACCAAATCGCCGCCCGGGCGGAGGACACCGGCTCCATGCTCACCAGCCGCAGCTATGCCGAGGCCTGCTTCGGCGATCTTGACCGGCTTCCCGGCAGCGACATGGACCCCTGGTTCCTGGCCCGGCAGCTGAAAGAAAGCGGAAAGCCCTTCCCCAAGATCTACATCGCCTGCGGAGAAAGCGACGGCCTGCTCCCCATCAATGACCGTCTGGCCGCCTATCTGAAGGAGCTGGGGGCGGAGGTCACCTACGAGGTGGGCCCCGGCGCCCACGAGTGGGATTTCTGGGATACCTATGTAAAACGCGCCATCGAATGGCTCCCCACGGAGGCAGCCTGCCAGGGCATCAACAGCGGAAATGTGGGGATTTGACCGATGATTGAAAAAAGAGGATTTATCTACTCCCCGAAGGGGCAAAACCGGACGCTGCACATCTATCTGCCCCGGGGGTATGATTCGTCGGACCGGCGCTACCCGGTGATGTACTTTTTCGACGGACACAATCTGTACCGGGACCAGGACGCCACCTACGGGAAAGCCTGGGGCCTGGAAACCTTCCTGGACGGCTGGAGCAAGGACATGATCATCGTGGGTCTGGAATGCAGCCACGAGGGAAACGCACGGCTGGATGAATACAGCCCCTATACCTTCCCCATGGGGCACTGGGGCATGGTTCACGGCATCGGCGGGCAGACCATGGATTGGATCGTAAACGAGGTCAAGCCCATGATTGACCGGGAGTACCGTACCTACTCCTTCCGGGAGGCCACGGGCATCGCCGGGTCCAGCATGGGCGGGCTTATGAGCCTGTACGCCGCCGCAGCCTACAATGAAATCTTCTCCAAGGCCGCCTGCCTGTCCAGCGCCATCACCCCCTGCTTCGAGGATATGGGCCGGGAGATCCTGGCCCACCGGCTGAGTCCGGACACCCGGGTGTACCTCTCCTGGGGCACCGAGGAGGCCGGAGGCACCCACTCCGATCCCGCCGAGGACCTCAAATCCCACGCTGCCCGCTGCAATCTGGCCGTCGAGGCCCTCCTGCGGCAGCAGCAGGCGGGGGTAAAAACCTACTGCCAGCGCTTCGGCCGGCACTGCGAGGCCGACTGGGAAAAACAGGTGCCCATTTTTATGAATTACCTGTGGCTGGACGGAGATTGATCCGCCATGAAAACGATTGGGTTGACACCATCTGATACAATCGCACCCTTGTCCGTTTTGGGGACAGGGGTGCGGTTTCTATATTATTCAATTATTCGGCTCTTGGGAATACCAGCGTCACCTTGAACAGGTCGCCGTCCACCAGCAATTGCAGCTGGCCCTTTTGCAGCTCCATCAGGCTTTTGGCGATGTTCAGCCCCAGGCCGCTGCCCTCCGTATTGCGGGAGGAATCGCCCCGGACGAAGCGCTCCATCAGCTCCTCGGCGCTGATGTTCAGCTGGGCCCCGGAGATGTTTTTGAAGGAGATCACCGCCTTGTCCTCCACCGCCCCCACATCCACGTACAGCCGGGTGCCCGGCAGGGCGTATTTCACCGCATTGCTCAGCACATTGCTCATGGCCCGCCACAGCAGCCGTCCGTCAGCCAGCAAAAACACATTTTCCTCGCTCTGGCGGAACACCGGGGTGAGCCCCGCGGCGGCGAGCTTGTCGGCAAACTCGCCCAAAGCCTGATTCACCGCCTCCACCGCATCGATTTTCCCGATCTCCACCTGGATGTTGCCGGTGGAGGCCTTGCTCATCTCCATCAGATCCTCAATCAGCTTTTTCATCCGCTGGGACTGGCGGGACAGAACCTCCAGATAGGTCTTTTCCTGCTCCGGGGTGTGAGGCTTTTCCAGCAGGTCCACATAGTTGATGATGGAGGTCAGGGGCGTTTTGATGTCGTGGGACACATTGGTAATCAGCTCGGTTTTCATCCGGTCGGATTTCAGCTGCTTCTGGGCCGCCACCATGGCCACATCCGCCAGGCCGTTGAGCTCGCCGGCAAACTCCCGGAAGGAGCCAATGAGATATTTGTCATCCACCTTGGATTCCAAATCCCCGCTGCGCATGTGTTTGGCCCCTTCCAGCAGGGCGCCGAAGCAGTTGGCTCCATACAGCACCACCGCCAGAGCGCCGAAGCACCAGAGAATCACCATGCCCTCCATGCGCTCCGCCACCGCCACCAGCAGCCAAAGGGCCAATACCGTCCCTACCAGCAGCCACTGCCAGATCAGAGGCAGCCGGGAGAAGAGCTTTTCACTTACTTTTCCAAACCGCCTCAGCTGACGCAGCAGCCAGGCGGCGCTTTTTTTCAGTATGTCCCAGCCCAGAATCGCCAGGGCGGAAACAAATTTCCACAAATCCTTCGCAAGCCTCTTCCCCTGCTTCCAGAACCAGGGCAGCAGCTCCGTAAACACCCGGCGCACCAGGCCCCAGATGGTGACAGCCAGGGCGGAGATAAATTTCCACAAGCCTTTTCCAATCCGGTTTCCCTGCTTCCACAACCACGGCGCCACCCGGCAGCAGACCGCCCAGCCCTTTTTCACCAGCCACGCTCCCAGCTTCACGCAGCGGCCGGTGATGGAGTTCCAGAACCAATGGTGGTTTTTCATCTTCACCTGGGCGGCAAAGGCAAAGCAGAAGCCGACGAAGGCCAGGCAGCACACAAAGCCCATGATGCCTGCCAGCTGAAGAAGCGTGAGAAAGCTTTGACGTTCCAGCCGGCCGAGGTCCAGCTCATCCAGCATGACCACGCAGAGAACCGCAACCAGCACCACCCCTCCGGCGTACAAATCCAGCGGCAGGGCATTGAGGCCCCCGGCTTTGATTTCCGGGGTGCCCTTCCGGCATCCGGCACTGGCGCAGAGGTACACGGCGCAGATGGCAAACAGGAGAATGCCGCCAATCAAAGCAGCGTACACCAGCTGCAAATGTTCACTGAGCATCCCCAGGAACGCGGTGCCCTCATCCGGTTCCAGCGCACCCGGTGCAAGATACAGCTTCAGGGTGATGGGCGTTTCCAAGGTGGCGTTCCGGGCGGTGTAACAGATGCCGCCGTGGGTGTTGTCGTAATGGCTTGCATAGTAGACGCCCTCTTCCTGATAAGCCTCCTGGTCATAGCCATCCGCCAGGAATTCCTCGTAGCTCAGGCTCTCATAAGGGAATTCCAGCTCCTGCTCCGTCTCCGGCAGCGCGCCGGAGGAATACAGGGGCTTCCCCGTTTTGTCCAGAATCTCGTAGGAGTAGCCGTCCTCTTGCAGCCAGGAATCACTGTCCATTTTCCGAAGCAGCTCCGCCACATTCTCCGGCATTTTCCCGTATTCCCGGCTGGCCCAGTTTTCCGCCAGCGTCAGGGCCTGATAAGAAAGCGCATACTCCGTTTTCTCCGCCAGGTACTGCTCGTAGCTCCGGTTCCCCAACAAATCCTCCGACGCCAGAACGGCAAGTCCCAGTCCGCCTCCTATCGCGGCAAGCAGCGCGGCGGCGCAGAGGGCGACGGCGATGAATTTCAGCCACAGAGCATGTCTCATGGCTTCGCCTCCATTTTGTAGCCCTGGCCCCACATGACCTTCAGATAGCGGGGCTCCGAGGGGTTAATCTCGATTTTTTCCCGCAGATGACGGATGTGCACCGCCACCGCGCCCTCGCTGCCGAGCGCCACCTCCTGCCACACGGATTCATACAGCACCTTGGTGGAGAACACCTTACCGGGGCTGGACATGAGCAGCTTCAAAATGGCGTACTCCGTGGGGGTCAGGTTCACCGGCTCCCCCTCCACCGTCACCACCTTGGTCCGGTCATCCAGCACGATGCCCCCCAGGGTCAGGGTATCGGAGTCCTCCGTCCGGCTGCCCAGGCTGGCAAACCGCCGCAGCTGGCTCTTCACCCGGGCCAGCACCTCCACCGGGGCAAAGGGCTTGGTGATATAGTCGTCCGCCCCCACATTCAGGCCCAGCACCTTGTCCTCGGTTTCACTCTTGGCGGTGAGCAGGATGATGGGCGCATTGGAAAACTCCCGGATTTTGGAGGTGGCGGTGATGCCGTCCATACCGGGCATCATGATATCCAGCAAAAACAGATGAATGTCATTCTTCCGGGCGATTTCCACCGCATCCACCCCATTGTACGCTTCAAAAAGCTTGTACCCCTCCGGTGCAAGATAGATTTTCAGCGCGTTCACAATGTCCGGCTGATCGTCACAAATCAGGATATTGTACATTCCTTCCCCTCCCTTTTGAATGGTAACATTAGTATAGCATTGAATTTGTTAAGAAGATAGTGGCCGAATTCTTAAAATCTCATTAACCTGGGAAAACTGTTGACCATGTGCCGGTTGCCGATATACAAAGACCAGAGAACGAAAACAGGTTCTCTGGTCGTTTTCATACTGGACTTTCATTAAGGAACCTCTGATGAAATCGGCAAGAGCTGACGGCAAGGGATTTTGGCTCAGCCGAAAGTACCAAACCCCCGGGAATACTTTGTGTATTTCTGGGGTTTGGTACTGCGCGGATGGGGCAAAAGACCCGCCGCCCAGCCGCAGACGATTGATTCAGAGGCTCCTTAAAAGTTCACAAAGATTTCCGAGGATGATTTGCATAAAACAAGGCGGAGGATGCAGCTTGGCTGACGCCAGGCAAGCTAGGCAACGCCGTTTTACACAAATCAGACCGGAAAGATTGTGAGGTTTTAATGAAAGAATCGTATCAGCTATTTTCCCTCCAGCAAATCCACCACATCCGCCGGGGAGCCTGCTTTTGCGCAGGCACAGCATGCCTTTCGAGTATGTATTACTTTCCAAATGGGCAAACAGCCAAACAAAGGCCGCAAGCATTTTTTCTGCCGTGTTTTGCAAGAAATAAACTTCTTTTTTCATTACACAGCTTATAATCAATGATATCCGTTCTGAGGGAGTCGATATTCCATCGTACATTATGTAATGCTTTATGCGGACAAATATCCACACACTTTTGGCAGCAATCGGGGCAATTACTATTTACTGTTTTTGGACCGTAAGCGAATGGCTCGTCTATTAAAACTGCGGATAACCGCACCCGTGGCCCGTATTCTTTAGTAATAACAACGTCATTTTTTCCGATCCAGCCCAGTCCGGCATTCACAGCTGCATATTTGAAGGAAAAGGGAGCAGCCAAGTCCACTTCATTGCTTTGCGCCGCAGGTGGAATATCATATTTGACTTCACTGCCATTGAGGATTTTTTCCAGTTGCGCCAGAATTTCTTCTAATTTCCTTTTGGCATCTTGAATCCCCTTTTCGAACCTCTCTTCCGTATATGTGTTAATCGTAAGTTGTTCTCCATAGGGAACAGCAAACACCAAAGCGGACTGATATTCACTTGCATAGGAGCTGTACGAAATATCCGTAAATCCATAAATCACTTCGGGATATTTCGAAAACAAGCTGCGAATGCTTTGTTCAACCATACAAACCACCTTTCCGGACTACGGTTCATTTTGCTTACGAAATATCGGTTACCGCCCCTCCAGCAAATCCACCACATCCGTCAAAGAATCCGCTCTGGCGTAGGCGATGGAGAGGATGTTCTCCCCCGGCTGGTCCAGGTCGGGGATGATGGTGGCCAGGCACCCGGCCCGGTGGGCGGAGAGGATGCCGGTGTAGCTGTCCTCCAGGGCAAGACAGCTTTCCGGAGGCAGGCCGATGGTCTGTGCGCCCAGCAGGTAGATGTCCGGCGCGGGTTTGCCGTGGGCCACCTCGTGGGCGGTGCAGATATGGGGAAATCTGTCATACAGCCCCAGCCGGCCCAGGTGGTTTTGAATCCGGTCAGTGGGCGAGGCGGTGGTGATGGCGTAGGGGATGTCCCGGCCTGCCAGATAGTCCAGCAGCTCAAAAATCCCGGGCTTGGCCTCGATGCCGTTTTCCTCCACATAGGCATCCATCAGCTCAATCCGCTTGGCACGGACCCGGGGATAGGAAATCTCCGGCCCGAACAGGGAGCTGAGGTAGCTTTGCCCCGCCTGGGCGCTGAGACTGCGCATACCCAAAGCCTGTTGATAAGTCATGTGATAGCCGTAATATTCGCAGCCCGCCGCCCAGAATTTGGCGTAGAGCTTCTCCGAATCCAGAATCACCCCGTCCATATCAAACAGCACGCCCCGGATCGCCGCCGGACTCCCCTGGCCGGGATGCAGAATTTCATATCCCATGGTGCATCATCCTTTGTCTCTCGTTTTATGGCAATGATACCCCATGACAGAAGTTTTTTCAAGAGCATTCTCCATGGTTTTTGGAGAGATAAATTGTTGTTTGTGGGGTTCTTGCCCTCCCCTCTGTGGCCGAGAAAAGCGAGGT